>NZ_BAAAYB010000153.1:0-14804 GCF_039535905.1 Kitasatospora albolonga | reverse complement strand
ACCAGAGTTTGGCTGCCGAGAGCAGGAAGCGTGTCCAGGCTGGCCGTGGTTCCGGCAATGTTTCCGTTGGACGGGGACGAACCCCGTCCGGCCCGGCGGACTCAGGTCTCTGAGCGGACGGTGAGCAAGTGTGCGTGCTCACCTCGACGAAGACAGTGTGGCCTCGGCGCCAGCGCTCGGGCCGGGGGGTGTTGGTCTCTCCTCGAAGCGGACGGGTCTCTCGTCAGTTTGGTTCACCCAGTTAATTCGGCGTCCAGGTCGCCTGCGGAGATGAATTCACTGCACAGTCACCCAGGTGCTGAATGAGGAGAGCAGACTGCACCTCGGCCGGTGCGCGGTCGACCGGGAGACCAGCTCCACAGCTCCTCCCGCAGGCCGTCCACGCTGGCGGAGATGCGGCTTATCCACCGGGATCAGCGGGCCCGGCCTAGCCTCCGCCCTAGCCCTCGACCAGTTCGCCAGCGCCTGCGGCTCGCCGGAGACCACGGTGGCGGAGGGGGGCCGTTGACCACTGCGACCGAGAGCCGGCCGCCCATGCGCGAACCGCTCGTGACCTCGTGGCGGCGGGCTAGCGGGGGGGGGGGCACACACCGAGGCCATTCCGCCCCGGCCGAGAGGGCCAGGATGGCCCCCCTGCTGCGCAGGGGCCACCACCCGCACGTGCGCCGTCGGCCAGCCCGGCTCAGCCGCCGGCCGCCACGGCGGCGGCGATCTCCTCGCCCCTGGCTGTGGCCGACCACCCACCGCGTTCGGGGCGGAACGGCCGTGGGCCTGCCAAGCTCGGGCCAGCGAGACCATCACGGCCCCAGCACCGGCTTGCGACCAGCGTCCCCACGCCGGTCCAGGCCGTGCCGCGGCCCTCTCGCCGGGGCGCAACACTCTCACAGGCGCGACCATCGGTGTGCGGGGCGAGGGCCCCGCGCACTCCGCGAATCCGGGCCAGCGAAGGCCCGTTGCGTGTCCCAGGAGGGTTCCGAACCGCCATGCCGGCCCACTGGATCCCTGCGGGGAAGACAAGACGGTCCCGTCCCGTCCACGTCGTCCCTGCCGTGGCCAGCGCGGGCGAGGGGTGCGCCGGGGGCGAGCAGCTTCAGCCCGTCCGGGTCCGCCGACCACCACGGCCCGCTCCTCCAACGCGCCCCCCGGGTGGTGACCAGGGCGTGCGCCACGTCGACCGGCTCGGCGCCCTCCAGCGCCTCGGCCACCCGCCCGGCCTGCTCGCGCAGGGCCTGCGGGGTGCGGGCCGAGACCACGAAGGGCAGCACCGGCGGGGTGGCGCCGCGCTCGGGAGCGGGCGCCTCCTGCGGGGCCTGCTCGATGATCACGTGGGCGTTGGTGCCGGAGACCCCGAAGGAGGAGATCCCGGCCCGGCGCGGGCGGTCCACCCCGGGCCAGTCCTGACGCTCGGTCAGCAGCTCGACCGCACCGGCCGACCAGTCCACGTACGGGGACGGCTCGTCCACGTGCAGGGTCTGCGGCAGCACGCCGTGGCGGATGGCCTGCACCATCTTGATCACCCCGGCCGCGCCGGCGGCGGCCTGGGTGTGGCCGATGTTGGACTTCAACGAGCCGAGCAGCAGCGGCTGTTCGCGGTCCTGGCCGTAGGTGGCGAGCAGCGCCTGGGCCTCGATCGGGTCACCCAGGCGGGTGCCGGTGCCGTGGCCCTCGACGGCGTCCACCTCGTGCGCGGCAAGGCCGCCTGGGCCAGCGCCTGCCGGATGACGCGCTGCTGGGAGGGACCGCTCGGCGCGGTCAGGCCGTTGGAGCGCCGTCCTGGTTGACGGCGCTGCCGCGCAGCACCGCCAGCACCTGGTGACCGTTGCGCCCGCGCGTCGGAGAGCCGCTCGACCAGCAGCAGGCCGACGCCCTCGCCCCAGCCGGTGCCGTCCGCCGCCCCCGCGTAGGCCTTGCAGCGGCCGTCCTCGGAGAGCGCCCGCTGACGGGAGAACTCCACGAAGGTGGTCGGGGTGGACATCACCGCGACGCCACCGGCCAGGGCCAGGTCGCACTCCCCGGCCCGCAGCGACTGCGCGGCCAGGTGCAGGGCGACCAGCGAGGAGGAGCAGGCGGTGTCCACCGTGACGGCCGGGCCCTCGAAACCGAAGGTGTAGGAGATCCGGCCCGAGGCGACACTGCCCGCGCTGCCGTTGCCGAGCCAGCCCTCCAGCTCCGCCGGGACCTCACGGACCCGGGGCGCGTAGTCGTGGTACATCATCCCGGCGAAGACGCCGGTCCGGCTGCCGCGCAGGGTGGCCGGGTCGATGCCGGCGCTCTCCAGCGCCTCCCACCCGGTCTCCAGCAGCAGGCGCTGCTGGGGGTCGGTGGCCAGTGCCTCGCGCGGGGAGATGCCGAAGAACGCGGCGTCGAACTCGCGGCCCGGTCGAGGAATCCGCCGTGCCGGGTGTACGAGGTGCCGGGCCGCTCCGGGTCCGGGTCGTAGAGGTTCTCCAGGTCCCAGCCGCGGTCGGTCGGGAACTCCCCGACGGCGTCCCGGCCTTCGGCCACCAGCTGCCAGAGCTCGTCCGGCGTGGTCACCCCGCCGGGCAGGCGGCAGGCCATGCCGACGATGGCGATCGGGTCGTCGGCGGGCAGCGGCGCCGGGGACGCCGTACGGACCGCCGGGGCCTTCGCCGCGCCCAGCAGCTCGGTGAGCAGGTGCTCGGCGAGGGCGGCCGGGTTGGGGTGGTCGAAGACCAGGGTGGCGGAGAGGCGCAGACCGGTGGCCGCGCCGATCCGGTTGCGCAGCTCCACGGCGGTCAGCGAGTCCAGCCCGAGGCTGGTGAACGGCCGCTGCGCGCCGACCGAGCCGGCGTCCGTGCCGAGCACGGCGCCCACCTCGGTGCGGACCAGGCGCAGCACCGTGGCGAGGCGCTCGGCCCGGTCCGGCAGCGCGGCCAGCCGCTCCGTGAGCGGGGCCTCCCCCGCCGCCGCACCACCGCTGCCCGCCGCCCGGCGGACCGGGCGGACCAGGCCGCGCAGCAGCGCGGGCCACCGGACGGCCGCGCAGGGCGGCCAGGTCGAGCGGGGCGGGGACCAGCACCGGACGGTCCGTCAGCAGGCCGGCCGCGTCGAAGAGCGCGGCGCCCTCGGCCGAGCCGATCGGGCGGATCCCGAGCCGGGCCAGGCGGGGCGTGGTCGTGGCGCTCAGGTGGCCGGTGATGCCACTGGCCTCGGCCCACTGGCCCCAGGCCAGCGACTGGGGCCGGCAGGCCGATCGAGCGCCGGTGGGCGGCCAGCGCGTCCAGGTAGGTGTTGGCGGCGGAGTAGCTGGCCTGCCCCGGCGAACCGAGGACGGCGGCGACCGAGGAGTAGAGCACGAAGGCGGCCAGCTCGTGACCCCTGGTCAGCTCGTGCAGATGGCGGGCGCCGTCGGCCTTCGGGGCCCACACCGCCTCCAGTCGGGACGGCGTCAGCGAACCGAAGACACCGTCGTCCACCACACCGGCCGTGTGCACCACGGCGGTGAGCGGGTGCTCGGCCGGTACCGCGGCGATCGCGGCGGCCAGCGCCTCGCGGTCCGCCGCGTCGGCGGCCACGATGGTCACCCGTGCGCCCAATCCGGCCAGCTCCTCGCGGAGTTCGGCCGCACCGGGGGCAGCATCGCCGCTGCGGGAAAGCAGAAGCAGGTGCTTCACGCCGCGCCCGGCGACCAGGTGACGGGCCAGCAGCCCGCCCAGCACGCCGGTTCCACCGGTGATCAGCACCGTGCCCTCCGGGTCCCAGGGCCGCGCCTCGCCGTGCTCCGGCACGGTCACCCGGGCCAGCCTCGGCACGTGCACCCGGCCGTCGCGCAGGGCGAGTTGGGGCTCGCCGGAGGCCAGCACCGCCGGCAGCAGCCCGGCGACGTCACCGTCCACCATGACGATCCGCTCCGGGTGCTCGGACTGCGCGGAGCGCAGCAGCCCCCCAGACCGGGGCCACCACCGGGTCCGGTGCCTCGCCGGCGACGGAGACGGCACCGCTGGTCAGGACGACCAGCCGGGCCCCCGCGTTCGCCTCGTCCGCCAGCCACTCCTGCGTGGCGGTCAGCACCTCGGCGAGCACGCCCTCCCGGGCCTCGGCCCGCAGGACGGTGTGGCCGGGAAGCCCGTCCGCCTCCTCCGTCTCGGACAGCGCGAGCTCGGGCCACTCGACCGCGAACAGCGCGTCCCGGTCGACCGCCGGGGCGGTGCCCAGTGCGCCGTCCTGCACCGGCCGGGTGACCAGGGAGGCGAGCGAGATCACCGGGCGGGCCCTCGGCGTCGGTGGCCTCGATGGCGTAGTCGTCCGCGCCGCTGACGGTGAGCCGGACCCGGATCCGGGCGGCGCCCGCCGCGTGCAGCGAGACCCCCCGGTAGGCGAACGGCAGGCGCCGCACCCCGGCCTCGCTGCCGTGCAGGGCCGGGAGTTGGGCCGCCGCGTCCAGCAGGGCCGGGTGGATGCCGAAGCGGGAGGCGTCCGGGACGAGCTGCTCGGGGAGGGCGGCCTCGGCGTACAGGGTGTCACCGTCGCGCCAGACCGTCTCCAGGCCGCGGAAGGCGGGTCCGTACTCCAGGCCGACCCCGGCCAGCAGCTCGTACGCCTCGGTGACCGGGATCTCCTCGGCGCCATGCGGCGGCCAGACGAAGGGCTCGGCAGCGGCCGTGCGCTCGGAGAGCAGACCGGAGGCGTGCCGGGTCCACTCCCCCCGCCACGCCCGCCCGGGAGTGGACGGCGACCGGACGCGTCCCGTCCTCGGCCGACTCGCCGACGGTGACCTGGAGTTTGGAGGGCGCCCTCGGCCGGAGCAGCAGCGGCGACTCGACCACCAGCTCCTCCAGGGTGGCCGCGCCGACCTCGTCACCGGCCCGGACGGCGAGTTCGACCAGGGCCGCACCGGGCGCCAGGACGGTGCCGAGCGCCACGTGGTCGGCCAGCCAGGGGTGGGTGCGCAGCGAGAGGCTGCCGGTCAGCACCACGCCCGAGGAGCCGGCCGGGGTCAGGGCCGCGCCGAGCAGCGGGTGCTCGACCGCACCGAGGCCCAGGCCGCCGGCGTCGGCGGTCCGACGGGCGGGCTCCAGCCAGTAACGGCGGCGCTGGAACGGGTAGGTGGGCAGGTCGAGCTGCGGGCGGCGGGCGCCGCCGAACAGCGCGGCCCAGTCCACCGGGTGGCCCTGGACGTGGATCCGGGCCAGCGCGGTGACGGCGGTCCCGGCCTCGTCGCGGTCGCGGCGCAGCGCGGCTGCCGTGACGGGCTCGTCCAGGATGGTGCCGACCAGGCCGCTGAGCGTGCCGTCCGGGCCGAGCTCGACGAAGGTGCTGACGCCCTCGGCCGCCAACTCCCCGATGACGTCGGCGAAGCGGACCGCCTCGCGGACCTGGCGGACCCAGTACTGCGGGTCGGTGAGCTCGGCGGCGGTGGCGATCCGGCCGGTCAGGTTGGAGACCACCGGGATCTGCGGGGCGCTGTAGCCGAGGTGGGCGGCCACCCGGCCGAAGTCGGCGAGCATGGCCGTCCAGGTGGGCGGAGTGGAAGGCGTGACTGACCTTCAGCTGCTTGGTCCGGCGGTCGGCGAAGCGCTCGCGGACGGCGGCCACGGCCTCGGCGTCGCCGGAGACCACCACCGAACGCGGGCCGTGACGGCCGCGATCTCCGCACCGGGGACCAGGACCTCTCGTACCTCCTCCTCGGTCGCCTCGACCGCCACCATCGCACCACCACCGGGCAGTTCCTGCATCAACCGGGCCCGGGCCGCCACCAGCGAGGCCGCATCGGCCAGCGAGAACACCCCCCGCCACGTGGGCCGCGGCCAGCTCACCGATCGAGTGCCCGGCCAGTAGGTCCGGCCGCACGCCCCAGGACTCGAAGAGCCGGAACAGCGCGACCTCCACCGCGAACAACGCGGCTGCGTCCCACCCCGTCTCGTCCAGACCCTCACCACTCGCGATCACCTCGCCCAGCGGCAGGCCGAGCGCCTCGGCCACCGCGTCGAAGGCCTGCGCGTAGACCGGGAAGGCGGCGTACAACTCCCGCCCCATGCCCACACCGCTGGCTGCCCTGCCCGGAGAACAGGAACGCCAGACCACCGGACCCGGCGGTCCCGCGCACCACACCCGGGCCGTCCAGCGCCCGCAGCGCCTCGACGCCGCCGAGCACCACCGCGCGCTCCTCCAGCGCGGCCCGCGCGGTCGCGAGCGACTGGGCGACCGCCGACGGGTCGGCCGTCGAGGCTAGGTCGGCGACCTGGTCGGCCTGGGCCACCAAGGCCTCCGGCGTCCGCGCGGAGAGCACGAAGGGCAGCACGGCCGGGGCCTCGGTGGCCACGACCACCGCGGCCTCCTCCGGCGCCTGCTCGATGATCACGTGCGCGTTGGTGCCGGAGACCCCGAAGGCGGAGACGCCGACCCGGCGCGGGCGGTCCAGCGCGGGCCAGGGCTGGTCCTCCGTCAGCACCCGCACCGTGCCCGCCGACCAGTCGACGTGCGGGGAGGGCTCGTCCACGTGCAGGGTGCGCGGCAGCACGCCGTTGCGGATCGCCAGCACCGACTTGATCACGCCCGCGACACCCGCCGCGGCCTGGCTGTGGCCGATGTTGGACTTCACCGAGCCGAGCCAGAGCGGGCGTTCGGCGTCGCGCTCCTGCCCGTAGGTGGCGATCAGGGCCTGCGCCTCGATCGGGTCGCCCAGCGTGGTGCCGGTGCCGTGTGCCTCCACCGCGTCCACCTCGTGGGCGGCGAGGCCCGCCTGGGCCAGCGCCTGGCGGATGACGCGCTGCTGGGAGGGACCGCTCGGCGCGGTCAGGCCGTTGGAGGCGCCGTCCTGGTTGACGGCGCTGCCGCGCAGCACCGCCAGCACCTGGTGCCCGTTGCGCCGCGCGTCGGAGAGCCGCTCCACCAGCAGCAGGCCCACGCCCTCGGCCCAGCCGGTGCCGTCGGCGGCCGCCGCGAAGGCCTTGCAGCGGCCGTCGGGCGACATGGCCCGCTGGCGGGAGAACTCCACGAAGGTGGTCGGGGTGGTCATCAGCAGCACGCCGCCCGCCACCGCCAGGTCCGACTCCCCGGCGCGCAGTCACTGCGCGCCGGGGAGTCGGACCTGGCGGTGGCGGGCGGCGTGCTGCTGATGACCACCCCGACCACCTTCGTGGAGTTCTCCCGCCAGCGGGCCATGTCGCCCGACGGCCGCTGCAAGGCCTTCGCGGCGGCCGCCGACGGCACCGGCTGGGCCGAGGGCGTGGGCCTGCTGCTGGTGGAGCGGCTCTCCGACGCGCGGCGCAACGGGCACCAGGTGCTGGCGGTGCTGCGCGGCAGCGCCGTCAACCAGGACGGCGCCTCCAACGGCCTGACCGCGCCGAGCGGTCCCTCCCAGCAGCGCGTCATCCGCCAGGCGCTGGCCCAGGCGGGCCTCGCCGCCCACGAGGTGGACGCGGTGGAGGCACACGGCACCGGCACCACGCTGGGCGACCCGATCGAGGCGCAGGCCCTGATCGCCACCTACGGGCAGGAGCGCGACGCCGAACGCCCGCTCTGGCTCGGCTCGGTGAAGTCCAACATCGGCCACAGCCAGGCCGCGGCGGGTGTCGCGGGCGTGATCAAGTCGGTGCTGGCGATCCGCAACGGCGTGCTGCCGCGCACCCTGCACGTGGACGAGCCCTCCCCGCACGTCGACTGGTCGGCGGGCACGGTGCGGGTGCTGACGGAGGACCAGCCCTGGCCCGCGCTGGACCGCCCGCGCCGGGTCGGCGTCTCCGCCTTCGGGGTCTCCGGCACCAACGCGCACGTGATCATCGAGCAGGCGCCGGAGGAGGCCGCGGTGGTCGTGGCCACCGAGGCCCCGGCCGTGCTGCCCTTCGTGCTCTCCGCGCGGACGCCGGAGGCCTTGGTGGCCCAGGCCGACCAGGTCGCCGACCTAGCCTCGACGGCCGACCCGTCGGCGGTCGCCCAGTCGCTCGCGACCGCGCGGGCCGCGCTGGAGGAGCGCGCGGTGGTGCTCGGCGGCGTCGAGGCGCTGCGGGCGCTGGACGGCCCGGGTGTGGTGCGCGGGACCGCCGGGTCCGGTGGTCTGGCGTTCCTGTTCTCCGGGCAGGGCAGCCAGCGGGTGGGCATGGGGCGGGAGTTGTACGCCGCCTTCCCGGTCTACGCGCAGGCCTTCGACGCGGTGGCCGAGGCGCTCGGCCTGCCGCTGGGCGAGGTGATCGCGAGTGGTGAGGGTCTGGACGAGACGGGGTGGACGCAGCCGGCGTTGTTCGCGGTGGAGGTCGCGCTGTTCCGGCTCTTCGAGTCCTGGGGCGTGCGGCCGGACCTACTGGCCGGGCACTCGATCGGTGAGCTGGCCGCGGCCCACGTGGCGGGGGTGTTCTCGCTGGCCGATGCGGCCTCGCTGGTGGCGGCCCGGGCCCGGTTGATGCAGGAACTGCCCGGTGGTGGTGCGATGGTGGCGGTCGAGGCGACCGAGGAGGAGGTACGAGAGGTCCTGGTCCCCGGTGCGGAGATCGCGGCCGTCAACGGCCCGCGTTCGGTGGTGGTCTCCGGCGACGCCGAGGCCGTGGCCGCCGTCCGCGAGCGCTTCGCCGACCGCCGGACCAAGCAGCTGAAGGTCAGTCACGCCTTCCACTCCGCCCACCTGGACGGCATGCTCGCCGACTTCGGCCGGGTGGCCGCCCACCTCGGCTACAGCGCCCCGCAGATCCCGGTGGTCTCCAACCTGACCGGCCGGATCGCCACCGCCGCCGAGCTCACCGACCCGCAGTACTGGGTCCGCCAGGTCCGCGAGGCGGTCCGCTTCGCCGACGTCATCGGGGAGTTGGCGGCCGAGGGCGTCAGCACCTTCGTCGAGCTCGGCCCGGACGGCACGCTCAGCGGCCTGGTCGGCACCATCCTGGACGAGCCCGTCACGGCAGCCGCGCTGCGCCGCGACCGCGACGAGGCCGGGACCGCCGTCACCGCGCTGGCCCGGATCCACGTCCAGGGCCACCCGGTGGACTGGGCCGCGCTGTTCGGCGGCGCCCGCCGCCCGCAGCTCGACCTGCCCACCTACCCGTTCCAGCGCCGCCGTTACTGGCTGGAGCCCGCCCGTCGGACCGCCGACGCCGGCGGCCTGGGCCTCGGTGCGGTCGAGCACCCGCTGCTCGGCGCGGCCCTGACCCCGGCCGGCTCCTCGGGCGTGGTGCTGACCGGCAGCCTCTCGCTGCGCACCCACCCCTGGCTGGCCGACCACGTGGCGCTCGGCACCGTCCTGGCGCCCGGTGCGGCCCTGGTCGAACTCGCCGTCCGGGCCGGTGACGAGGTCGGCGCGGCCACCCTGGAGGAGCTGGTGGTCGAGTCGCCGCTGCTGCTCCCGGCCGAGGGCGCCCTCCAACTCCAGGTCACCGTCGGCGAGTCGGCCGAGGACGGGACGCGTCCGGTCGCCGTCCACTCCCGGGCGGGCGTGGCGGGGGAGTGGACCCGGCACGCCTCCGGTCTGCTCTCCGAGCGCACGGCCGCTGCCGAGCCCTTCGTCTGGCCGCCGCATGGCGCCGAGGAGATCCCGGTCACCGAGGCGTACGAGCTGCTGGCCGGGGTCGGCCTGGAGTACGGACCCGCCTTCCGCGGCCTGGAGACGGTCTGGCGCGACGGTGACACCCTGTACGCCGAGGCCGCCCTCCCCGAGCAGCTCGTCCCGGACGCCTCCCGCTTCGGCATCCACCCGGCCCTGCTGGACGCGGCGGCCCAACTCCCGGCCCTGCACGGCAGCGAGGCCGGGGTGCGGCGCCTGCCGTTCGCCTACCGGGGGGTCTCGCTGCACGCGGCGGGCGCCGCCCGGATCCGGGTCCGGCTCACCGTCAGCGGCGCGGACGACTACGCCATCGAGGCCACCGACGCCGAGGGCCGCCCGGTGATCTCGCTCGCCTCCCTGGTCACCCGGCCGGTGCAGGACGGCGCACTGGGCACCGCCCCGGCGGTCGACCGGGACGCGCTGTTCGCGGTCGAGTGGCCCGAGCTCGCGCTGTCCGAGACGGAGGAGGCGGACGGGCTTCCCGGCCACACCGTCCTGCGGGCCGAGGCCCGGGAGGGCGTGCTCGCCGAGGTGCTGACCGCCACGCAGGAGTGGCTGGCGGACGAGGCGAACGCGGGGGCCCGGCTGGTCGTCCTGACCAGCGGTGCCGTCTCCGTCGCCGGCGAGGCACCGGACCCGGTGGTGGCCCCGGTCTGGGGGCTGCTGCGCTCCGCGCAGTCCGAGCACCCGGAGCGGATCGTCCTGGTGGACGGTGACGTCGCCGGGCTGCTGCCGGCGGTGCTGGCCTCCGGCGAGCCCCAACTCGCCCTGCGCGACGGCCGGGTGCACGTGCCGAGGCTGGCCCGGGTGACCGTGCCGGAGCACGGCGAGGCGCGGCCCTGGGACCCGGAGGGCACGGTGCTGATCACCGGTGGAACCGGCGTGCTGGGCGGGCTGCTGGCCCGTCACCTGGTCGCCGGGCGCGGCGTGAAGCACCTGCTTCTGCTTTCCCGCAGCGGCGATGCTGCCCCCGGTGCGGCCGAACTCCGCGAGGAGCTGGCCGGATTGGGCGCACGGGTGACCATCGTGGCCGCCGACGCGGCGGACCGCGAGGCGCTGGCCGCCGCGATCGCCGCGGTACCGGCCGAGCACCCGCTCACCGCCGTGGTGCACACGGCCGGTGTGGTGGACGACGGTGTCTTCGGTTCGCTGACGCCGTCCCGACTGGAGGCGGTGTGGGCCCCGAAGGCCGACGGCGCCCGCCATCTGCACGAGCTGACCAGGGGTCACGAGCTGGCCGCCTTCGTGCTCTACTCCTCGGTCGCCGCCGTCCTCGGTTCGCCGGGGCAGGCCAGCTACTCCGCCGCCAACACCTACCTGGACGCGCTGGCCGCCCACCGGCGCTCGATCGGCCTGCCGGCCCAGTCGCTGGCCTGGGGCCAGTGGGCCGAGGCCAGTGGCATCACCGGCCACCTGAGCGCCACCGACCACGCCCGCCTGGCCCGGCTCGGGATCCGCCCGATCGGCTCGGCCGAGGGCGCCGCGCTCTTCGACGCGGCCGGCCTGCTGACGGACCGTCCGGTGCTGGTCCCCGCCCCGCTCGACCTGGCCGCCCTGCGCGGCCGTCCGGTGCCCGCGCTGCTGCGCGGCCTGGTCCGCCCGGTCCGCCGGGCGGCGGGCAGCGGTGGTGCGGCGGCGGGGGAGGCCCCGCTCACGGAGCGGCTGGCCGCGCTGCCGGACCGGGCCGAGCGCCTCGCCACGGTGCTGCGCCTGGTCCGCACCGAGGTGGGCGCCGTGCTCGGCACGGACGCCGGCTCGGTCGGCGCGCAGCGGCCGTTCACCAGCCTCGGGCTGGACTCGCTGACCGCCGTGGAGCTGCGCAACCGGATCGGCGCGGCCACCGGTCTGCGCCTCTCCGCCACCCTGGTCTTCGACCACCCCAACCCGGCCGCCCTCGCCGAGCACCTGCTCACCGAGCTGCTGGGCGCGGCGAAGGCCCCGGCGGTCCGTACGGCGTCCCCGGCGCCGCTGCCCGCCGACGACCCGATCGCCATCGTCGGCATGGCCTGCCGCCTGCCCGGCGGGGTGACCACGCCGGACGAGCTCTGGCAGCTGGTGGCCGAAGGCCGGGACGCCGTCGGGGAGTTCCCGACCGACCGCGGCTGGGACCTGGAGAACCTCTACGACCCGGACCCGGAGCGGCCCGGCACCTCGTACACCCGGCACGGCGGATTCCTCGACCGGGCCGCCGAGTTCGACGCCGCGTTCTTCGGCATCTCCCCGCGCGAGGCACTGGCCACCGACCCCCAGCAGCGCCTGCTGCTGGAGACCGGGTGGGAGGCGCTGGAGAGCGCCGGCATCGACCCGGCCACCCTGCGCGGCAGCCGGACCGGCGTCTTCGCCGGGATGATGTACCACGACTACGCGCCCCGGGTCCGTGAGGTCCCGGCGGAGCTGGAGGGCTGGCTCGGCAACGGCAGCGCGGGCAGTGTCGCCTCGGGCCGGATCTCCTACACCTTCGGTTTCGAGGGCCCGGCCGTCACGGTGGACACCGCCTGCTCCTCCTCGCTGGTCGCCCTGCACCTGGCCGCGCAGTCGCTGCGGGCCGGGGAGTGCGACCTGGCCCTGGCCGGTGGCGTCGCGGTGATGTCCACCCCGACCACCTTCGTGGAGTTCTCCCGTCAGCGGGCGCTCTCCGAGGACGGCCGCTGCAAGGCCTACGCGGGGGCGGCGGACGGCACCGGCTGGGGCGAGGGCGTCGGCCTGCTGCTGGTCGAGCGGCTCTCCGACGCGCGGCGCAACGGTCACCAGGTGCTGGCGGTGCTGCGCGGCAGCGCCGTCAACCAGGACGGCGCCTCCAACGGCCTGACCGCGCCGAGCGGTCCCTCCCAGCAGCGCGTCATCCGGCAGGCGCTGGCCCAGGCGGGCCTTGCCGCGCACGAGGTGGACGCCGTCGAGGGCCACGGCACCGGCACCCGCCTGGGTGACCCGATCGAGGCCCAGGCGCTGCTCGCCACCTACGGCCAGGACCGCGAACAGCCGCTGCTGCTCGGCTCGTTGAAGTCCAACATCGGCCACACCCAGGCCGCCGCCGGCGCGGCCGGGGTGATCAAGATGGTGCAGGCCATCCGCCACGGCGTGCTGCCGCAGACCCTGCACGTGGACGAGCCGTCCCCGTACGTGGACTGGTCGGCCGGTGCGGTCGAGCTGCTGACCGAGCGTCAGGACTGGCCCGGGGTGGACCGCCCGCGCCGGGCCGGGATCTCCTCCTTCGGGGTCTCCGGCACCAACGCCCACGTGATCATCGAGCAGGCCCCGCAGGAGGCGCCCGCTCCCGAGCGCGGCGCCACCCCGCCGGTGCTGCCCTTCGTGGTCTCGGCCCGCACCCCGCAGGCCCTGCGCGAGCAGGCCGGGCGGGTGGCCGAGGCGCTGGAGGGCGCCGAGCCGGTCGACGTGGCGCACGCCCTGGTCACCACCCGGGGCGCGCTGGAGGAGCGGGCCGTGGTGGTCGGCGACCCGGCCGGGCTGAAGCTGCTCGCCGCCGGCGACCCCTCGCCCGCGCTGGTCACCGGCCGGGCCGACGTGGACGGCCGGACCGTCTTCGTCTTCCCCGGCCAGGGCTCCCAGTGGGCCGGCATGGCGGTCGGACTCCTGGACACCGCACCGGCCTTCGCGGCCCGGATCGCGGAGTGCGCGGCGGCCCTCGCCCCGCACACCGACTGGTCGCTGCTGGACGTGCTGCGCGGCGAGCCGGGCGCGCCCGGCCTGGACCGGGTGGACGTGGTGCAGCCGGTGCTGTGGGCCGTGATGGTCTCGCTGGCCGAGCTCTGGCAGGCCCACGGCGTCCGCCCGGACGCGGTGGTCGGCCACAGCCAGGGCGAGATCGCCGCCGCCGTGGTGGCCGGCGGCCTGAGCCTGGCCGACGGCGCCCGGGTGGTGGCCCTGCGCAGCCGGGCCATCCTGGCCCTCTCGGGCCGGGGCGGAATGGCCTCGGTGGCGCTGCCCGCCGCCGAGGTCACCGAGCGGATCGCCGCCTGGGGCGGCCGGCTCTCGGTCGCCGTGGTCAACGGCCCCTCCGCCACCGTGGTCTCCGGCGAGCCGCAGGCGCTGGCCGAACTGGTCGAGGGCTACCGGGCGGAGGAGGTCCGGGCCCGGCTGATCCCGGTGGACTACGCCTCGCACTCCGCCCAGGTGGACGGCCTGCGGGAGGAGCTGCTGGAGCTGCTCGCCCCGGTCCGACCGCGCACCGGCGAGGTGCCGCTGCTCTCCACCGTCACCGGTGACTGGCAGGACACCGCGGCGCTGGACGCCGAGTACTGGGTGACCAACCTGCGCGAGACCGTCCGCTTCGAGGAGGCGGCCCGAGCGCTGGCCGCCGAGGGCCACACGGTCTTCGTCGAGGTGAGCCCGCACCCCGTGCTCACCGTCCCGCTCCAGGAGACCCTGGAGTCCGCCGGGGCCGGACGGGGTTCGGTCGTCACCGGAACCCTTCGCCGGGACCACGGCGGCCTGGACCGCTTCCTGCTCTCGGCCGCCGAACTCTGGGTGCGCGGCGCGGCGGTGGACTGGCCGGCCGTGCTGGCCGGAGCCCGTCCGCGCCGGGTGGCGCTGCCCGGCTACGCCTTCCAGCGTCAGCGGTACTGGCTGGACGCCACCGTCACCAACTCCACCGTGACGGCCCCGGCCGTCCAGGCCGCCGAGGTGGGCGAGACCGCCCCGTGGGTGGCCCGGCTCGCGGTCCTCGACGACCCGTCGGCCCGCGAGGCGCTGCTGCTGGACCTGGTCCGCCGGGAGGCGGCGGCCGTGCTCGGCCACCCCGACACCGGGGAGGTCGGCGCCGACCGGGCCTTCCGGGACCTGGGCCTGAGTTCGCTGACCGCCGTCGAACTGCGCAACCGGATCGGCGCCGGGACGGGCCTGGAGCTGCCCGCCACCCTGGTCTTCGACCACCCGAACCCGGCCGCGCTGGCCGCCCACCTGCTGGCCGAACTGCCGGTAGGGGACAGGGCGGTGGAGCTCGGAGCGCTGGAGTCGGTGGCCGCGCTGGAGCGGCTGCTGGACGGCCCGGCCGACCAGGACCGCGACCAGGTGCTGGCCCGGCTGCGGGCGCTGGTCGACCGCTGGGGCCAGGACCCTTCCGCCGAGGACGAGTTCGACCTGGACCTGGACAGCGCCACCGACGAGGAGCTCTTCGCCCTGATCGACGGCAACTCCGACTGAGCGCCCGCACCGCAACCACCCGCACGTGATCCGAGAGGCAACGATGTCCAACGACCAGAAGCTCAGGGACTACCTGAAGCGGGCCCTGGCCGACGCCCAGAAGGCCAACAAGCGGCTCCAGGAAGTGGAGCGGGCCAAGCACGAGCCGATCGCC
>NZ_BAAAYB010000152.1:0-181768 GCF_039535905.1 Kitasatospora albolonga | reverse complement strand
GCCTTCTGCGGCTCGGCGCGCTGGGCGAGCAGCATCCCGAAGACGTCCTCCTTGGTGATGACCGGGAAGATCGTCCGGCGCAACTCCTTGGCGATGATCGGGTCTCCGCCGAACTCGGCCAGCTGGGCGTCCAGTTCGGCCGGGTCGGGGAGCGGGAGCGGGGCGGCTGGGAAGTCGGTGATCACGTCGTTGCTCCTGACGTGGCCGGGACGGCGGTCGCGGCCTGAAGGAGGGCCAGCCGGGCGCAGGCGGCCACCAGCGGGCTGAGGCGGTAGTTGAACTGGACTCCGGGAACGAGCTCGGTGCTCTCCTCCTCCTGGGTCCACATGGTGCGCAGGTCGAAGGCACCGAAGATCTTGAGCCGCTCGGCCCGGGGCCCAGATCCGCGGGTCGTCGGTCAGCACGGCCGCGGCCGGGCCGAAGCCGAGACCGGTGAGGTCGACCACCAGGGCGGGGGCCCCGGCGGCCGCGCCGGTGCGGGCCAACTCGCCCAGCCGGTGGGCGTTGTGGCCGTCCAGCGAGATCTGTACGAAGGACGGGGTCTCCCCGGCCTCCCGCACCGTGACGCCCAGCCAGGAGACGAAGGCGGCGGTCGGCCCGTCCAGGCCGGGCAGCACGGCGGTGTCGCCGTAGCCGATCTCCTGGCCGGTCAGCGCGGCGTGCACGGCTGCGGTCCTGGTGTTCACCAGGACCGCCTTCCGGCGGCCGGTGATCTTCGTCAACTGCCGTTCCAGTCCCGGCAGTTCCCGGTCACTCTTCTCGATGCTCATCACGGTCCCCGAGGTCAGTACCCGGGTCAGGACGACCGCCGTGTCGAACAGTTCCATCGAACCCTCTTCGTCGGTGTGGCAGGGCAGTTGGCCGGACCGGCCGGCCCCGCCTGGCGGTGGGGCCGGCCGGTCAGCCGGGCAGCGAAGCGGCGAGGTGGTCGGCCAGCCGGCCGGCCACGTCCACGCCGTGCAGGGCCGAGGACTTGGCGAACTCCGGGTTGGCGTTGACCTCCAGCACGGCGGTCTCACCGGTCTCCCGGTCCTCGATCAGGTCGACCCCGTAGAACCCCTCGCCGAGCTGGTCCACCACGGCCAGGCAGAGCTTGGCCATCTCCTCGGTCAGCTCGGCCCGTTCGACCTGGGCGCCGAGGTGGGTGTTGGTCCGCCAGTCCTCGGAGACCCGGCGGAAGGCGACCACCGGCTCCCGGCCGACCACCACCACCCGCAGGTCGTGGCCCGGCTTCTCGACGTACTGCTGGACCAGCACCGGGAAGAGCTTCCCGGTCGCGTCCACCGACTCGCGGGCCCCGGTCCAGACGTCCAGGCACTCCTCGTCCACCAGCCGGACCACGCCCCGGCCCCAGGAGCCGCTCACCGGCTTGACCACCGAGGGCCAGCCCAGCTCCTCGACCGCCTCCCGGACCTGGTCGTGGGTGAAGGCGTGCAGCGAGCGCGGGTGCGCGATGCCGTGCCGGGCCAGCATCAGGGCCTGCAGGCCCTTGTCGTTGCAGACCTCGATGGCGGCGGCCGAGTTGAAGGTGGGCACACCGGCCTGCTCCAGCCGGCGCGCGGTGCCGATCGCCTCCCGGTGCGAGAGATTGCGCAGCACCACCAGCCGGGGCGCCGCCTCCTGCCCGGACAGCACGCCCGCCAGGTCCGGCGGGAGCGCGGTGCGCACGGTCACGCCGCGGGACCGCAGGGCGTCCAGCAGCAGCCGCTCCTCCGGCCGCAGCATGGTGAGCGAGAGCAGGACGTCGGCCGCCTCCCGGCTCACTCGCCCCAGTCCTCTTCGACCTCGGGGGCCAGCTCGACCTTCACGGTGGCGTCGGTCTTCTCGACCACTTCGTGCTCCTGGCCGCAGGCCCCGCACTCCAGGATCTCGCCGACCTCCCAGCCGGGCTGGACCTCGATCGGGCTGTCACAGACCAGGCAGGCGGGGGCGGTTGTGGTGGCTGACATGGTTCCTCTCCTCTGTGTTCGTCGGGTAGTGGTGGTTCGGGCGGACCGGGTGTCGACCGGTCCGGTTCCGATCGGGGGTCAGCCGGCCGGTGCCGGGTCGACGACGACCCGGACCTGCTCGGCGAAGGTCTTGGTGGCCTGGGCGATCGGCTCGCCCAGCGGGGCGTCCAGGATCAGCGAGGCGGAGCGGTGGCCGGAGTCCACCTGCGGGCCGAGCAGGTCACCGGGTCGGCGGCCGGTCAGCACCGCGTGCAGCGCGGCCGGGGCGTCGGCGGCGAGCGGGGCGAAGGACGGCCAGCGGTCGTCCCGGGCGGTCCAGTACACCTCGGCGCCCTCGGCGGTGACGTCCGCCAGCACGCCGTGCCCGTGCTCCAGGAAGTGCTGCCGGGCCCGCCGCCGGGGCTGCGGGTACGAGGCCGGGAGACCGAGCGCCAGGTCGAGCATCACCGGCTCGACGCCCTGGCCGGTGGCCAGCTCCCAGAGGAAGGTGATGCCGTCGCCGGGCAGCCGGGCGGCCACCTCCATCAGCACCACGCCACGCTCGGTGTACCGGTACTCGGCGTGCGTGATGCCGTCCCGCAGGCCGACCAGCCGGAGCACCTCGCGGTTGGCCGCGACCAGCGCCTCCCGGGCCTCCTCGTCCAGCTCGGCCGGCGAGGTGTGCTCGACCTCGGTGAAGTAGCGGCCGCCGGCCTCGTTGCTCTCCTTCCCGGTGACGCCGGACCAGATCACCTCGCCGCCCTGCACCAGCGCCTCGACGGAGTACTCGGGCCCGCTCACCCGGGCCTCCACCAGCGCCGTCTCGTGCCCGGCCAGTGCGCCCAGCGCCTCGGTCAGCTCCGCCTGGGTGTGCACCATCCGCACCCCCGAGCTGTAGAACCGGCCGGCCGGCTTGACCACGACCGGGAACTCGCCGGCCGGCAGGGTGAAGGTGGCCCGGTCCTCGGCCGGGACGGTCCGCCAGGCCGGGGCGTAAGCCGGGGCGGCGATCCGCTGGAGCAGCTTGTCCCGGCAGATCAGTGCGGCGGCCGAGCCCGTGCCGGGCAGGCCGAGCGCGTCGGCCAGCACCCCGACCGGCTCGACGAAGACCTCGCCGACCGAGATCACCCCGCGCACCCGGTAGCGGTGCAGCAGCGGCGCCACCGCCGGGGCCACGGTGGACGGCTTGGCGTCGGCCACCCGCACCACCTCGGCCAGCCCGGCCAGCGGACTGGCCGGATCGGCCCGCAGCGCGGCCAGCCGGTCCTGGTCGGTGTCCGGGCTGACCACCGCGATCGGTGCCAGGCCACGCCGGACGGCGTCGGTGATCAGGCGGCCCTGACGGGCCAGCACCACCAGGTCGCCCATCAGCAGCAGGGCGTCGGGACGGTTCTCGGGCGGTTCGGTCCGGTGGTCGGAAGGCATGATGATTCGTCACTCCGTGGGTCAGAGGGGGGGCCGGGGCGGGTGGGGTCCGCCGCCGGCCTCGGTACGGGTGCGGGTCTCGTCGGGCGGCGGGTCCCGTCAGGCGGCGGCCGGGACGGCGTCCCGGGCGACGGCCGGGTCCTCGTGCCGCCCGCCCTCGCCGTCCGAGCCGGAGCGGAGCAGGGTGACCGCGAAGACCAGCCAGCCGAGCAGCAGGGCCACCGCCGCCACCCACAGGGCGGGCCGCAGGCCCAGCCCACTGCCGGCCGCGCCGCCGAGGGCGGCGCCGATGCCGATGGTGCCGAAGGCCACGAAGCGGTTGGTGGCCGAGGCCGGGGCCAGCAACTCCTCGGTGGTGGTGCGCTGACGGGCCGTCAGGCTGAAGATGTTGAAGACGGTCAGGCCGAAGCCGTAGACCACGAAGGAGGCGGTGCAGAGCGCGGCGGTCAGCCAGACCGGGCCGGAGACCAGCGGGAAGACCAGCGGTCCGGCCGAGGCCAGGCCGATCCCGGCGATCAGGGTGCGGGCCGCGCCGAGCCTGCGGCCGATCCGGGAGGCGGCCATCGAGCCGAGCACCGAACCCGCCCCGCCGATCATCATCGTGATCCCGAGCAGGCCGGGGGAGAAGCCCAACTCCTTGACGGCGTAGACCAGGTAGAGGGTGAGCACGGCCTGCTCGAAGAGGTTGAACCAGGCCGCCTGGAGGGTGAGCCGGCGCAGCAGCGGCACCCGCCAGGAGAACGCCAGGCCCTCCCGGACGAGCCGGACGATCCCGGCCCGGGGTGCCGCCTCCCCCGCCGCGGCGGCCGGGGCCGCCCGGTGCCGGATCAGCGTGAAGGAGACCACCGCCAGCAGGTAGGCCGCCACCCCGAGGGAGAGCGAGAGCGAGCCGCCGAGCGCGCCCAGCAGGATGCCGCCCACCCCGGGCGCGGCCACGGTGGCCAGTGCGTAGGTGGTCTCCAGCCTGCTGTTGGCCACCACCAGCCGCTCGCCGTCCACCAGCGCCGGGGCGTAGGCGAGGGCGCAGACGTCGGCGAAGCAGGTGATCGCGCCGATCGCGAAGACCACCGCGTAGAGCAGCCGGATGTCGAGGCCGCCGAGCGCGGTGACCAGGGGGACGAGGGCCAGCAGCACCGCGTTGGCGGTGTGCGCGGCGATCAGCACCGGGCGGTGCGGACGGCCGCTCAGCCAGGCCCCGGCGAACAGGGTGAACACCAGCAGCGGCAGGAACTGCGCCGCGTTCAGGAGGCCGACCTCGGCCGGGCCGGCGTCCAGGGCGACCACGGCCACCAGCGGGATCAGCAGGGTGATGCCCTTGCCCGCCAGATTGGCCAGCGCCTGGCCGAGCCAGAATCGGCCGAAGTCCGGCGAGATGACCAACGCCTGGGTCCGGCGCGGGAGTTCGGAGGGCATGACGATCCCATCGGGCGAGTTCGGAAACGGAGGTGGAAGGGTGACCGCAGGTCAGCAGAACGGGGCGAAGCTCTCGCCCACCAGCGCCTTGGCAACCGCCCCGGAGGCTCCGGTGAGCTTGGCCAGCTCGGCCGCGTTGTGCGCCCGGAACGTCGCGTCGTGCGCGGCCAGCGGGCTGTCCCCGGCCAGGTCGAGCAGCCAGAGCGGCCGCAGCTCGGCACCGCGCAGGGCCTTGGCGTCGGCCGCCTCGATCCCGGCGTGCACCCAGCGGCAGCCGGCCGCCGCCGCGGCCCGGATCGGCGCGTAGTAGACGGTGTTGAAGTACTCGCAGGCGTCCTGCAGCCGCCCGTAGTCGAAGCCGGCCGCCCGCAGGTAGGTGGTGTCGCCCCAGACGTAGTAGAGGCAGAAGCCGACCGGCGGTTCGCCCTCCCGGCCGCAGAACGCCACCCGGGCGGCGTCACCCATCGCGGCCGCCTGCCGGCGGAACGACTCGGTGAGCACCTCCGGATCGGCGCCGTGCCCGTACCGGGCCTGGGTGCCGACCAGCAGTTCGGCCGCCACCCGGGCGGACTCGCCCAGGGTGGAGTCGGTGATCCGGTAGCCCGCCTCCTCGAAGCGCTTGACGTCCCGTCGGACCATGTCGGTGCGGCGCTTGGACGGCAGGCCGTGCAGCCACTCCGTCCAACCGCCCTCGGGGATCGGGATCCAGGCGTCCGCCGCCAGCAGCAGCGGCGGCCCGGCGGCCCCCGCGGCCCGCAGCGCCAGCACGTCCTCGGTGGTCAGGAAGAGGCCGAAGGCCGGCACCGGCCGGTCCCCGGCGGAGGAGGGCAGCAGCTCCGATCCGGCCAGGTCCGACCGGAGCTTCTGGATCTGCTCGTACAGCGCCGCGGCGGCCCGGTCCCGCCCGAGGCCGGAGGAGGCCAACAGGTGGGTCTGGTAGCCGCGGCGCTGGCCGAGCAGCAGGCCGGCCGCCCCGCCGCCGGAGAGTCCGAGCGGCTCCAGGTGGGACTCCCACTGGTAGAAGGAGTTGGGCTCGTGCTCGACGGCGGTGACCGGCACCGCCGCGGTGCCCTCCTCCCCCACGGCCACGTGCAGCCCGCCGGTGGTGGTGGTCCCGCCGATGTCGGTCGCGCAGAACCGGAGCCAGTCCGCGGAGGAGTAGAGCCGGTCGGCGGCCAGGGTGTTCCAGTCGTCGGCGGGGATTCCGCCCCGGAAGTCGGCGAAGGCCGAGGTGAGTGTCATACCGGTGGGGTCCTGTCTCTGAGGGCGGCCGGCCCGTGGCCCAGCCGTGCGTGACGGCGGGTCAGCCGCGACGGGCAGCCAGCTCCGTCTGCTGCACCTCGGCGCCCTTGCGGGTGCGCAGCACCACCCGCGGGGTGTCGCCGTCCGGGACGACCTGCACGGTGCGCTCCTCGGTCCAGCCCGCGAAGCGGAACTCCAGGCCGTCCAGGTGCACCAGCCGGAACTCCGGCTTGCCCGCCAGGGTCAGCACCAGGTGCTCGCCGTCCCGCTCGACGGCGGCCGCCAGCTGCTCCTGCGGACGCAGGAACTCGCCTTCCTCCTCCTCCCAGTTGGCGAACGAGGCGGGCAGGTCGAAGCTGACCAGCACGGCCTCGGACTCGGCCTCGGTGAGCGGCTTGCGGCCCCGGTCGAAGACGATGTCGGCCGGGTCGACCGCCTCTCGCACCGCGTCCGGGAAGAGCGCGAACAGCTCCTTGCTCGGCAGGGTGTCGATCACCAGGTGGACCCGGGTCTCGGTGCCGGAGTTCTCCACCTTGTGGGTGCGGCTGAAGTCGCCGAACCAGAAGGTGCCCGGCTGCCACTGCTGGAGTTCGCCCGCGATGTACATCCGGGCCTCGGAGTGGGTGAGGATCGGGACGTGCACCCGGGCGGTGCCCCAGGCGACGCCGTACTTGTTGTCGTAGTGCTCGGCCGAGGCCGCGCCGGGGCCGAGCGCCATCAGGCGGGCGCTGCGGATCTCCGCCGGGATGGTCTCCAACACCTCGGCCAGGTACGGGGCCTGGGCCAGCCACTCGGTCGGGGCGAAGTCCACCAGCCCGGGGCCACCCGGGTCGGTGCGGTCCGGGTCGCCGCCGGGGCTGCGCAGCGGCAGCACCCGCCAGTCGATCGGCGCCTCACCGATCACGCCGTCGGCGCCGTAGGTGCGCTGCAGGCTCCAGGCCCGCCGGCGCAGCTCCGCGACGTCGGCGGCCAGTCGGTCGACGTCGAAGTCGAGCCCCAGCCGGGCTGCGGGCGGCAGGCCTGCCACCACATGCGGCTGGTGCTCCGTCACGTCGGTCATCTCGTGCTCTCTCCTCTTGCCGGACTCGGTGTGCGGACGGTTCGGGCAGCCGGGCTGACGACCGGTCAGCCCCAGCCCGGGTCCCCGGGAAGGAGGGAGACGGTGCCCGCCGCGACGACGGCCAGGGCCGCGAGCCGCAGGAGGAAGTGACGGAATGGGCGCATGTTCTGCCTCGCTTTCGCCGGGTTGGGGAACGCTTGGAACATCAGCTTGGGCGAACCCCGGGCCGATCCGGGAGTACTTCGGGGTCGCATGAACCTGAACTGCAGCAAGGTGAGGGGAGACCTCGGACACCATGCCCCGGACTACCTCAAGTCGGTGATTTCTCTGCGATTCGTCCACGGAGTATGAAGGCCGTGTTAAGGCTTCCCCTGGAGGTGACACAACTCCGGCCATCTCACGGATAGTTGCAGTAATCCGCAGCTCGCCCACCAGCATGCGAACTGCCTCGACCAGCAACCGAGTCGCCCCCACCACACGAGGTTGACATCGTGATCTTGCCGAACGCCGGACCCGCCCCGCTCCTGCCATCGCTCAGCTCCACCAGCGTGGCCATCTACCGGCTGGCCCTGGAGACCGGCACCCTCACCCTCTCCTCGGCCGCCGAGGTCGCCGGGGTCACCGAGTCCGAGGCCGGCACCCTGGTGGACGGACTGGTGGCCATGCACCTGCTCCAGCCCCAGGCCGACGGCTGGGCCGCGGTGCACCCCTCCACCGCCCTCACCAACCTGATCGCCCCGGTCGAAATGTCCATCCTGCTACAGAAGTTGGACATCACCCGGGTCCGCGAGGAGCTCACCGCGCTGCTCCCGGTGTACGAGGAGCACAGCACCGCACCCGAGCCGTCGACCACCTCGATCGAGGTGCTGGAGGACCTGGGCGCGGTGCGCACCGCGCTGGACGCGGCGAGCGCCCGGTGCCGGCAGGAGATCCTGACCGCCCAGCCCGGCGGCGGGCGCCAGCGCGAGATGCTGGTCGAGGCCACCCCTCGCGCGCTCGCGATGCTCCAGCGCGGCCTGCGGATGCGGACGATCTACCAGCACACCGCCGCCTTCTCCGGGCCGACCAGGGACTACGTCCACGAGGTCACCCGCAAGGGCGCGGAGGTCCGGATCTTCGGGGAGGACTTCACCCGAATGATCATCTTCGACCGGGAGACGGCCTTCGTCGGCGACCGGGAGCACCCCGAACGGGCACTGCTGATCCGCGAACCCACCCTGGTCGGGCTGCTCGCCGACGACTTCGAACGGGTCTGGCGCTGGAGCAATCCCTTCCTCACCCCGCACCGCCCGCACCGGCCGGCCGACTCCGGCCTGAGCAGCGCCAAGCGCACCGTGCTCCGGCTGATGGCCGACGGCCTCAAGGACGAGGTGATCGCCCGCTCGCTCGGCATGTCGGTGCGCACCTGCCGCAAGCACATCGCCGAGATCATGCAGGAGCTCGACGCCACCAGCCGCTTCCAGGCCGGCTACCGCGCGCTCCAGCGCGGCCTGATCGAGGACGGCCCGCTGAACGTCTCCCCCGACGGCTACCTGCTCGCCGACCCGTGCCGCCCGGTGCACTACGAGAGCATCCCCGCCTGACCGGCCCCCGGCCCCCGGCGGCCCGGCCGGGGGCCGGTGGCCCCACCGGCCGGAGCGCCGCCCCGGGGAGTCCCCTCCTCCCCCCGGAGCAGCGCGGTTCGGGTGACGACGGGTCAGTCGGCCAGCGGGAGGTAGACCCGGTTGCCGGCGGCGGCGAACTCCTCGGACTTGGCCTGCATGCCGGCCAGCGCCTCGGCGTCGAAGTCGGTGGCCACGGCACTGGAGCCGTCGCCGTGCTCGTCGCGGATCTTCTGCGAGATCTTCATCGAGCAGAACTTCAACAGAAGCGGCATCGGCTACTCTGCTGGCTGAAGTACTGGCTACAGCTGAGGGGGCCCGCACATGGCTGCACGCGAAGAGCTGATCAAGGCGCTCCGAGGGACGCCGCCCGACCTTCCGTCTGTGGAGGAGGTGCGCGCGATGCTCGAAGCCAACCCCGGTATGAAGTGCGTCGTCTGCTACGCGCGCATCTCGTTCGACGGGCGCGTGAAGGACGCCCACGGCGTTGAGGATCAACACCGGAACCTCGCGGAGAAGGCGCGGTCGTTCGGCTGGCTCGTGGTCTACCGCTACACGGACAACGACAAGAGCGCGAGCAAGGAGACCGTCGTCCGCGACGACTTCGAACAACTCGTCGTAGACCTCCGCGCCGGCCACACCCCCGAGGGCTACCCGATCCACGGCGTGATGGCGGACAACGACGACCGGCTGTACCGGCGGCCCGGAGACTGGGAGCGGTACCTTCGGGCGTTCACCAGCCACGAGGGCCGCGTGTACTGGGACTCCAACGGCGTCCAGGACCTCTACGCCGAGGGCTTCGAGATCAAGGGTCTCGTCGGGGTGGCGATGTCCCTCGCCGAGACCCGGAAGAAGCAGCGGCGCTCACGCAACAGCCACCGCAACCGGGCCATCCGTGGCCAGTCCGTCTCCGCATGGCGTCCGTTCGGCTGGGAGGACGACAAGATCACTCTCCGGCAGAAGGAAGCCGACGCGATCAAGAAGGCCGTGAAGGACGTGATCGCCGGAGCGTCCATCTCCGAGATCACGCGGCAGTGGCACGCCGCCGGTTACCTCACCGCGCGGGGAAACCTGTTCCAGTACCAGAGCGTCAAGCAGGTACTCATGAACGCCCGCCTCTGCGGATACCGCGAGATCAAGGGTGAGCTGGTGCGCGATGGCGACGATCAACCGATCGTCGGCGAGTGGGACGCCATCGTCACCCCGAAGGAGTGGTTCGCGGTCGTGGCCGCCATCCGCAAGCGCGGGGGCACGGGCCAGCCAGGGGGCGCACTCGTTCACAAGTACCTGCTCACCAACATCCTCCGGTGCGGCAACGTCCTGGAGGACGGCACGAAGTGCAACGCGAAGATGAAGGGTGAGAAGGCCAACCAGTGGGTTACGTACGAACACGGGTACTTCTGCAAGAAGACCGTTGACGGGGGCTGCAACGGCACCTGGAAGCGCGGGGACGAGACGGACAAACACATCACGAAGCTCGTGCTGAGGAAGCTCAAGGCAGACGCCGCAGCAGCCGCCAAGGAGGTTCCCGACTGGGGGCGGGAAGCCGAGCTAGAGGCCGCGTTGGGGCGTAGGACCGCTCTCGAACAGCGCTGGCACAACGGCGAGATCGACGACGAGCAGTTCTTCCGCAACCTGCCCGGGCTCGAAAAGAAGATCAAGGAACTGCACGCGGACCAGGCCAAGAACATAGCGGCGAAGGCCGCCGCCCAGGAGGCGACGGCCGACGTCGAGAAGGAATGGAAGTCGAAGACACTGGCGCAGCAGCGGGAGCTGATCAAGAAGGCCCTGCACGCTGTCATCGCGCTACCGAGCGGCATGGGCAACAAGCCGTTCGACGTGGATCAGCTCATCCCCGTGTGGAAGCAGTCCGGCGGGTCAGCTGCACTCCCAGGATGATGCCCATCTCCCGGAGCTGGTCGTCCGAGAAGCGCGGAGCAGCCGCCAAGTGCTTCTCGATCCAGCGTTCCACCGCCTCGTCATCGCAGAGGCGGGACGCCGAACGGCGGTCAGTCATCGCGCTCACTCGAACTCCCCCTCTCGCTTGAGGCGTTGGTGGGCTTGGCGGTTGTGGCGGACGGTTTTGGGCGAGGAGTTCTTCGCCGGGGGTGTAGCCGGTGGCGAGGTAGCGCCAGTGGCCGACGACGAGGGTGGTGGTGGGGTCGGTGGGCGGGTGGCCGGCGCGGTGGCGGGCTTGTTCGGTGTGCCAGGTGCGGCGGGCTCCTCGGAGTGCGCCGAGGGTGGTGGAGTAGCGGCGGGACTTGGTGGAGAAGTGGCCGCGGAAGCCGAGCATGTGGGCCCACTTGGTGAGCTTGAGGTCGGCGAAGTCGGGGACGCGGTGGCCGAGGTCCCAGCAGGTGCGGATCATCTGGCGGACGTGCTGGGCAACGTCGAGGTCGGCGATGGGTTCGGCGAGGCCGGTTCCTTCGCAGGTGGCGCACTCGTGGGTGAGGCCGGTGGGGGTGGGGGTGCGTCCGCGTCCCTTGCAGGGCGTGCAGTAGAGGGGGCGGTCGATGGTGCCGGTGCCTTCGGCGGACTTGGTGGCGTACTTGGCGACGTAGCCGGCCACGGCGGCGTCGGTGAGCGGGGTGGTGCCGTCGGCGGTTGCGTCGGGGCGGGTGATCTCGCGTACGTCGAGCTGGGCGCCCCAGGTGAGGTGGCGTTCGCCGATGGAGTCGCCGGTGACGGTGATGGAGACCCGGGTGGCGGCGTCGCGGATGGCGGTGGTCAGGAGGGTGGTGGTGGCCCAGGCGGGCGGGGTGTTGGTGGAGCCTTCGGGGCCGTCGAGGCGGACGATGGCGTGGAAGTGGACCAGGCCGCGCTTTTGGAACTCGGCGACCTTGGCGAAGGAGATGCGGCACTGGTCGCGCAGTTCGGCGATGGTGAGTCCGGCGGCGCGGGCGACTTCGCGGCGCAGGTAGGTGGTGAAGCGGGCCCAGAGGGCTCCGGCGTGGGCGTTGAAGAGGACGGCTCCGGCGTAGTCGTAGGTGGTGGGGTCGAGGGGTGTGCCGAGGGCGGGGTGGCCGGCGGGGTGGAGGGTGCCGCAGCGGCAGGGGAAGGGCTTGCCGTTCTTGGTGGTGGGGCGGTTGTGGACGGGGCCGAAGGAGGGGGCGGTGAGGGTGAGGAAGACGCGGGGGTGGGTGCGGACCTGTTCGGGGGTGCCCTTGCCGCCGGAGAGTCCGGCGCGGATGAGCTGGTAGGTGTCGGCGGCGTAGGTGCGCGAGCAGGAGGGGCAGCGGGTGGCGCGTCGGTTGCCGCAGGCGGTGAGGGTGCGACCCAGCGGTTCGGAGGCGCTGGTGTAGTCGTGGACGGCTTCGCCGGTGGTGGTGTCGAACGTGGTGGTGCGGCCGACGAGTTGGATGGGGCTGGTGCATCCGGCGAGGCGCTCCACGGTGGCCTGTACGCGGTCGAAGCCGGGGTTGTTGGCCAGGGTGATGAGGTCCCGGGCGTACAGGGAGGAGATGTGCCGAAGGTCGGGCTCTTTGGTCATCTGGTCTGTCCTTCCGGGCAGTTGAGGTGAGGCGGGAGGCATGGGGGTGCCGTCGCGCCGACTGGGCGGGGTGTTCGCGCGGTCGGCGCGAGGCGGGTGGGGCAGGGGATCAGGCGGGGACGGCCACCAGGTGGGCGTGGGCGGCGTCGGCGAGGTGGGCGGGGACGCCGAGGCGCGTGCGGAGCTGGGCCGCGGTGATCAGGTCGCCGGTGGTGGAGTGGTGGTCGTCGGCGATCCGGCGGGCAGCGGCCAGGAGCGGGCCCGGCACGTCCGGCAGAGCCGGGGTGGCAGTGGCCGGGGTGGGCTGCGGGGCGTTGGGAGCGGCCGGGGCGGTCAGGCCAGGAAGCGCAATTGGGAGCGGCGTGGGCCCTTCACCGGGTTGCGCGTTGTGCGGTTGGGGGCCGGGTTCAGCGGGCGCCGGTGGTTGCGGTGGGGGTGGAGCCAGTACGGGAAGGGGGTCGGGGTGAACGGGCGCGGTCGGGACGGGGTCGGGGTCAGGGGTGGTGTCCTTCGGGGTGGTGGGGGTGTGGAGGTGGCGCAGGAGGGTGGGGCCGACGGCTCCCCAGCCGAGGAGGAGGGTGGGGGCGACGGTGTCGAGGGCGGCGCGGTCGTAGTGGCCGGCGGCGATGGGTTCGGCGACGTTGAGGGCGAGGGTGAGGAAGCCGCACAGGTGCATCAACCGCCGTGCGGGGGCGAGGTGTTCGGCCTCGGTGCCGCTGAGGGTGAGGTGGTGGAGGGCGACGAGGAGGCCGACGACGGACAGGTCCACCATGGGGGCGATCAGCGGGGCGATCGGGTGCGGGACACCCAGGCGCAGCGCGAGGGCCCAGACGTTGCCGAAGGAGAAGACGAAGGCGAGGGAGGCGATGACCGCCATCACGGCGGTGATGGTGACGCGGGTGAACTTGCCGGGGTCAGCCGGGCCGCTCCCGCGCGCGGTGGTGGCGGTCATCGCCAACTCCCTTGTGTGGTCTGCTAGTTGTTGTCATGGGGTCAGGCGGCCGGGGCGAGGTCGTCGCCCTTGAGGAGATCCGGGCCGTTGAGGAGGTCGAGGAGGTGGCCGGGGTCGGCGGTCAGGTGGGCGGAGGCTTGGGCGATGCGGGCGGTGTCGGCGGGATCGACGTAGGGGATGCGGATGCGGGTGAAGCCCTCGTGTCCCTGGCGGGCCATGGTGGCGACGCCGACGTATCCGGGGTCCTGCATGATGACCGGGTTGGCGTCGGGCCAGTTGCGGATGTCCTCGCCGAGGGCGGCCACCGCGGATTCGGTGGTCTTCTGGGCGAAGGAGAGGGAGACGGGGCACACGTCGCGGATGAAGGTGGGGATGGCGTCGCCGGTGGGCTTCTGGGTGGCGACGATGACGACGATGCCGACCGAGCGGCCCTTCTTGACCAGGTCTTCGACCAACCGGGCGTTGTCGGCGGTCAGGGCGGCGTACTTCTTGGTGGTGGGGTCGGAGCCCTTGTAGTCGCGGAAGTAGGTGTGGGCTTCGTCGATGACGAGGACCACCAGCGGCCACTTCTTGGACGGCCCGACTGACCACATGTTCGGCGTACCGAGCAGGCGCCGGATGCTGGAGGAGCGGGCACGCCGCAGGTCCACCAGGCGGGTGAACAGCTTGTTCGCCGCTTCCAGGTCGTCACCGACGAACGCGAACAGGCGGTCCACCACGTCCGCGTAGTCGCCTTCATGGGCTTCGCTGACCTTGCCGTCGGCCACGGCGAACTGCACCGCGCCGGAGGGGGCGAGGCGGGAGATCAGCCCGTTGATCAGGCTGGTCTTGCCGAAGCCGGGCAGGCCGGCGACGCAGACCCCGGGCACGTTCGACATGCGCAGCACGGTAGCCAGGGCGTATTCGTCCAGGCCGAGGTCCCAGACCGACAGGTCGGCGGGGGGCTTGCCGTCAGGGGTGAAGGTGGAGGGGATGAGGAGGGGTTCGTCCCGCACGGCCCGGATCATCAGACGGCCGGGCTTGCCGGGGTTGACCGAGACGCGGGTGCAGCCCCAGGCGTCGGCCAGGTGATCGACGTGGCGCTGGAACTCCGCCAGGCCGACCTTGGCCACCGTCTTGACCTCCACCATCACGCCGTACCGGTCGGCCTTGGTGGCCAGGGCGGGGGTGAGGACGCGGGGTTCGGGCTTGCCGCCCTTGTCGGTGGCGGTGAGCGACTGGAGGAAGGTGGGTGTGCGGTCGGTGGTGGTCAGGCCGAGGTTACGGGCCAGGCGGGGCCAGGTCCGGCGGATGCGCCACGCCTGGCGGATGGTGGCGCGAGTGCCAGCGTCGGCGCGCAGGTAGCGCCCACAGATCACGAGCAGCCAGGCGAGCAGCACCAGCGCCACCAGGCCGACGACGCACAGCAGCTCCGGCGGGATGATCACCCGCGCTAGGCCGGGGATGGTGATGTCCATCAGGGCACGTCCTTGGAGTAGAGGAAGGAGAAGAGGGCCTGTTGCAGGCGGATGAGGTCCGGCCCAGAGGTCACCGGCGGATAGCCGTGCCCTGCTACGACCGCCGCAATGTCCGACAGCAGGCCGAAGGTGAACCGGAAGTCGTCGTCCAGCGCGGGCAGCGGATAGATCACCGGGGCCGGGGCCGGGCCCGTGGAGGAGGAGTCCACGGGCCCGACGGAGCGGGAGGGGTCGGGTGTCACGGCGCGGCCACCGGCTCTGCGGCGGACACCTTCGAGGCCGACGCCTTCGGCGCGGAAGCCGGTGCGGCAGGGGCGACCGGGACCACGGAGGCCGCGCGATAGGCGACGCCGGACTGCACCTGACCGTTGAACAGGTTCGCCCACGGGGTGGCGGTCAGGCCGACCGGGCGCACGATCGCACCGGGCACGAGACCGGCGTCGAGACCGGTCTCCGGAACGGTGACCTTGATCAGCTGGGCGGTCGCCTCGAACGTCTCCAGGAGCTGGACCGTGTAGAGCGAGGCGCCGGTCTCCCGGTCGGTGGCGATCTGGCCGGTGGCGGCGTCGGCCAGCTTCGGGACCGGCGGCACCGCAACCATGTGGGTCGTGCCGGTCAGGTCGGGACGGATGGTGATACGAGCCATGAAGGACTCCAGGGGTGGGAGGGGAGGTGCCGGTGAACTCCGACACCCGGAACAGTAGCCGAACACATAGGACACATGCAACACATGAAACAAGCATCTGTGCTGATACACATGGCGGGGGTGTGTCATCTGTACGGGCGGGCGGCTACCCTCGACCTATGACGCTGCCGCTCGAAGACGACCCACGGCCCCCGTACCAGCAGGCCGCGGATGTCCTGCGCAAGGACATCGAGGAGGGTCGCCTGAAGGCGGGCGAGAAGCTGCCGAGCGCGCGGGAGTTGCAGGCGCGGTTCGGGCTGGCCAGCGCGACGATCCAGTCCGCGCTGAAGGTCCTCAAGGACGAGCGGTTGATCTACTCGGTGCAGAGTCGGGGCAGCTACGTCCGCAAGAGCCCGGAGCAGTTCAGCGACGCCCGGCCCTACCCCGTCCAGGGGTTCCCCGACTGGAAGCCCGAGTCCGCCGACGCGCCCGACCCCTACCGCGACACGCCCTTCGAGGAGGTGGAGCGCGCGGTCTACGACACCTTGCAGCCGATGCGCGAGAGTGAACTAGACGAGGTGTACGAGCAGTTCATGCGGAAGCTCCGATCGGGCGCCGAGCCCCGGCACGTGCTGCGCGACCTCGCGGAGGCCGGCTACTACCCTCCCGCCGAGCAGGACCAGGAGCAGGCGGCCAGCAGCGAAGAGGCGGCCAGCGAGGCAGCCGGGGGCGAGCAGGCCGAAGCACCGGCCGGCGGGGAGACCGTCCAGGTGTCCGCCGCCGACCTCGCCACGCTTACCGAACTGGTCACCGGACTGGCCGTCCAGGTCCAGCAGTTCCAGCAGGAGATGCGGGAGATGCGGGCCCGGGTTGAGCAAGTCGAGCGATCCGCTCGTTGAGGTCGGCCATTTCCTCGCCAAGGTCAGCCAGCTGGCCGCCGACGGTTGCCAGCATTTCGATAAGGCGGCCGAATTCGCCGTGCATCAGTGCTCGTTCTCCCCGTACGTCGTAGCCGATTCGGTCGCCCCGCTGAACCCTGCCAAACTCACCGCTTCTCTCCCCGAATCTGGGGTCCGCCCGCAACACCCTCGCGCAGGCCGCCGGTGAGAAAACCGGTGAGTTCCGCGCTGGCCCAGCTCAGAGCGCCAGGCTCCCCGGGGCGTAGGTCCCCGAAGCTCCACCATGGCACCGTGCGGGGCCCAAGGGCACCTCGCGGCCGGGCAGATCCCGCCCTGCGGGAGGAACGTTTCTGCGCTTCCCGCTGGGTGGGATCTGACGCACACACAACCCGAAGACGGCGGACAATTCAACTCTGCGAAAACCAGGAAGTAGTTTCCTGGAATAAGCGGTGAGAAAGAACGAGAGCCAACGGGACGGAATGACACAGGGTGAGACGATCCGGCATGACGCATTTCACACCCCTCCTCCCGTCGGCAAGCCCTTCCCGCCGACAACTCCGAACGGCCTGTCCGCCGGAGCAAGACTGATCCTGTGCGCCAGGCGTGTCCTTGCGCAGGCGATACAGCCCGTGGTAGCCGCCCCCAGGCGACACCTCCGGCCGAGTCAGCCGGCCACGGCCTGGCTCGCGCGGTCAGCCCCACAGTGCACTCCGATCCCCGGTTTGGTCCGGCCGGAGAACTCCGGTAGAAGCCCCTCGGCCCGCATGGCCAGTACGCCACGCACAGCCTGTGGACAGTCTTCGGCGAACGCCGCCCCATATCCGACATGCCCTGTTCCTCCCGGTTCGCTCCTGAAATGGCCCTTCACCTGATAGAGGCCGCGAAATCGGGGCCCGTGTGACATCTGCGGCGAACTTTCTTCCGCGACGCCCGGCAGCGAGACCGCACAGGCCAACCATGAGCCGCGATCAGCCCGACGTATCGCGCCGATCTTGTGCTAGGGGTCCGGGCGCGGGCAGGAGGCGGCATCGCACATAGAGGTGCCGATCCGGGCGTCGGTGTGACACCGGAGCCAGGATTCATCGCAGCAGCCCGGAGCACGGCCAGGGCCAAGGCCGGATCACGGCGCGCGGACAGCAGCCAGGGCCCGGCCAACAGGGTGCACGCGGGGATGGGCACCGCGGATTCCTGACGCAGACGGCCCGGCAAGGCGACGGGGATGGGGAAGGTGCACGGCCGGCAGAAGGCGGCCAGATCCAGGCAGACGGAGAGGGCGGGGGAGGCGGTGTTCAAAGTTTCATTACTGGATCAAGGGCGGCCCGCCAGAGGCGGGCCGCGCGCCGCCGCGTTTCCGCCCGCCGCTCCTGTCTCGCGCCCCGCTATGGGCGGCCCCGCTGGCGGCGCAAGGAACGGGGTGGCGGTCGAGCAGGGCCAGGACGACCCGGACAGCGGTCCGGCCCGGCGTGGCCAAGGTCAAGGCCGATGGTTGCCCGCCGTACGTCCAGGCTCCCCGCTGCCCGATGATCCGGGGCGGACGGAACCCGTCAAGCCCGCAACGCTCGCCACCACGGCCAGGTACAGGCCCGTCCAGCGGGCTTGACCGAACCCGCCCGCCCCTACTCTCGGCAGCTATCGGGGAGCCCGGCCGGAATGGTCCCCGTCTGCCCCCGCCCACCAACGCCCCTGGCCGCCCGTGCAACGCAAGTAGGGCCCGGCGCATCACACACGCCGAGCCCCTTGGGAAACTCGTGGGAGACCCCGCCCCGGTCGTCCCGGTCCGTCCCTGGCGGTCACCGGGGCGGGGGTTGTGCCACCCGGCGGGCGCAGGTACCGCCGGGAGTCGGGTGACCACTTCGCTTCGTGGCCGTTCGGTCTGAGGACGATCAGGCCGACGGAGCCGAGGCGAACAGGTGGTCGTCGGCAGTGGCGTCCATCAGCAGCTCATCGCAGGGGCGGCCGAGCCAGTAGCCCGACTGTCGCAGCCGTCCGGCGGGCTGGAATCCGGCCTTCTGGTAGGCCGCCACACCGGCCGCGTTCGGCTCCAGGACCTTGAGCCAGACCATGCGCAGGGCCGCGAACTCGAACGCCCAGCGGAGGGTCAGCGCGGTCGCTTCCGTGGCCAGTCCCTTCCCGCGCGACTCCGGGGCGAGGAGGACGACGAACTCGGCTGTCCTGACTGCGGCGTCGATCTGGAGCGTGGTGATGCCGACCGGGGTGTTGTCGTCGGTGGTGATCACCTCGAACTGGGGGTAGTCGCGGTTGCGTCCCTGGGCTTCCCAGCCGCTGGCCCGGACTTCCCAGGACTGGGTCACCTGCGTGCCGAAGCCGAGGATGGTGCCAGGGTCGTTCTCCCAGCGGTGGTAGTCGGGCAGGTGGTCACGGCTGGTCATGGCCAGGCTGACGCGCTTGCCGGGCAGCAGGATGTGCGGGTCGGGCATGGGGGTCTCGTTTCAGGTCGGTCGGTTCATTGATCGGCGTGTAGTCGCCAGTGTGCTCGGGTTCCTCTACCGGCCGGCCGTGAATGTCGCAGATCCAGGCGTGCAGCCGTATCGGGTCGGTGGCCACCCCATGGCGCCAGGCGCTTCCGCGACCGCCGAGCGCGAGCAGGAGCGAGGCCGCGGTGGACTCCTCCAGACAAGCGACGCGAGCAGGGAAGACGCGAGCGACCCACCGCACCGAGAGCAGCGCGAGCCTGGCATGGGCAGTGGTTGCGGCTGGAAGGTCACGGCCGGTTTCGGCGAGGCGGCGCAGCCGGCCGAACCTCTTTCCAGGACGGCCTACTTCGCGCGCGGCGAGGGTGGTCAGCAAGGCCGCTGCCGCCGCCATGCGCCAGGCCCACGGCGGTGGACTGACCGACTCCAGCCGGGCGGCTGTCTCGTTCGTGCCCCATGACACCTTGGACTCGCGGATGGCGACCGGAGCCGGTGCCGAGCTGTGCTCCAGGGAAGCGAGCCAGCGTGTCAACGTGTCGCCCGTGAGGACGACGGTCTCTCCGGTGCGGTAGTTGACGATGACGCCCGCACGGCCAGTCAGGGCGGTGCGGGTGTGCCTCGTCGGCGAGGGCAGAGTCACGGCGTTCGCTCCCATCGAATCTCCTGTCCGGCCATCCCGGAGGCCCTCAGCCAGAGTTCTGTGCCGAGCACGGGTTCGATCAGCCCCCACGGGATGTCAACGCCGAGTACGGCGTTCCGCAACAACGAGCGAAGAGCCGCCGGACGGATCAGTCCGAGGTCGGCCAGATGCCCGTCCACGAGGTCCAGCACGCGCCCTTGGTTCGCGCGGAGCCCGTGGTGGTGATCGACCGCGAACAGGCCCTTGGCTCCACGCTGAACGACAGATGAGGGCAACAGGTCGGCCACCACATCGGCCAGCAGGGGCTTGTAGCGGCGCGCGGACCACCGTTCCGACGCGGGTGTGGCGAGAACCGACTCCAGGATGCGGGTGTCCGTGAACGGGTTGTGCATCGTGATGCCGTGCGCGGCGGCGAGCTGGTTCTCCGTCGCGGCTGTACGGCCGACGTACCGGGCTTCCCGCAACAGGTAGCTGTCCGCGTGCCCGAGGCTGAGCACGTCGCCGTACGGAGCGGTGACTGAATCTGCCAGGTCGAGCGTTTGGTGGGTGAGCCACGGCATCGGCACCGCCGCGCCGCCTAGTTGACCAGGGTTGTTCCAGGCGGCAGCCACCACCGGCCAGGGACTCGACCGGTAGAGACGTGCCCACGCCTGAGCGTCACGGGCCAGGCGAAGAAGCCGGCCCGATTGGACAAGATCCGCCATGTGCACCGGGGGAGGCATGAACAAGGAGTCGCCGCCGTCGCCGGTCAGGTGCACGGTGGCATCTTCTGAGGTCAACAGGCCGAATTCTGCGCGGAGTTGGGCGATCGTGACGGAGGACGGTGCCGGTTCATCCGTGAGGGTGAGCGTGTCAAGGTCGGTGAACGGCAGGTGTTCCCGCCCCAGAGCCATCAAACGGTGACGGATGGTCGGGAAGGCGCTCGCAACGGCACGGGCGTGGTCGAGGTCTCCGCCAGCCTCTTTGCCCTTTGGGTGATAGGTGATGCCGGTGACCGGACCGTGCTGGGCGGCGTAGGCGGCGAGAGTGCTGGAGTCAAGACCACCGGACAGGTCCGAGGAGACATCCTGCTCAGCGACGCGGATACGAACGCCGTCCGCCAGGTCGTTGCGCAGCCGCTGTACGGCGTTTGCCCAGTTGAGTTCGGGCACCCGCCAGTAGGGGGCAAGGGCTGCGGCCCCACCTGCGGTGGCCGTCCAACGATGCCCCGGCGGAACCTGCTCCACCCCAGTCCAAGCCGAGCGTCCGGGCGTCCACGCCGTCGGGTCGGCAAGGTGCGCGGCCAGCCAGGCGGCATCGGGCTCGGCACGGAGCAGGGAGGCCAGAGCCAACGAACTCGATGCCCAGAAGCGTTCCCCGTCCGTACGGGCGACGTAGAGGGGGCATGCCCCCGCCGGATCGGCCCACAGGGTGAGTATGCCGTGTCCGTCATCGAGGACCAGGGCGTAAGCGCCCGCCCAGGAGGTGGCCGCCGCGTCCAGCGCCCGCGGATTCGTGGAGTGCACGAGACGGATCAACTCCGCATCTGTCGCCGCGCACGGACCGAAGACAGCGAGCCGACGCCCGTCTGCACCCTTAGCCAGCCGTACCGGAGTGCCGACAGACCAGGCATTGGGACCGCGCCACAGCACCCGCGCGCCGACAGGCGTCGGGGACGTGACAGCCCGGGTGAGAGACCCCCCGAACCAGCTCATGTGATCACCTCCGTGGATTGGGTCGGAGAGGGTGCGGCGGCACCCCCGGGGGAAATAGGGGTGCCGCCGCCGTGCGTCAGCCGCCGTACGGGGAGCGCTTGTTCTCCACGCTGGTGCTGGTGTTGCCCTTCGTCAGGAGCGCCGCGTCCCCCAGGACGACGACCTCCTCCTCCGGCTCGGGGTCGAGCTGGGTGAAGTCCTCCATGGTGTTCACCTCCCTCCGCTGTTCGCAGGGCGCGACGGGTCCAGTCCCGCCGCGGTGGTGCGGCCCTCCAGCCCGGTCTCGTCGTCGAGGCCAGAGGGAGTCTTAAGGTCCGTCCGCGCTCAGGCCGGCGGTTCGCGGTCCGGAGCCGACTGGGCCGTCCGCATCGGGCCGAGGTGGTCAGGGTCCAACTGCTGGGCCGCCGAGGTGCCGAGGAGAAGAACGGTGACCACGTGGCCAAGCGCCCAGAAGCCAGTCAGCACCGCGCCGACGGGATCGCGGTGTTCGCCGCGGTGACGGCCGCCAGCAGAGTTCCGCTCGATGGTCATGACTTCGCCGTCCTCAGCTCGAACCAGACCCACTTGCCGAACGGCGCCCAGGCCACGCCCCAGCGGGACGAGAGGGTTTCCACGAGCCCCAGGCCGTACCCGGACTCCGCCTCCCACGTTGGGGCGGTACGGCACGGCAGCGCGCCGGACGAATCCCGGATACCCACCCACACCGAAGCCTTCTGCCGGTTCACCGAAACCGCGATCCGTGTGCAGCCCGTGTGCCGGACCGCGTTGGTGACCAGCTCACTCACCAGTAGCTCGGCCACATCGCCCAACTCGGCAGCGGACCAGGCCGTGAGGGCAGCGGTCACCAACTTGCGTGCGCACCTTGCGGATTCGGGCTGGCAGGGCAGTTCCAGCAGGCACCCGAGATCATCGGGCTGCACTACCGGGATCTCGATGAACGCTGTGCCCGAAGTGCCGACGGTCGTTGCGTTGACGCTGACGGACATGCGGGCCTCCAGTCTGCGAGCAGGTCAGGTACTGGTGACGCCGCCCGGGACCTTCCCGACGGAGCCGGAGTGACCGGCCCATCACCCCGGGCGACTGAGAACCATCAAACGCCTGCGGTTCGGGTAGAGACAGGGCGATCCTGTAGGCAGACGCTAGGCACTTCACTAGGCTGTCTGGCTCCCACCAGCGGTACCGCAGAGACGGGCCTCAGATGACCAACGACGCGCTACGGCGGCTTCGTCTCGGGCGAGAGTGGACCCAGGGCGAGGTCGCCGCCCGTGTGAACGCCCGCATCAAGGCAGCGACCGGGCGGGACAGGGCGATTGACGCCAACGTGATCAGCCGATTAGAACGTGGCGTGATCACATGGCCGGAGCAGGAGGTCCGCGACGCCTTGCGCGGAGTCTTCGGCGTGGCCACGAATGCAGAGCTGGGGTTGTTCCCAAAGCGGACCCGGCGGGACCGCGAGGAGGTGAGTGAGTCGAAGCGCCGCGACTTCTTGGCCGTCTCCTTGGCAGGCATCCTGCCCGACGTGATGCCGTCGCCAACTTCCTTGGGCTTGAAGGATATTGACGATATCGCCGAGCGGACCTTCGCCCTTGAGGAGTGGGACCGACGAAGCGGAGGCGTCGCCACACGCCATCTCGCGTTCGGCGAGCTGCGAAGCGCCGTTGACCTGACCAAGTCCTCCATGGGGCCGCGTGTCCGTGACCGGCTCTGTGGTCAGATTGCCAACCTCGCTGATCTGGCCGCCTGGTCAGCGTTCGACGCTGGGCAGAGCGCTCCCGCTCGCAGCACCTTCGGGCTCGGCATCAAGGCCGCCCAAGAGGCCGGCGACGACGGCCTGTTGTGCCACGTCGCAACTGGCCTCGCCCGCCAGGAGATCGCCGAACGGAGGCCGAAGGACGCCGTCGCCCTGGCCGACATGGCGATGGGAAACGTGCCCCTATCAGCACTCGCAATGATCGCGGCGGTGAAGGCCCAGGCGTACGCCATCCAGGGCGACGAGGCGGAGGTGATGCGACAGATCAGCCTTGCCGAGTCGATCTACAGCCGCGTTATCGACCTTCACAGCGAACCACGCTGGATGTGGTACTTCACCCAGCACAAGCTGCACGGGGAGACCGGACACGCCCTCTACCTGCTCGCCACGGTCACCGGGCGTCCTGTCTCCGATCTGGTGTCCCGGCTCCGCCGGGCAGTGGACTCGCAGACCTCCAACCGGGCCCGCTCGAAGGCGATCGACACCGCCCAACTGGCCACCGTGCTTTACCGCCAGGGTGCCCAGGAGGAGGCCGAGCACTACGCCCGCATCGCAACTGACCTTTCCACCGTGGTCCGCTCCGCACGACTGGATGCCGCACTGGCAGAGATGAGGAGAGTCCAAACATGACCATCGAAGACGTGATCAAGGAAGCCGCCGCCCGTGGCGTCACCGGCCTGCCGGAGCCTTCCCGGCTGACCCATGTCCGGGTGTGGCCGGGTGCGTCACAGTGGGTCGGCGAGGTCGGCCAGCCACCCCACAATGAGACTGTGGGTGAGGGCATGTTCGACACCAAGGACGAGGCCGAAGAGGCCGCGTTGAAGGCCGTTGCCGACAGCCGGTCCCTGTTGCTCGCGCTACTGCCAGCGGACCTCGCAGCGACGGCCGAGGAGTGGCCGGAGCCGATCGTGAGCGCGTGGGACGCCTGACAACAGCCGAACGCATCGGCCCGCGTCTCCCCCTCTCAGACGCGGGCCGATGCTGTCAGTGGGGCTCAGTCAGCCAAAGGGAGGTAGACCCGGTTGCCGTGCTCCGCGAACTCCTCGGACTTGGCCTGCATGCCCGCCAGGGCCTCGGCGTCGTACTCGGTGTTCACGGCCTTGTCGCCGTAAAGCTCTGTGATGCTTTTACTAATCTTCATCGAGCAGAACTTCGGGCCGCACATGGAGCAGAAGTGCGCGGTCTTGGCCGGCTCGGCGGGCAGCGTCTCGTCGTGGAAGGCGCGGGCCGTCTCCGGGTCGAGGGCCAGGTTGAACTGGTCCTCCCAGCGGAACTCGAAGCGGGCGTCGGAGAGCGCGTCGTCCCAGGCGGAGGCGCCGGGGTGGCCCTTGGCCAGGTCGGCGGCGTGGGCGGCGATCTTGTAGGTGATCACGCCGGTCTTGACGTCGTCCCGGTTGGGCAGGCCCAGGTGCTCCTTGGGCGTGACGTAGCAGAGCATCGCGGTGCCCCACCAGGCGATCATGGCCGCGCCGATGCCCGAGGTGATGTGGTCGTAGCCGGGGGCCACGTCCGTGGTGAGCGGGCCGAGGGTGTAGAACGGCGCCTCGTCGCAGATCTCCTTCTGGAGATCCATGTTCTCCTTGATCTTGTTCATCGCGACGTGGCCGGGGCCCTCGATCATCACCTGGACGTCCCGCTCGCGGGCGATCCGGCCCAGCTCGCCGAGGGTCTGCAGCTCGGCGAACTGCGCCTCGTCGTTGGCGTCCGCGGTGGAGCCCGGCCGCAGGCCGTCACCCAGCGAGAAGGTGACGTCGTAGCGGGCCAGGATGTCGCAGAGCTCCTCGAAGTTGGTGTAGAGGAAGTTCTCCTGGTGGTGCGCCAGGCACCAGGCCGCCATGATCGAGCCGCCGCGCGAGACGATGCCGGTCTTCCGACGGGCCGTCAGGGGGACGTAGCGGAGCAGCACGCCGGCGTGCACCGTCATGTAGTCCACGCCCTGCTCGCACTGCTCGATGATCGTGTCCCGGTAGACCTCCCAGTTCAGCTCCTCGGCCTTGCCGTCCACCTTCTCCAGCGCCTGGTACAGCGGCACGGTGCCGATCGGCACCGGCGAGTTGCGCAGGATCCACTCGCGGGTGGTGTGGATGTTCCGCCCGGTGGAGAGGTCCATGACGGTGTCGGCGCCCCAGCGGGTGGCCCAGGTCATCTTCTCCACCTCCTCCTCGATCGAGGAGGTGACGGCGGAGTTGCCGATGTTGGCGTTGATCTTCACCAGGAAGTTGGTGCCGATGATCGACGGCTCCACCTCGGGGTGGTTCACGTTCAGCGGGATGACCGCGCGGCCGCGGGCCACCTCGGAGCGGACGTACTCCGGGTCCATGCCCTCCCGCAGCGCCACGAACTCCATCTCCGGGGTGACGATCCCCCGCTTCGCGTAGGCGAGTTGGGTCACCGCGACGCCCTCGCGCCCGCGCAGCGGGCGGCGCGGGCGGCCGGGGAAGACCGCGTCCAGGTTCCGCAGGTTCCCGCCGCGCGGCGAGGTGTGCTTGATGCCGTCGTCCTCCGGGCGGGCCTCGCGGCCCTCGTACTCCTCGACGTCGCCGCGCTGGCGGATCCACGCGTCGCGCAGCGCGGGCAGGCCCCGGCGCACGTCGGGCTGGTAGGAGGGGTCGGTGTACGGACCCGAGGTGTCGTACAGCGGAACGGACTTGCCGTTGGTGAGGACGACCTCCTTGAACGGCACCCGCAGGTCGGGGCGGGATCCGTCGCGGTAGGCCTTGCGCCATGCCGGGGTCGGGTAGCCGGTGGTGGCGCTGGTGACCGCGCTCTCCACCTGGGCCGGGGCAGACTTCTGCTGTGCGTCGAACGTGGTCATGAGACCTCTATCTCCCTACGCCGGCATTACCCGGTCAGGTTCCTGCGGTCGACGCAGCGGTCGGTACGCGGCTCGCACGTACCTTTCAGCGCCCTCTCAGCCCGGTGCTCCGAGCTCCCGTGTCCACAGGCGGTTTGCCTGCAACAAGACGTCCATCACCGTAGCGGTCAGGTCCCGGATGGTCCAGAGCGGACCTGACGGTCTGTTCGGCATGCGGACAGGTCAGGGGCGTCACGGCGTCTCCCCGGACGCCTTCCGTCACTTCCGCCCCGCACGGCGAACGGCCCGGCCCCCGTGCGGGGCCGGGCCGTTCCGGGTTCGCGCCGCCGTCAGCTCTTGGCGGCCTTCTTCACCAGGATCACCACGCCGGCCGCGACGCCGACCACCACCAGTGCCTTGAACAGGAAGGCGAGCAGCGAGGTCACCGCACCGACGACGAACAAGATCAGGTTCCAGGCGAGGATCACCGCGACGATCGGGACGACGATGTTGCGCACCCACGAGGGCAGCGACTTCCAGAGCTCAGCCATGTCCGTTCCTTCTCTCCCCTCGGGCCGGTGACGGCTGGTCCGTCGCGTCCCGTTGCTTCGATACTTAGAACGTACCGGGCCGGAGCACTGCTTCCGAGGGGTTCGAGCCCGGAGAGAACCCGGAGATGCCCCCTAGGTCCGGGAGGGACGACCCCCTACCCGGGGAGGGCTCAGACCGGCCAGGTCTCCCGACGCCAGGCGGCGTCCCAGAACATCCACTCGTAGCGCGAGGTGGTCACGAAGTGCTCCACCACCCGGGCCCGCTCGGCCGGGGCGAGCTGCTCGCCCAGACGGTCCGTCAGCTCCAGCACCCGGCGGACCACGGACTGGAAGGCCTCGTCCCCGTAGGTGGCGATCCACTTGGCGTAGAGCGGGTCGGGGGAGGAGGAGGCGAGCAGCTGCTCGCCGACCCGGGCGTAGATCCAGTAGCAGGGGAGCACCGCGCCGACCGCCTCGGCGAAGGAGCCGCCGTAGACGGTGGCCAGCAGGTAGCTGGTGTAGGCCCGGGTGGTGGGCAGGACCGGCTCGGCGGCGGCCTCCTCGGCGCGCTCGCCGAAGGCGGAGAGGAAGTCGGCGTGCATCTCCTGCTCGGCGGCGATGGCGCCGACCGCGTCGGCGGCGAAGGCCCGCACGCCCTCCTCGTCGGGGGCCTTGGCGGCGCAGACGGCCAGCGCCCGGGCGTAGTCCCGCAGGTAGTGCGAGTCCTGGACCACGAAGTGGCGGAAGGCGTCCCGCGGCAGGGTGCCGTCGGTCAGTCCGGAGATGAAGGGGTGCGCCAGGATCTCGGCGTGGATCGGCTCGATCGCCGACCAGAGGTCCTCGGTGAAGGTCATCGCTGCTGCTCCTGCCGTACGGGGTCGGGCCTCGGCCGACCCTACCCGGAGCGTTCCGGACGGCCCGTCAGTCCTCCGGCGGGGAGAACACCACCAGCACCCGGAGCTCCTCGGTGACGTGGTGGAAGCGGTGCGGCGTCCCGGCCGGGACGTAGACCACGCTGCCCCGGCCGACGGTGGTGGTCTCGCCGCCGACCGTGAGCTCGGCCCGGCCGCTGATCACCTGGTAGAGCTCGTCCTGGGCGTGCGCGGTCTGGGTGTCGGTCTCGCCGGGGGAGAGCGCGTAGAGCCCGGCGGACATGTGACGCTCCTTCAGGAAGCGCAGGTAGGCGCCGCCGCCCTCGGTGCGCTCGGCGTCGAGCCGGTCCAGCCGGAAGACCTTCACGGGGCCACCCTCCTGTTGTGATGGCCACATTGAACAACATGCGGCCGGAGAGCTTCCGCACGGCCCGGCGGCCTGCCAGGCTCGGGACCATGAAGAACTTCGTCATCAAGACGCTGATCAACGCGGCCGCCATCTGGGTGGCCGCCTGGATCGTGTCCGGCATCACGCTGTCCGGGGACGACTGGCAGAGCAAGACCGTGACGGTGATCCTGGTCGCCCTGGTCTTCGGGGTGGTGAACTTCCTGATCAAGCCGCTGGTCAAGCTGTTCTCGCTGCCGCTGTTCATCCTCACCCTGGGGCTGATCACCTTCGTGATCAACGCCCTGATGCTCTGGCTGACCTCCTGGGCCTCGGACAAGCTGAGCCTGGACTTCCACGTGGACGGGTTCTGGGCCGCGCTGCTCGGCTCGCTGATCATCAGCCTGGTCTCCTGGGGCCTCAACCTGGCCTTCGGCGACGACGACTGACGCGCCGCCGGACGCACGAGGGCCCACCGCCGGCGAGGCGGTGGGCCCTTCGTGCCGTCGGGAGCAGCGGCGTCAGCCGAGGTTCTCGCAGCCCTTGGCCAGGATCGCGGCCAGCTCCTCGTCCAGCTCGCTGCCGGTCGGCTCCTGGCCCATCGGCACCAGCCGGTCGGTCCGGGCCAGGAAGGCGATCAGCGGCGGGGCCGAGGCGACCAGACGGGCGTCGCCGTCCGGGGAGTGCAGCACGATGCAGACCTCGGAGAGCTCCTCGCCCACGGGGTGGATGTGCACGTCCCCCTCGCCGGTCGGGCGGCTGATGCCGTCCAGCAGCAGCTCGCGGGCGAAGTACCAGGTGACCGGGGCGTCACCGGGGAGGTGGAAGGTGAACCGGACCGCGAAGGGGTCCACGGGGTCGTAGTCGAGGTCGACCACGATGCGGAAGGAGAGCTCGTGCGAGACCACGAGGTTCATCACCACGTGGCCCTGGACCGTGCTGTGCATGCGCCAGTACCTCTCGTTCTGCCCGGTGTCCGGTGGCTGAGGGGGACCGCCGGTTGGCCGGGCATGCGATTCGATGTCGTGGTCCTCAAGGTCCCCATCCGGGTCCATCGTGGTGCTTTGGGGACGAATTGGACAAGACGCGCTTTTTCAAATGGTGAGCGGACACACCCGAGGGGGTCAGTGGACGAACGAGGGGGACATCGCCCCGACCAGCGAACGGAGCCGCTCGGCCTTCGCGGCCAACTCCCCGGCGCGGGCCGCCGGGAGGGAGATCGCCATGGTGGCGACGGCCGAGCCGACGGTGATCGGGACGGCGGCGCAGACCGTGCCGAGCGCGTACTGCTGACGCTCCAGCACCGGCCTGCTGGGCTCGGCCGCGGCCAGGCGGCGGAGCAGCAGGGTGCGGTCGGTGAGGGTGGACGGGGTGAGCCCGACCGGCGGGTGGCGGCTGAAGTGGTCCTGGCGGTCCTCCTCGCCGAGCTGGGAGAGCAGGCACTGGCCGACCGCGTGGGCGTTGGCGCTGACCTTGAAGTCGGCCACCTCCTCGACCGCGGGCCGGGCCGGGGCGTCGACCACGTCGACCACCCTGACCTCGCCGTCCTCGTAGACGGCGTAGTAGACGGCGGTGTCCAGCTCCTGGCCGATCTGTTCCATCCGGCCGCGCAGGTCGGCCCGGTCGGCCCGCCGGACGCCGTCCCGGCCGATGCCGTCCGCCGAGGCGCCGTAGAAGAACCGGCCGGCCACCCGGCACAGGTAGCCCTCGTGGGTCAGGGTGCGGAGCAGGTGGTACGTGGTGCCCAGCGGCAGCCCGGCCGCGCGGGCCAGCTGCTTGGCGGTGGCGCCCTCGCGGTACTCGCCGACGGCCTCCAGCAGCCGCAGCGCCCGCTGGACGGAGGCGATCAGGGTCGGCTCCCGGGTGCCCCCGGTCGCTGACCCGGCGCCCCGTATGCTCCGTGCGGCGTCCGTGATCTGATCCACTGTCATGCCCTGCCCCCTGCCCGGTTTCAGTGCAGTTGTGCCCGAATGGCGCTCATTGCAGCACAGGGCGCCCATGCCTGCAATCATTCCGGTGAGCAATGTCGGCTTTTGACCTTCGAATCCAAGGCACCCCCAGCGGAATGTGACTCTCCGGTAGGAGCATCTCCGGCGCCCGCCTTGCTATCGAAGATCCAAAGGGCCTGACTGCCCGCTGCGGCCCCGAAGCGCCCGGGCACGCCGAATCAACCGTTCGGCGGAACCGGGCCGTCCCGTTCGTCCGTCCGTACGAGTTTCACCGGTGGTCGGTGGCGGGAGACTCAGCCACAACGCTCCCCTCCCGGAGGTGGTCATGACCGGCCCCGTCCGTCCCGTGGTGAAGCGCACCGCGCGGGCGATCCTGCTGGAGCTGGACCCGGACGATCCGCACCGCCCGGCCTCGATCGTGCTGATCAAGCGGACCAGGCCCGGCGCCCGGCCGTACTGGATCACGCCGGGCGGAGGGGTGGAGGACACCGACCGCACCGTGGTGGCCGCCCTGCACCGGGAGGTGGACGAGGAGCTCGGGGGCAAGGTCGAGGGCGTGGTGCCCGCCTTCGTGGACACGGTCGCCCACTCCCACCACGAGGACGGCTCACCGGCCCACCCCCACGGCGTCAAGGTCCAGCACTTCTTCGTCTGCCGGCTCACCGCGATGGACCCGTCCCGCCGCCACGGCCCCGAGGTGGACGAACCCCGGGGCGAGTACGAGATCGTCCGGCTGCCCTTCACCCGCGAGGGCGTCACCTCGGTGAACGTCGTCCCGCCCAGCCTGCGCGCCTACCTGGCGGCCAACGTGGAGGGCGTCCGGGCCCTGCTCGCCCCGGACCTGGGCGCCGCCGAACGGCACTGACGGGCGGCCAGCCACCTCAGGCCTCCTCGCCCAGGTCGTGGAAGACCCGGCCCGGCGCCACCCCGGCCCGGGCCAGCGCCCGCGCGCCCCGGCGGACCATGGCCGCCGGGCCGCTCAGGTACGCGTCCCGGCCGGCCCAGCTGCCGTAGCGGGAGACCGCGTCCGGCAGCTCCCCCGCCAGCAGACCGACGGCCTGCTCCTCGGAGACCACCGGATGCACCGTCAGCCACGGGTTCCCGGCGGCCAGTTCGCGCAGCCGGTCCAGCTCGTACAGGCCGTCCTGCCGGCGGGCGCCGTAGAAGACGTCCACCGTCCGCCGGCCCCCGCCGCGCTCGACCAGCTCCTCCACCAGCGCGGTGACCGGGGCGATCCCGGTGCCGCCGCCCAGGCAGACCAGGTCGGCCCCGTCCCCCTGGTCCAGCAGCATCGACCCGGCCGCCGGGCCGAGCCGCAGCACGTCGCCCGGCGCGGCCCGGTGCACCAGCGCGTTGCTCACCCAGCCCGCCTGCACCGCCTTGACGTGCAGGGTCAGCAGCCCGTCCGGCCGGGGCGCGGTGGCGAAGGAGAACGGCCGCCAGACCCGGGGCCACCAGGGCGTCTCCAGGGTGGTGTACTGCCCGGCCCGGTACGGGTACGCCTGGTCCGGACGGAGCGTCAGCTCCGCCACGTCCGACGTGCGCATCCGGTGGCCCACCACCTCGGCCTGCCACCACGGCGGGGAGGTGCGGGCCGCCGCCTCGGCCGCCTCCGACATCACGGTGGCGACCAGGCCGTAGACCCGGCGCCAGGCCAGCTCGGTCTCCGCGTCCCACTTCGGGCCGCAGTACTTGGCCAGCGCCGCCACCAGGCACTCACCGACCGGGGCGTAGTGGCCCGTCAGGGTGCCGTACTTGCGGTGCCCCTGGCCCAGCCGGGTCAGGTAGGCGGTCAGGCCCGGCAGGTCGTCCGCACTCCGGGCGGCCATCAGCAGCGAGCGGAACAGCCGGTCCCGCTGGACGTCCATGGCGGCCGGGAAGAGCGCCCGGACCTCGGGGTGGTGCACGAAGATCAGCGCGTAGAAGTGCGCGGTGGCCCGGTCGGCGAGCGGCTCCACCACCGCCAGGCTGGCCCGGATCAGTTCGACGTCCCGCGCGGTCGGCGGGTCCCCCGCACCGGCCGGGGGCTCGGCGGCCGGCGCCTGCGGGGCGACGCCGCCCAGGGTGTCCATCGCCCAGGCCCGGCTCCAGTGGTCGCCCGGCCCGGCCCAGTTGAGGCCCGGGGCCTGCGGGAACAGCGGCTCCACCGGGGAGGGCGCCACGGCCGGCACCGCCGGCGGGTGCACCGGCCGCGGCGGGATCACCAGGGCCGCCGGCTCCACCACGACGGGGGCTTCCGGCTCCACCACGGTGGGGGCTTCCGGCCCCACCGGGACGACCGGCTCCACCACGGCCAGGGGTTCCGGCTCCACCGGAACGACCGGCTCCACCACCCGTGCGGGTGGCTCCGGTTCCGTCTCCGGCATGCCCGGTACGGCGGCCACCGCGACCGAGCCGCGCCCCGCCCGGACCCTCAACGGGGCTGTCTTCACCGCGATTTGACGAGTGCCCAAGAGAATCGTTTCGCTTCCGGTCGTGCCAGTTGCTGAGGCTCAGCAGCGTGGCACGACCGTGAAGCTCATCCGACAAATCCTCGGAAGCCCGGACACAAGGCCCCCGAAGCGCTACCCTCCCGCGCCCACAGCGGCCGTCACAGCTGCCGCAGCAGCGTCCCGGGCTGCTCCACGCAGTCCGCGACGAACCGCAGGAAGCCGCCCGCCGTACCGCCGTCGCAGACCCGGTGGTCGAAGGTGAAGGAGAGCTGGGTGACCTGACGGACCGCCAACTCCCCTTGGTGGACCCAGGGTTTGGGCGTGATGCGGCCGACGCCGAGCATCGCCGCCTCCGGGTGGTTGAGGATCGGCGTGGAGCCGTCCACTCCGAAGACCCCGTAGTTGTTGAGGGTGAAGGTGCCCCCGGTCAGCTCCGCCGGGGTGATCCGGCCCTCCCGGGCCGCCTCGGTCAACCGTGCGAGCTCCGCACCGAGGTGCTCCGTCCCGAGCGCGTGCGCGTCCCTCACCACCGGCACCACCAGACCGCGCTCGCTCTGCGCGGCGAAGCCCAGGTGCACGGCGGTGTGCCGGACGATGCCGGAACCGTCGGGCGTCACGCTGGAGTTGAGCTCGGGGAAGCGGGCCAGCGCGGCGGTGGAGATCCGGGCCAGCAGGGCCAGCACGCTGATCTTCGGCCCGGCCGCCCGGTTGAGCTCGGCCCGCAGCTCCATCAGGGCGGTGGCGTCGGCGTCCACCCAGCAGGTCGCGGCGGGGATCTCCCGGTGACTGCGGGTCAGCTTCTCGGCCACCGCCTTGCGCAGCCCGCGCAGCGGGACGACGCCCTCGGCCACCGGGGCCGCCACCGGGGCGGCGGGAGCGGTCAGCACCCGCTCCACGTCCCGCCGCAGGATCAGCCCGTCCGGGCCGGAGCCGGCCACCGTCCGCAGGTCCAGGTCGTGCTCGCGGGCGATCCTCCGCACCAGCGGCGAGATCACCGCCACGACGGCGGGCGCCACGGGGACCACGGGAGCCACGGGCACCACCGGAGCGGCGGACACCACCGCAGCGGCCGGAGCCGCGCTCCGCGCGCCCGCACCGACCCGGGCCCGCCGCGCACCGGCCGGCCGCTCGGCCACCCCGTACCCGACCAACGGCCGCTCCACCGCCGGCTCCTGCTCGGCCAGCGGCTGCGGGCCCTCGCCCGGCGCCACCGCGACCGTCACCAGCGGGGCCCCGACCGGAATCTCCTCGCCCTCGGCACCGAACCGGGCCGTCACCACCCCGCCGTACGGGCAGGGCACCTCGACCACCGCCTTGGCGGTCTCCACCTCCACCACGGGCTGGTCCACGGCGATCACCTCGCCGACCTCCACCAGCCAGCGGACCACCTCGGCCCCGGTCAGCCCCTCGCCCAGGTCGGGCAGGGTGAACTCGCGCACCACCGGCATCATCTGGTCAGTCCTCCCACTGCAGCCGCGCCACCGCGTCGAGGATGCGGTCCACACCCGGCAGGTGGTGGTGCTCCAGCATCGGCGGCGGGTACGGGATGTCGAAGCCGGTCACCCGGAGCACCGGGGCCGCCAGGTGGTGGAAGCACTTCTCGGTCAGCCGCGCGGCGATCTCCGCCCCGGCGCCGCCGAAGCCGGAGGCCTCGTGCACCACGACCGCCCGCCCGAGCGAGCGCACCACCTGACAGGCCGTCGCCTCGTCGAAGGGCACCAGCGAGCGCAGGTCCAGCACCGCCAGGTCCCAGCCCTCGGCCTTCGCCGCCTCGGCCGCCTCCAGGCAGACCGGCAGCGAGGGCCCGTAGGTCACCAGCACCGCCGAGGTGCCGGGGCGGCGCAGCACCGCGCGGCCGATCGGCTCCACCGCGGCGGCGGTGTCCAGCCGGTCCTTGCCCCAGTAGAGCCGCTTGGGCTCCAGGAAGACCACCGGATCGTCGGAGGCGATGGCCTCGCGGAGCAGCCCGTAGGAGTCGGCCACGGTGGCCGGGGTGACCACGTGCAGGCCGGGGGTGTGGGCGTAGTACGCCTCGGAGGAGTCGCTGTGGTGCTCGACCCCGCCGATGCCGCCGCCGTACGGGATGCGGATGGTGATCGGCAGCGGGAGCTTCCCGGCGGTGCGGTTGCGCATCTTGGCGACGTGCGAGAACAGCTGCTCCATCGCCGGGTAGGCGAAGGCGTCGAACTGCATCTCGACCACCGGGCGCAGCCCGTACATCGCCATGCCGACGGCGGTGCCCAGGATGCCGGCCTCGGCCAGCGGGGTGTCCAGGCAGCGGTCCGGGCCGAACTCGGCGGTCAGGCCGTCGGTGATCCGGAAGACGCCGCCGAGCTGACCGACGTCCTCGCCCAGCACGTGCACCGTCGGGTCCTCGCGCATGGCGTCCCGCAGTGCGGTGTTGAGCGCCTGGGCCATGGTGCGGGTCTGGGCACCGGTGGTGGTGGCGGTGGTCATCGAGAGTGCTCCTCGGCGGCCAGCTCGGCGGCCAACTGATCGGCCTGCTCCCGCAGTTGCTGGGTGGGCTCGGCGTAGACGTGGGCGAACAGCGACATCGGGTCGAGCGTCGCGTCGGCGTGGAACTCGCTGCGCATCCGGGCGGCCAGCGCCTCGGCGGCCTCGGCGGCGTCCCGGGCCAGCGCGTCCTCCATCAGGCCGGCCTCGCGGAGCTGACGCTCGATCAGCAGGATCGGATCGTGGTCCCGCCAGGCGGCGATCTCCTCCTCCTCGCGGTACCGGGTGGCGTCGTCGGCGTTGGTGTGCGCCTCGATCCGGTAGGTGACCGCCTCGACCAGGGTCGGGCCGCCGCCGGAGCGGGCCCGCTCGACCGCCTCGGTGAGCACGGTGTGCATGGCCAGCGCGTCGTTGCCGTCCACCAGCCGGCCGGGCAGGCCGTAGCCGACGGCCTTGTGGGCCAGGCTGGGCGCGGCTGACTGCCGGGTGAGCGGGACGGAGATGGCGTAGCCGTTGTTCTGCACCAGGAAGACCACCGGGGCGTTCAGCACGGCGGCGAAGTTCAGCGCCTCGTGGAAGTCGCCCTCGCTGGTGCCGCCGTCGCCGAGCATGGCCAGCGCGACGGTGTCGTCGCCGCGCAGCCGGGCCGCGTGCGCCAGGCCGACCGCGTGCGGGGCCTGGGTGGCGAGCGGGGTGGAGAGCGGGGCGGTGCGGGTGGCCCGGGGGTCGTAGCCGGTGTGCGCGTTGCCGCGCAGCAGGGTGAGCGCCTCCAGCGGGTCGACGCCCCGGCTGACCACGGCCAGGGTGTCCCGGTAGCTGGGGAAGAGCCAGTCGTCCTGACGGAGCGCCAGCGCGGCGGCCACCTGGCAGGCCTCCTGGCCGGTGGAGGCCGGGTAGACCGCGAGCCGGCCCTGCTTGGTCAGCGTGGTGGCCTGCTGGTTGTAGCGGCGGCCCGCGACCAGGCGGCGGTAGAGCTCGGTGAGCAGCAGCGGCTCGGCCTTCTCGGCGGCCGGGGTGCCCAGCATCCGGTAGGGCTCGTGGTCCGGCAGCAGCGGAGCCGGGTCGATCCGCGGGCCGGAGGCGCCGGGGCGCCAGCCGGGCACGTCGCCGGCCAGGTGTCGGTGGTCGAGAACGGTCATCTCGGGCACCTCCAGAGGGTGGGGGAGGGTGCGGCAGGGGCGGGGTCATGCCGGTGGTGCACGAGGGGTGGCAGGGCTGGTCGCCGGAGCGCCCTCTCCCTACCGATTGTTCGGTTGTCCGTTCAATCTGGCCACAGCTGTGCCGTAGTGGTGGACAATCGGCCCGAACAGCAGTCTTCTGGTGACAGCATGTCCACAGCGGGAGGGTCGGGGGCCGTGTCCACTGAACAGACGTCCAACCTGGACCGGATCGACCGGTCCATCCTGCGGCTGCTCCAGCAGGACGGACGGGCCTCGATACGCTCGGTGGCCGAGCGGGTGCACGTCTCCCGGGCCAACGCCTACGCGCGGATCTCCCGGATGGTCGAGGACGGCGTGATCCGCGGCTTCGCCGCCAGGGTCGACCACGAGCGGGCCGGGCAGGGCGCCTCCGCGTACATCACCCTGAAGATCGTGCAGAACTCCTGGCGGACCGTCCGCGAGCAGCTGCTCGCCCTCCCCGGCGTGGCGCACATCGCCCTGGTGGGCGGCGAGTTCGACGTGCTGCTGCTGGTCCACACCGCCGACAACCGGGCCCTGCGGGAGCTGGTCCTCGGCCAGATCCAGAACATCCCGCAGGTACTCGCCACCCAGACCCTGCTGGTCTTCGAGGAGACCGACCAGGTACCGCCGATCTAGGACACCGCTTGCGCCCCGCAGGGGCGCGGGGAACTGCGCGCGGGGGAACGGCAACACGTGCAACTGGCTCGCGTGCCCCGATCTCACGCTGGTCCGCCTTCCGGTTCGCGCAGTTCCTCGCGCCCCTGCGGTGGCTGCGCCTGGACCGTCAGTAGCCGGTGGTGCCGTCCAGGCGTTCGCGGAGGAGGTCGGCGTGGCCGTTGTGGCGGGCGTACTCGGCGAGGGTGTGGATCAGGATGCGGCGCAGCGAGATCGGCTGCCCGGAGGCGCGGTGGGTGCCGGTGACGTCGAGCGAGGCGGCCTCGGCGGTGATCCGGCGGGACTCCGCGACCTCGGCGCGCCAGGCCTCGACGGCCTCGGCCACGCTGCCGTCCAGGTGCTCGAAGTCCTGGTCCGGGTCCTCGTCGGAGTAGTACAGGAGCGGCAGCTCCTCCCCGGCGAACTGGATCCGGAACCACCAGCGTTCGACGCCGGTGAGGTGGCGCAGCAGGCCGTGCAGGCTCAGGGTGGAGGGCTCGACCGGCAGGGTGGAGAGCTCGGCGTCGGTCAGGCCGGCGCACTTGAGCAGGAAGGTCTCCCGGTGCCAGTCCAGGAAGGCGGTGAGCAGCTCGCGCTCGGAGCCGGTGAGCGGCAGCGGCTCGCGCGGGTCGTCGGCGAGCGGCGGGGCGAGGTGTGCGGGCATCTCGGTCATGCCCGCAGCCTGCCACCCCCCACCGTCAGCCGCGGAGCCCGTCGAAGGCCAGGTGGACCAGTGCCTCGGCCACCCCGTCGGTGTGCTTGCCGCCGGGCCGGTACCACTCCACGATCGAGTTGATCATCCCGAACAGCAGCCGGGTGGCCAGCCGGGGCTCCACGTCCGAGCGCAGCTCCCCCGCGGCCACCGCCTCGCGGACCAGCTCGGCCACCTGGTGGTCGAACTCGCGCCGCCGCTCCAGTGCCCACTGCTCGGTCGCGGTGTTCCCCCGGACCCTCAGCAGCAGCGTGACGTACGGGAGTTCGGTGATCAGCACCTCGGCGGTGCGGCGCACCACGTGCTCCAGCCGGTCCACCGCACGGCCCGTCAGCGCCTCCGGCTCGGCCAGGATGCCGAACAGCGCGTCCAGCGCGCGGCCGACGGCGAGCTTCAGCAGCTCCTCCTTGCCGCGCACGTGGTGGTAGATCGAGGACTTGGAGATCCCGGCGGCCCGGGACAGGTCCTCCATCGAGGTGCCGTCGTACCCGCGCTCGTTGAAGACCCCGACCGTGACGGCGAGCAGCGAGTCGACGGTGTAGGCGGTGCGGGTGGTGTTCTCGGCCATGTGAACGAGTATCACCCGTGCGCCCCCGGGTCACTCCACCGCCCCATTGACCCGACCGATCGTTCGGTTACCCTGAGGGGTGACCAGTCCGCCCCAAAAGGAGCGCGTCATGACCGCAGCGGCCAGCCACCCCGTCGTCGCCGAGCTGATCGAACGTCACCAGGCCACCCTCACCAGTGCGGTGGAGGCCACCAGGTCCCGCGACTACTGGTCGCCGTACCCGGAGTTCCCCAAGGCGTACGGCGAGACCGGGCAGGCCGACGGGCAGGCCGCCTTCGAGGCGCTGCTCGGCACCTCGCTGACCCTGGAGGGGCAGCCCGGCGACGGCTCCACGGTCGGCGGCGAGACCTCCCCGTACGGCCCGGAGCTGGGCGTTCGCTACCCGAAGGCCGAGGCCGAGGCACTGATCGGCGCCATGGAGCTGGCCCGTCCGGCCTGGGCGGCGGCCGGGCCCGAGGCCCGGGCGGCCGTCAGCCTGGAGATCCTGGCCCGGATCAACGCGCGCTCGCACGAGTTCGCCCACGCCGTGATGCACACCACCGGCCAGGCGTACGGGATGGCCTTCCAGGCCGGCGGCCCGCACGCGCAGGACCGCGGTCTGGAGGCGGTGGCCTACGCCTACATCGAGCAGACCCGGCTGCCCGCCCAGGCCCAGTGGACCAAGCCGCAGGGCAAGCGGGACCCGCTCTCGATGGTGAAGGACTTCGTGCCGGTGCCGCGCGGCCTCGCGCTGCTGGTCGGCTGCAACACCTTCCCGACCTGGAACGGCTACCCCGGCCTGTTCGCCTCGCTGGCCACCGGGAACCCGGTGCTGGTCAAGCCGCACCCCCGGGCCGTCCTGCCGCTGGCGCTCACCGTGCAGATCGCCCGCGAGGTGCTGGCCGAGGCCGGCTTCGACCCGAACCTGGTCACCCTGGCCGCCGAGGACGAGGGCGGCACGCTGGCCGCCACCCTGGCCGTGCGCCCGGAGATCAAGCTCATCGACTACACCGGCTCCACCCAGTTCGGCGACTGGCTGGAGGAGAACGCCAAGCAGGCGCTGGTCTACACCGAGAAGGCCGGCGTCAACTCGGTGGTCGTCGAGTCCACCGACAACTACCGCGGCATGCTCGCCAACCTGGCCTTCGCGCTCTCGCTCTACAGCGGCCAGATGTGCACCACCCCGCAGAACGTGCTGATCCCGCGCACCGGCGTGCGCACCGACGAGGGCGGCAAGTCCTACGACGAGGTGGCCGCCGACCTGGCCCACGCGATCGAGAAGCTGCTTGGCGACGACGCCCGGGCCGCCGCCATCCTGGGCGCCGTGGTCAACCCCGGCGTGCTGGGCCGCAGCACCCGGGCCGCCGACGGCGAGTACGGCGAACTGGCCCTGGCCCCGCGGGCGGTGGCCTCCGAGGAGTTCCCCGGCGCGACCATCCGCACCCCCGCGCTGGTCAAGGTGGACGCGGACAAGCCGGACGACCGGACCGCCTTCGCCGGCGAGTGCTTCGGCCCGGTCTCCTTCCTGGTCGCGGTCGAGTCCGCCGAGGCCGCGGTGGAGCTGCTGGCCCGCACCGTGCGCGAGCAGGGCGCGATGACCGCCTCCGCGTACACGGTGGACGCCGAGGTGGAGGCCGCCCTGGTCGCCGCCGCCCTGGACTCCGGGGTCTCGCTCTCGCTCAACCTCACCGGGGGCGTCTACCCGAACCAGACCGCCGCCTTCTCCGACCTGCACGGCACCGGCGCCAACCCGGCGGCCAACGCGGCCTACTGCGACGGCGCCTTCGTGGCCTCGCGCTTCCGCACCGTCGAGGTCCGTCGCCACAACTGACCGGTCCGCCGGCCCCGGAGCCCTGCACGGCTCCGGAGCCGGCGCCCTCACCTCCCCTGACGACGGCGGGGGTTGAAGACCCAGACCCGCAGCAGCACGAAGCGCACCAGGGTGGCCAGCGCGTTGGCCCCCACCAGGGCGGCCAGTTCGGCCGGGTGGGAGGCGCCGTCCGGCAGCAGGGCGATGGCGCCGCTGCTCAGCGCCAGGCCGATCAGGAAGGCGGCACCGCCCTCGACCTGGTGCTTCAGGGCGTCCTGACTCCCCGTCACGCCGAAGGTGAAGCGGCGGTTGAGCGCGGTGTTGCCGACCGCCGTGACGGCCAGCGCGAAGGCGTTCGCCCAGAAGGCGGGCGCGAGTTGACGGGTCAGCAGGTAGAGCAGCAGATAGGCCAGGGTGGACAGGGTGCCGACCACCGCGAAGCTGGCCAGCTGCCAGCCGAGGGCGGCCGGCATCCGGGCCTGCCGGACCCTGGTCGGCAGCTGCTCCGCCCGCTCGGCGCCGCTCAGCGAACGGCGCGCCACCCGGACCATGCCCCGCAGGTCGTCCAGCGCGGTGCGGACGATGTCCACCCGGCTGTCCGGGTCGTCCACCCAGTCCACCGGCACCTCGTGGATGCGCAGCCCGGACCGCTCGGCCAGCAGCAGCAGTTCGGTGTCGAAGAACCAGGCGTTGTCCTCGACCGAGCCCAGCAGCCGCTGCACCACCTCGGTCCTGGCCGCCTTGAAGCCGCACTGGGCGTCCGAGAACTTGGCCGCCATGGTGGCCCGCAGCAGCACGTTGTAGGTGCGCGAGATGAACTCCCGCTTGGCGCCCCGCACCACCGCCGAACCGCGGTGCAGCCGGCTGCCGATGGCCAGGTCGCTGTGGCCGGAGAGCAGCGGGGCGACCAGCGGGAGGAAGGCCTCCAGACCGGTGGAGAGGTCCACGTCCATGTAGGCCACCACGTCGGCCTCGCTGGCGCCCCAGACCTGACGGAGCGCCCGGCCCCGGCCCTTGAGGTCCAGGTGCACCGCGCGCACCCCGGGCAGCTCGGCGGCCAGCCCGGTGGCCGCCTCCCAGGTGCCGTCCGTGCTGGCGTTGTCCGCCACGGTGATCAGGAACGGGTAGGGGAAGGTCTCGGAGAGGTAGTCGTGCAGCGTACGGACGCACTTCTCCACCGTGTGCTGCTCGTTGTAGACCGGGACGACCACCTCGACCAGCTTGGTCCGGGTCGGGGTGGCGCTGGCGGGAGCGGGGCCGACCACGGTCGTGCCCCGAGCTGCGGGCTCAGTCATGTCAGTGAGATTCACAGGGACTGATGGGCCCGCGATGATGGAAGGCTGAGAGGAAGCTTAGAAGGCCCGGGCAGTGTGCGGGCCCGGCTCGAACGCTGGTCCGATCAACGGGAGATGGGCATGTCCGAGAAGCAGCTGGCATCCGATGTGGTGGTGGTCGGCGCGGGCCCGACCGGGCTCCTGCTGGCCGGGGACCTGGCCACCGCCGGGCTGCGGGTGACGGTGTTGGAGAAGCGGACCACCGAGTCCAACCTCACCCGGGCCTTCGCCGTGCACGCCCGCACCCTGGAACAGCTGGACGCCCGCGGCCTGGCCGACGAGCTGATCACCACCGGCACCACCCTGGACCACCTGCGGCTGTTCGGCGGCCTGGAGGCCCGGCTGGACCGGCTGCACTCCCGCTTCCCGTTCGTCCTGATCACCCCGCAGTACAACGTCGAACGGCTGCTCCAGGAGCGGGCGGTGAAGGCCGGGGCGGTGATCGTCCGGGGCGCCGAGGTCTCCGACCTGCGGCAGGACGGACAGCGGGTCGAGCTGGACACCCGGGACGGCCGGACGTACACCGCCGCCTACGCGGTCGGCACCGACGGGGTCCGCTCCGCCGTCCGCGACCTGCTGGGCATCCCCTTCCCCGGCCAGTCCGTGGTCAACTCCGTACTGCTCGCCGACGTCCGGCTGGAGCGGCCGCCGGCCGACACCCTGAACGTCGGCGCGGGGGAGAACGGCTTCGCCTTCCTGGTCCCGTTCGGCGACGGCTGGTACCGGGTGATCGCCTGGGACCGCAACCACCAACTCCCGGACGACGCACCGGTCGAGCTCGACGAGATCGCCGCCATCACCCGGGAGGCCTTCGGCGAGGACCACGGCCTGCACGACGCCCGCTGGCTCTCCCGCTTCCACAGCGACGAACGCCAGGCCCCCAACTACCGCTCCGGCCGGGTCCTGCTGGCCGGCGACGCCGCCCACTGCCACTCCCCGGCTGGCGGCATGGGCATGAACACCGGCCTCCAGGACGCCGCCAACCTCGGCTGGAAGCTGGCCGGAGCCGTCCGTGGCTGGGCCCCTGACGCCCTGTTGGACAGCTACCAGACCGAACGCTGGCCGGTCGGCCGGGCCGCCGTGCTCAGCTCCGGCGCCCTGGTCCGGGTCGCCCTCGGCGGCTCGGCCCCGGCCCGGCTGCTGCGCGGCGCGGTCGGCGTCCTCGGCGACCGGCTCGGCCCGGTCGGCGAGGCCGGGGTCAAGCGGATCTCCGGCATCGGCATCGACTACCCCGCCCCCAGCGGCACCCACCACCTGACCGGCCGTCGGATCCCCGACCTGCGCCTCGCCGTCGACGCCCCCGGCGCCCCCACCCGGCTCTACGAGGCCCTGCGCGGCGGCAAGGCCGTCCTGGTCTCCAACGACGACCTCAGCACCGTCCTCGAACCCTGGGCCGACCGCGCGGTGGCCGCCGCCCCCGCCTCCCCGCACGGCAAGCTCCGCGACACCACCCTGCTGGTCCGCCCCGACGGCCACGCCGCCTGGGCCGGGGTCGACCCCAGCCGCGCCGAGATCCGCCGCGCGCTCGCCGCGCTGCTCGGGCCCGAGGGCTAGGGGAGTGGCTGCGCCGCTGGGGGCGCGAGGAACTGCGCGCGGGGGAACGGCAGCACCTGCAACTGGCTGACGGAGCCTCAGTTGCAGGTGAGCCGCCTTCCGACTCGCGCAGTTCCTCGCGCCCCCGGCGGCGTAGCCACTAACGCCTTGCGTTCAGCCTGCCTTCGAGGCCGTCCAGGATGATCTCCAGGCCGTCGGTGAACTTGTCCTCGCGGATGGCGACCGGGTCGGGGGCGACCGTCCCGTAGGCCGCCGTCAGGTGTGCGTGGTCGGAGGCCGCCACGAGGGCGGCCGGCATCCGGTTGGCGATGAACTCCGCCTCGGTCTCGCCCGAGCGGGCGATGGTCGCCAGCCAGGCCGACTCGGTGGTGGTCATGCCGATGACGTAGGCGAAGACCACGTCGATGGCCCGTGAGGGCTCCTCGAAGCCGACCACGGTGACCAGCGCGGCGAGCTTCTCCGAATAGGCCATCAGGTTCGGCCCCAGGTAGGCCAGCCCGGCCTGGCCGAGCTGCGAGGACAGCCACGGGTGCCGGAGCGAGGCGTCCCGGAAGGACCGCGCGGCGGCCGTCACGTCGGCCCGCCAGTCCGCCCCGCCGGGCGGCGGCACCGAGATCTCGGCCGCGACCTCGTCCACCGCGAGCTCCATCAGCTCGTCCTTGGTGGCGACGTGCCGGTAGAGCGAGGTGGCCCCGGCGTTCAGCCGGGCGCCGAGCTTGCGCATGCTGAGCGCCTCCACGCCCTCCGCGTCGAGCATCGCGATCGCCTCCCGGACGATCCCGGCCCGGCTCAGGCCCGGCTGGTCGGGTTCGCGCTGCTCCCGGGCCCAGACCGATGCGACGGGTGCGGCCTTGGCTGCCATGCGTCCTCCTCCGTCTTCTCCGTGCGTACGGCGTTCGCTCCAGCGTACACAGCTCGCCTCTTGCGAACACTGTACGCAGCTGCGTACAGTGTTCTCACCGAAGGAACAGTGTGCGCAGCCGAGAGGGCAGAGTGATGGAATCCCGCAATCCCCACCGCTGGTGGATCCTGGTCGTGCTCTGCCTGGCGACCCTGGTGCTGGTGGTCGACAGCATGGCGCTGACCGTGGCGGTGCCGGCGATGACCGCCGAGATCGGGGCGAGCGCCCAGGACATCCAGTGGATCCTGGACTCCTACGTGCTGGTCTTCGCGGGCCTGCTGCTCACCTCGGGCAGCCTGGGCGACCGCTTCGGGCGCCGCAAGGTGATGATCACCGGTCTGCTGCTCTTCGGCCTGGCCTCACTGGCCGCGACGGTCTGCACCAACCCCGGAGAGGTGATCGCGGCCCGGATCGCGATGGGCGTCGGCGGCGCGCTGATCATGCCGTCCACGCTCTCCATCCTGATCACCGTCTTCGACGAGGACGAGCGCGGCAAGGCGATGGCGGCCTGGGGTTCGGTCTCGATGCTCGGCCTGGTCGGCAGCCCGGTGCTGGGCGGTTTCCTGATCGACCACTTCTCCTGGCACTCGATCTTCTTCGTGAACGTCCCGGTGGTGGCCGTGGCGATCGCCGCCGCCCTGCTGCTGATGCCCGAGTCCAAGGGCCCCTGGCGCAAGCCCGACCCGATCGGTGCGGTGCTCTCGGCGGTCGGCATGACGGCGCTGATCTGGTGGATCATCGAGATCCCGCAGCACGGCGCGTTCGATGGCCGCGGTCTGGTCACCCTGCTGGTCGCGGTCGCCGCCCTGGCCGGGTTCGTGGTCTGGGAGAACGTCCACCCGGAGCCGATGGTCCCGCTGGTGCTGTTCAAGCAGCGCAACTTCAGCGGTGGCTCGCTCTCCCTGACGCTGGTTCAGATCGGCAACGGCGGCCTGCTGCTGGTGCTCACCCAGTACCTGCAGTTCGTGCTGGACTACTCGCCGGTCGAGGCCGGTCTGGCCTTCCTCCCGCTGGCCGTGGCCGCGCTGATCGGCAACGGCGCCGGCGCCGGCCTGGCCGCCAAGCTCGGCAACCGCCCGGTGGTGGTGACCGGCCTGCTGGTGATGGCCTCCTCCTTCCTCCTCTTCACCACCGTCGACGCCGACAGCGGCTTCACCGTCCCGGCCGTGGCGCTCGGCCTGCTCGGCCTCGGCGCCGGGCTGGCGATGCCCGCGGCGATCAACGCCCTGATGGGCACCATCCCCGAGGAGCAGGCCGGCGTCGGCTCCGCCCTGAACGACACCATCCAGCAGTCCGGCACCGCGCTCGGCATCGCCATCCTCGGCTCGCTGCTGACCAGCCGGTTCGCCGCCGAGATGCCGGCTGGCTCCTCGGACCTGGCGAAGGGCTCGATCTCCGGGGCGCTGGCCGCCGCCGGGGGCGACGCGAGTCTGGTCCGGACCGCCCGGGAGGCCTTCACCGCCTCGATGTCCACCACCCTCACCATCAGCGCCGTCGGCGTGCTGGCCGCCGCCCTGCTGGCCGGGCTGGTGATGCGGGACAGGAAGAAGGACGCCCCCGCCCCGGCCGCCGAGCCCGAGCTCGCCGCCTGACCCCACCACCCCCACCACGGAGGCCGGCCCCCACCCGGGGACCGGCCTCCGGGCGTCTCCTCCCCGAACCCCCAGCCCCCACCCCCCATCCACTTCCGGCCCGCTCTCACCAAATTCACAGCTTTTCAGGTGATATGTCGCAATCTGACGGTGGAACACATCCCCTCCGGTACACCCGAGGAGAGGAAGGCTCCGACCGTGCTGATCGAGTTCACCGAGATAGAACCGGACCGGGACTGCCGCTGCGGCGGCTGCTCGGCCCGCCGGCTGGCCAGGCTGCACGCCGCCCCGGTCGCCGAGGGCGGCCACCGCTCCGCCCACGGGGCCCGCCGGGCGGCCCTGCTGTTCGCGGCCGTCGGCTCCGTGCTCGGCGGCGGCTCCGTCGCCGCCGCCGCGCCGTCCCCCTCCCCCTCCCCCGCCCCCGCCGGGACGGAGAGCGGCTCCACCCCGCAGGGCTCGGTCGCCCCGCTGCGCGGCGGCGCCGCCGCCCAGACCCGGTCGCTCCGCGCGGTGCGCGCCACCACCCGGGCCGAGATCATGGCCCGGGCGCAGCGCTGGATCGACCAGCAGGTGCCGTACAGCATGGGCAGCTACTGGTCCGACGGGTACCGGCAGGACTGCTCCGGCTACGTCTCGATGGCCTGGGGCCTCGGCAGCAGCCAGACCACCTGGACCCTGCCGGACTACGCGACCCGAATAGCGCGGGCCGACCTCCAGCCGGGCGACATCCTGGTCTACAACAACGCGGCCGACCCGGCCGGCGGCTCGCACACCGTCGTCTTCGGCGGCTGGGCCGACTCCGCCCGCACCAAGTACCTGGCCTACGAGCAGACCAGGCCGGCCACCCGGAAGCGGACCACCCCGTACGCGTACTGGAACAACGCCTCCTCCTACGTGGCCTACCGCTACCTCGGCCTGGACGGCCCGGCCCCGGCGCCCGACCCGTCCCCGGACGCCTTCCCCGGGGCGGAGAAGTTCGGGCCCGGGCAGTCCAACCCGTACGTGAAGCGGCTGGGCGAGATGCTGGTGCAGCGCGGCGGCACCCGGTTCTACGCCGAGGGCCCCGACCCGAGCTGGGGCGAGGCCGACCGGCGGGCCACCGAGGCCTTCCAACTCGCCCAGGGCTGGCGCGGTTCCGAGGCCGACGGCTACCCCGGCAAGGACACCTGGGAGCTGCTGGTCCGTCACCAGGGCAAGGACATCCCGCCCGCCACCGGCCAACCGGCCCCGCCGCCCGCGCAGCCGGCCCCGTCCCCGGCCGCACCGCCGTACCCGGGCGCGGAGAGGTTCGGCCCCGGGCAGTCCAACGAGTCCGTCCGGCAGCTCGGCGAACAGCTGGTCAGGAAGGGCTACGGCCGCCACTACACCGAGGGCCCCGGCCCGGAGTGGGGTGAGGCCGACCGGCTCAACGTCGCCGACTTCCAGCGCGCCCAGGGCTGGAGCGGCAGCGAGGCGGACGGCTACCCGGGCCCGCACACCTGGAAGCTGCTCTTCGGCTGACGGGCCCTCAGGCCCCCGAGGCGTGCCGGCGGATCCAGGTGTGCATGGCGATCGCCGCTGCGGCGCCCGCGTTGATGGAGCGGGTGGAGCCGTACTGGGCGATCGAGCAGACCGCCGTCGCGTGCTCCCAGGCCTCGGGGGTCAGGCCGGGGCCCTCCTGGCCGAACAGCAGCACGCAGCGCTCGGGCATCTCGAAGGTCTCGATCGGGACGGCACCCGGCAGGTTGTCGATGCCGATCACGGCCAGGCCCTGCTCGGCGGCGTAGGCGGCCAGGGTGGCCACCGAGTCGTGGTGGCGGACGTGCTGGTACCGGTCGGTGACCATGGCGCCGCGGCGGTTCCAGCGGCGGCGGCCGACGATGTGGACCTCGCCGGCCAGGAAGGCGTTGGCGGTGCGGACCACCGAGCCGATGTTGAAGTCGTGCTGCCAGTTCTCCACCGCGACGTGGAAGCCGTGCCGCCGGGTGTCCAGGTCGGCGACGATCGCCTCCCGGGTCCAGTACCGGTACCGGTCGGTGACGTTGCGCCGGTCCCCGTGGGCGAGCAGCTCGGGGTCGTAGTGCGGGCCGACGGGCCAGGGCTCCGGGTGCGGGCCGACCCCGATCTCGCGGTCGTCGGAGGGGGGCGAAGGCGTCGTCGTACTGCTCGCCCGTGTGCGGGCTACCCGTGCTGCTCACGCCCCCGAGGGTACGCGCCGGGCCTTGGTGGCCTTCTCCAGGTCGGTCAGGGCGGCGAGCACCATCCGGCTGCCGGCCCGGGCCACCTCGATCCGGTCGGCGGGCGGGAGGCCGGCGAGTTCGGCGTCCCAACGGCGGTGCAGGGCGCGCAGGGCGGCGAACTCCACCTGGTCTCCGACCAGCAGCGCCCCGGCCGCGATGGCGGTGGCGTCCCGCAGCTCCTCGGCGAACTCGGCCGCGCCGGGCACCGGATCGGCGTCGGCGGGCGGCAGGTGAGCCTCCATCAGGACGGTGGAGCGGCCGAGCATGCCGACCGCGGCCCGGGCCTTGTCGATCTGCTTGCGGGTCAGCTCGGGCAGCTGGCCCTCGTGGCGGACTGGCTCCGCGTCGGCCCGCTCCATCGCCTGGAGCAGCTCGGAGCGGGCCTCCCGGGAGTCCAGCAGGGCCGAGCGGACGTCCTCGCCGCCCCGGGCCGGCTCACCGAAGACGGTGAGCACCGAGGCCCCGTACCGTCCGGCCGCCGCCAGCCACTCGGCGAGGCGCTCGGCCAGCCGGGCGGTCTGCCAGGTAGGGAAGAGCGCGTAGGCGAGCAGTGCGATGCCGCCGCCGATCAGGGTGAGCAGGATCCGGTCGGTGGCGGTGCGCACCGGGTCGCCGGGCTGCAGGCCGAGCAGGAAGACCACGTAGGAGGAGACGCAGGCGGTCATCACCGCGTAGCCCGTACGGAGCGTCAGGTAGGCGCCGCCCATGAAGACCACCGCGAGCAGGGCGGAGAGCCACTGCCCGGGGTGGAAGAGCTGCACCACGGTGGTGGAGACCGCGACCCCGACCACCGTCCCGGCCAGCCGGGCCACGCCCCGGCTGAAGGTCTGGGCGAAGTCCGGCCGCATCACCATGGCGGCGGTGAGCGGCGCCCAGTAGCCGTGGTGCAGGTCGAGCACCTTGGCGGCCAGGTAGGAGAGGGTGACCACGGCGGAGAGCCGGACGGCGTGCTGGAACACCGCCGAGTGCGGGTCGAGCTGGCGCCGGACCGCCAGCAGGGCGGCCGGGGCCAGCCGGAACAGCGGGGGCCGGCGCAGCCCGGGCCCGGCGGTCGCGCTGGAGATCGTCTCCTTGTCCTCGCGGTCCAGGGTGTCCACGGCCTTGCGCAGCAGCGAGGTGAGCCGCCGGGAGGAGCGGGCGGCCGCGCCGGTGAGCACCGGGTGGTCCTGGTCGGCGGTCCGGCGGTCGCGGGCGGTGAGGGTCAGCGCGGGGGAGGACTTCGGGGAGCGGTACGGCTCGCCGCTGCGGACCGCCCTGGCCAGCGCGTCCATGGTCTCGGCGGCGGCGGCCAGCAGCTCCAGCGCCCGGTCCCGCTCCGGCCCCTCGGCGGCGGCGCCCACCTTGGGGTCGGCCAGCGCGGCCAGGGTGGGGCGGATCCGCTCCGCGATGCCGCGCAGGCCGCGCAGTTCGGGCGGGCGGTGCCGGGCCTGCCAGGGCGTCAGGGTGGCGGCGTGCCGGGCGGTGATGAACGGGGCCGGGTCCACGTGGGCCACCGGGTCCTGGCGCAGCCGGCGGGCGTAGTGGGCGAGTTCGGCGTACGCGTCGGCCAGCGCGTCCCGCTGGGCCCGCCAGGAGTCGATCGGCCAGAGCGTCACCACCAGGGCCTGGCTGGCGCCGCCGAGCGCGCAGAGCAGCCCGTGGCCCAGCGCCGTGGGGACGCTGACGGGCAGTTGGACGACGACCAGCATCACCGAGACGGTGGTCGCGGCCACCACCCCGGCACTCGGCCCGATCGACCAGGCCAGCCCGGCGCCGAAGGCCCAGAGCGCCAGCAGCACCGGGAAGGCCCCGGGGATGCCGACCGCCAGGTACCCGAGGAAGGTGCTGACGCCCAGTCCGATCCCGGCCGCCACGGCCAGCGAGACCCGGGGGCGGAAGCTGCGCTGGAAGGTGGCCGTCCCGGCGATGAAGGCGCCCATCGCGGCCGAGGTGGCGGAGCCCGGGCCGAGCAGGGCCAGGGTCGGGAAGACCACCAGGGCCGCGGCCACCGCTCCGCGCAGCGCCCGGCGGGGACTGCTGAGGCTCCGGTCCACCTTCAGCCCGGCGCGCACGCTGTCGCGCAGGGCCGCAAACCAGGACATAGGGCACAGCTTAGACCGGGGCCGGCCTCCGGCCCCGGATTCTCCGCTCGCACCACAGGAGCGCGGCGGTGGGCAGGAAGACCGCGTCCGCCGCGATCATCGTGAGGGAGAAGAAGGGCAGGCCCAGCAGGACCGCGATGCCCAGGTGCTCGGCCGCCAACAGGACCAGCAGGACGTTCTTCAGACGGCGGTTCAGCAGGGTGAAGGGGAAGGCCACCTGGAGGATCACCGTGCCGTAGGTGAGCAGGAAGACCAGCACCAGGGAGCCCCCGGCCAGGGCCGAGAGGGCGGGCCAGGGGGTGAAGTAGTCCAGGTGGAGCGGGTAGTGCAGGGCGGTGCCGTCCTGCCAGCGCGAACCCTGCACCTTGTACCAGCCGGCCGTGGCGTACACCAGCACCACCTGGGCGCCGATCACCAGCAGGGCGCAGTGGTGGGTCATGTTCGCCAGCGCGTCCAGCACCGCCCGCGGCTCGCCCTCCGGGGCGCGGCGGTCGACGGCCCACCAGAGGGCGGCGGTCAGCCAGAGCAGGAGCAGCAGCCAGCGCGGCCACGGCCACGGACCGGGCCCGAGCAGCAGCGGCACGCCGAGCAGCGCCCAGAGCCAGGGCGCGCCCCGCCGCCGGCCGGCCCGGGCGGTGCGGCGGGCGTCCAGCGACCAGACCTCGGCGCAGCGGGTGAAGACCAGGTAGAGGGCGAGCAGGTGGATCACGTTGTCCCCGCCGTCGCCGACGAAGACGTTCCGGTTCTGCAGCGAGACCGCCGTGGCCAGGTACACCGCCCCGCTGGCCCTGGTCCGCCAGCCGAGCGCGAACAGCACCGCCGCCACGATCGCCAGGTGGTAGAGCAGCTCGAACCAGAGCCGCCCGGAGTACCAGGTCTGCACCGAGAAGGCGTCGTTCTCCGCCAGCAGACCGGCCGCCAGCCGGTCCGACCAGGGGGAGAGGTCGCCGTACAGCACCCGGCGGTCGGGCCACTCGCGGAGCAGGAAGGCCGCCCAGACCAGGCCGAAGCCGATCCGCACCACGGCCGCCTGGTGGCGGCCCAGGGTACGGGCGGAGAAAGCTTCCGCCGCCCGGCGCCAGGCAGGCGGGGGCGGTGGCTCGGGCTGCTGACCCTCGGTCAGCTCTTCGGGCGCCAGGTCGGTCGAGGTCACCACAGCCCCCGCAGGTCGTCCTCGTCCACCGGCCACCAGGGCAGCTCACGGACCTTCGGGGCGGTGTCCACCTGCTCCCGGCTCCACGACGGCGGAGCCAGCACGGTGGTGACCACCCGCACCTGCACCTCGTACGGCCGGCGCCCCTCGGGGGACGAGCCGATCCGCTGCAGGGCGGTGCGCTTCAGGTAGAGCTCGGAGGGCTTGGCCCGGGTGCCGGGCGCGGTGCCGTCCTCCGGGTGGGCGGAGTCGTAGAAGTCCCAGGCCCGGCGGAGCTGGTTCTGGTCCAGGTGGCTGGGCGCCGGGTTGCCCCGCACCGCCGCGATGTCACGGGCCGTCAGGCCGAGCCACTCGCCGGTGGATTCGGTGCCGTCCGGTGCGACGGTGCGCAGCCTGGCCTCCAGGGAGACGTTCTGCTGGAGCGGGTCGGGCGCGAAGAGCTTCCAGTTCTGCTCGAACTCCGGGTAGACCACCGCGTCCAACTGCGGCCGGTACCGGTCGGAGAGGGCGTTCGGCGGCGCCGAGTTCAGGAACAGCACGGCCAGGAAGAGACCGGTGGCGCCGAGCAGCGCCGCACCCGCGAGCACGAGCACGGCGGCCGCCGGGGCGGACCAGGTACGCACGGCAGCAGCTCCCCTCCGGCACGGGCGTGCCGGGGGTCATCCTGCCGCAGCGCCCACCTGGGCGGAAGGCACGAGGGGTCGGCTCACGGCTCGGGCCGGATCAGCGGGCGTCGTCGGGGTGCGTGGCTCGGCGGCGCCGAGGAGGGAGTCCATGCGGAGCATCGGCGACTGACGAGAAGCCGGCGAGGTGCGTGCCCCGACGACGCCCGCCCGGCCCGAGCCGTGAGCCGACCCCTACAGGACGAAGGCGTCCCGGCCGTCGCTGCTGACCATCGGGCGGCCGGCCGCCTCCCAGGCGAACATGCCGCCGTCCACGTTGACCGCCTCGCGGCCCTGCTGGACCAGGTACTGCACGACCTGCGCGGAGCGGCCGCCGACCCGGCACATCACGTACAGCTTCTCCGCCGGCAGCTCGTCCAGGCGGGCCACCACCTGGCCGATCGGGATGTGCAGCGCGCCGTCCACGTGCCCGGCGTCCCACTCGTCCTGCTCGCGGACGTCGAGCAGCGGGGCGTCGGCGGGCACCGAGGCGGCATCGGTGGTGGGGAGCTGGGCGAACATCTCGGTCTCCTGGGTGCGTCGGCGGTCCCCGCCATTCTGCCCCGCCGCGGCGCCCGCGGTGGCCTCGGACAGCAGCCGGTCCAGTTCGGCCTGCTGGGCGGCGGCCCGGCCGAGCAGCTGCTCGGCCAGCTCCTCCAGCAGCCGCTCCGGCTCCTGCGGGGCCAGCCGGAGGAGCTCGCCCATCGAGCTGTTCTCCAGCCGGACCTGCTCGACGGCCAGGTTGCGGATCCTGACGGTCAGCCAGTCCAGCCGCTGGAGCAGCCAGCCCTCGCGCTCCGGGGCGCCCGGGGCGGGGGCCGACTCGGGAGCGGTCGACCACTCCTCGGCCAGCTCCTCCAGGCCCTTGGCGTCGCCCTGCGCGTAGGCCTCGTTGACCCGGGCGATGAAGGCCGCCCGGCGCTGCTGCTCGGCCGGGTCGGTGGTCAGGTCGGGGTGGGCCCGGCGGGCCAGCTCGCGGTACAACCGCTGCGCCTCCCTCCCCGGGCGGACCCTGCGCGGCTGCTCCGGCGCGGCGGCCGGGGCCTCCGGCGGCAGCTGGTCGAAGAGGGCGTCCAGGTCCGGGAGTTCTGCGACCCGGTGGCGGGCCTCGGCGGCCCGGCGGATGTCCTCGTGGAGCCCGGTGCGGGCCGCGACGGTCTCCGCGACCAGGGCGTCCAGCTCGTCGAGCCGGGCGTACAGCGGGCCGAGCAGCTGATGGTGGATCAGCGCGAAGTTGTCGATCTCCACCCGTAGCGTCTCGACGTCCACCTCCAGGGTCAGCCACGCCAACTCCGCAGCGGCGACCCGCTCCTCCAACTCCACCGCAGCCTCCAACCCGGTCGGACGACTGGCCAGCCTACCGACCGGGTAAGGGAGGGGCTGGTGGTGCGCAGGGGGCGCGCGTGAGGTGACACGCAACTGATACTTACGAATCTCCCCGATTCGCTTTCAGTCCCGCCCCCCACCGTGCTTCGCTGGAAGGTGCAGCGGGAACGACCACACAGGAGCGGCAGCCAGGCGGGAGCAGACGTCATCCATGGTGCACGAGCCCAACTCCACACCGTCGGCCGATCAGCCGTCAGTCTCCGCACTGGTCAGACTGGCCGCCCTGCTGGTCGACCCCGACGGTCGGATCGCGCACTGGAACCGCGCCGCCGAGGAGCTGTTCGGCCACCGCGCCGAAGTCGCCCACGGCCGCACCGCCTCCGGCCTGCTGCCCGCCGTCGAACCGCGCCCCGAGACCGCCCTCCCCCGCCCGGCTGGCACCCCGCCGCGCCGCTGCGACGCGCTGGACACCCTGGACGACCTGACCCAGACCGGCCCCGCCCCGTGGGCCGGGGCGATGCCGGTGCTGGACCGCGAGGAGCGGCTGCGGGACGTCCTCTGGTGGGCCTGGCCGCTGACCGAGCCGTCCGGCCGCAGCCTGCTGGTGCTCGCCGCCGACGCCCGCCCGCTGCGCACCGGCGGCCCGCGGATCGCGCTCGGCGCCCGGCAGCTGCCGTTCGCCCCCGCCCCCGGGCCGGTCGGCGGGCTGCACCGCGCCACCCCCGACTTCACCCCCGCCGGCCCGGCCGGCGCCGCCGCCCTGGCCGGCCTGCTGCCCCCGCACTCCTCCGAGACCCGCCGGGCCCGCCTGCTCACCGCCCTCACCACCGCCGGGCTGCCCGCCCTCTGGGTCGACCCGACCACCCGGCTCCCGGTCCTCCCGTACGAGCCCTCCGGCGCCCGGGCCGCCTCCGGCCTCGGCCGCCGCTACCCGACCCCGCAGCAGCGCGGCGCCCAGCAGCGGGCCGAGCGGCCGCGGGCGCTGCGCCGCCCGCCCGAACCCCAGCGGCCCGCCACCGGCAGCCTCCAGGTGCTGACCGGCGGCACCGTGCCGCAGCCCCGCGACCCGGCCGCGCCCGCCGCCGGTGAGCCCGCGGCACCGTCCGCACCGTCCGTACCGATCCAGGGCACCGCACCGAACGGCAACCGGGCCGCCACCGCCGCGGCCGACACCCCCTCCACCGGCCCGACCCCGGGAGGCCCCGCCATCGAGTCCGCCGCCGACCGCACCGACCCCCAGCCCGCCGACGCGCGGCAGAACGGGCACCGCCCGCACCAGCTACCCGCCCAGCCCGCCGCACCCTCCCCCGCCGTGGAGGTGCTGACCACCAGTCAGGCCGGGGAGCAGCTGGCCCTGTTGAGCGAGTTCGGCAGCCGGGTCGGCACCACCCTGGACCTGGACGCCACCGCCCGCGAGCTGTGCGACGTCCTGGTGCCGAGGATCGCCGACTTCGCCTGCGTGGACCTGCGGGACGGCCTGATCTCCGACTCGGTGCTCCCGTCCACCCCGCCCTCCGACACCACCACGCTGCGCCGGGTCGCCCGCGCGTACAACGCCACCGCGGGGGAGTGGGAGCACGTGCTGGAGGAGGGCGCGCTGCTCCAGATGCCCCGCTCCACCCCGCCCGGCCTGGCGCTCCAGGAGAACCACCCCGTGCTGGTCCCGGTGATCAACCCGGACGTGGCGGTGGACTACGCGGCCTCGCTCGGCGGGCCCGAGCTGGTGCCGGTGGTGATGGACCGTTCGATGCTGGTGCTGCCGCTCTCCGCCCGCGGCACCGTGCTCGGCATCCTCAAGCTGCTCCGGCTGCCCGACCGGGCCCCCTTCGACCACAGCGACGCCGCCACCCTGCGCGAGCTGGCCGCCCGGGCCGCCCTCTCACTGGACAACGCGCGCGCCCACCGGGCCGAGCAGAAGACCGCCACCACCCTCCAGCGCTCGATGATCCCGACCAGGCCGCCGCGGATCCCCGGCGTCCAGATCGCCCACCGCTACCTGCCGGGCGACCCGAAGGCCGAGGTCGGTGGCGACTGGTTCGACGCGATCCAGCTGCCCGGCAGCCGGGTCGCCCTGGTGGTCGGCGACGTGATGGGCCACGGCCTGCTGTCGGCCGCCGCGATGGGCCGCTTCCGCACCGCGATGCAGACCCTGGCCGCCCTCGACCTGCCGCCCGGCCAGCTGCTGCGCCACCTGGACAACCTGGCCCACAAGCTCGGCGACGACCACCTGGCCACCTGCCTGTACGCGGTCTACGACCCGATCAACCGCACCTGCGAGCTGGCCAGCGCCGGCCACGTCCCCCCGGTGCTGGTGCACCCGGACGGCACCGGCGAGCTGCTGGAGATCCCGGCCGGCGCCCCGATCGGGGTCGGCGGGGTGCCCTTCGTGGCCAAGCGGATCGACGTCTCGGACGGCTCGATGCTGGTGCTCTGCACCGACGGTCTGGTCGAGGTCAGGGGCGGGGACATAGGGGCCGGCCTGGCCGCCCTGTGCGGGAACCTGATCGACCCCAAGCAGACCCCCGAGGAGGCCTGCGACGTGGTCCTGGAGCGGCTCCACTCGGAGGACCGCCAGGACGACATCGCCCTGCTGGTGGCCCGCTTCGACGGGGTCGCCCCGACCGAGGTGGCCACCTGGGAGCTCAACGTCGGCGAGGCGGAGGTCCGCCGGGCCCGCCGGCTGGTCCGCGAGCAGCTCGCCGCCTGGCACCTGGAGGGGCTCACCGACACCGTCGAGCTGCTGGTCAGCGAGCTGGTGACGAACGCGGTCCGGGTGGCCCGGGACCACGTCCAGCTCCAGCTCATCCGGGTGGACAAGCTGCTGGTCGAGGTCAGCGACGACAACCACAACCTGCCCTCGCTGGAGCCCTCCGAGGAGATGGACGAGAACGGGCGCGGGCTCAACCTGGTCAGCAAACTCGCCGAGAAGTGGGGCACCGCCCGCAAGGCGGTCGGCAAGGTCGTCTGGTTCGAGATGGCCCTCCCCCGCAGCTGACGCATCGGCTGCCCAGCTGGGGTTGGTGGTTACACCGGGGGCGCGGGGAACTGCGCGAGTTCGGAAGGCGGACCAGTGCCAGGTCGGGGCAGGCGAGCCAGTTGCAGCACGTGCCGTTCCCCTGCGCGCAGTTCCTCGCGCCCCTAAGGGCCTACGGCCCTAAGGGGCGACGGGCGCGCGGCGGCGGCGGGCCTCGGTGGCCACGGCCGTGGCGGCGGTGACGCCGGCCAGCACCCGCGGCCAGAAGTCACCGAAGACCTCCATCGCGGCCGCGATCAGCACCGCGGCGACCAGCGCGGCCACGTGCTCCAGCCCCGCCAGGTTCGGCAGCACGATCGCCTCGCCGATCATCACCGCGGCCACCAGCCCGCCGGTGAACCAGGCCCGGCAGCGGATTGCGATCACGATCGCCAGCGCCACCACGGCGGCCGACGGCCCGGTGTCCCGGACGTGCGCCACCTCGGGCGGGAAGCCGAACAGGTGGTCCGGGCCGATCGCCACCCCGATCCGGGCGAACAGCGTCCCGGCCAGCGTGCAGGCGTAGGCCACCACCAGGGTCAGCCGCCGCCCGAGCACCAGCTCGGCGAGCCCGAAGACCAGGAAGACCTGTGCCAACGCGCCCCAGACCGGCAGGTCCAGCGCGGGGACGTACAGCGAGAGGGGGGTGCGCAGCAGCGAGACGTCCAGCGGGAGGGCGGCCTTGACCACCCCGACGTGGGTGACGAAGCGCCCTCCGCCGGGCAGGTGCTGGACGATGCTGAACAGCAGCACCAGCAGGGTCGCGGTGGTGGCGAGCGGGACGGCGGCGAACTTCTTGCGGGCCAGCTCGGTGCGGACGGTGGAGTACAGCTGACCCCACTCCGCGACGGCGGCCCGCCGCACGTGGCCCATCGGCCCCGTTCGCTGTTCGTTCACTGACGTCCCCGTTCACTGCGCAACGCCGACACGGAATGCCGACTCCGTATTGTCGACAACGCATTGCCGACGGCCACCAGACTTTCGCGGCCCACTACATCCACAGTAGGTATCCGCTAAACGGACCGCATCAGCTCACGAGCCGAATCGGGGTCATCCTCCAGACGGATATCGACCCCCGGACATCCCCCGGTCGGGGGTCCATTGCGGCTTCCCTCCGCCCCCCGGCGGAGGGCTTACCGCTCCCCGTCGCGTTCCGGCGCCGGCAGCGCGGCGGGACCTCCGGCTGCGGCGATGGCCGACCGGGCGTGCCGGCGGCGGAACAGGGCGGGAAGGCTCGGTGCGGTGATGAAGCCCTCGGCCCGGGCACTCGCGATGCCGATCCGGGGAATCTCACCGCTCTTCTCGAAGAGCAGATAACGCGGTTCCCAGATCGGGCGGTACTTCGCATTCGCCCGGTAGAGCGACTCGATCTGCCACCAGCGGGAGAAGAAGCCGAGCACCGAACGCCACAGCCGGAGCACCGGCCCGGCGCCGAGCTTGGAGCCGCGCTCGAAAACGGAACGGAACATCGCGAAGTTCAGCGAGACCCGCTGGAGGTCGACGGTCTTCGCCTGCTGGAGCAGTTCGATCACCATGAACTCCATCAGGCCGTTCTCGGTGTCCCGGGCCCGGCGCATCAGGTCCAGCGAGAGCCCGTTCGCGCCCCAGGGCACGAAGCTCAGCAGCGCCTGCAGCTCGCCCTCGGCGTCGTGGCACTCCAGCATCACGCAGCGGCCGTCGCCCGGATCGCCCAGGCGGCCGAGCGCCATCGAGAAGCCGCGCTCGGTGGCGCCGTCCCGCCAGTGGTCCGCCTTCTCCACCAGCTCGGCCATCTCGGCCTCGGGGATCTCCTCGTGCCGGCGGATCCGGACGGTGTACCCGGCCCGCTTGACCCGGTTGTACGCCTGCCGGACCACCCGCATCGCCCGGCCGTCCAGCGAGAACTCGTCCAGCTCGACGATCGCCTCGTCACCCAGCTCCAGCGCGTCCAGCCCGTGCCGGGCGTAGATCACCCCGGCCTCCTCGGAGGCGCCCATCACCGCGGGGGCCCAGGCGTGCTCGCGGGCCTCGGCCAGCCAGCACTCGATCGCCCCCGGCCAGGCCTCCGGATCGCCGATCGGGTCGCCGGAGGCCAGCGAGACACCGCCGACCACCCGGTAGGTGACGGCCGCCTTGCCGCTCGGCGAGAAGATCACCGCCTTGTCCCGGCGGAGCGCGAAGTAGCCCAGCGAGTCCCGCTCGCCCTGCTTCTCCAGCAGCGCGCGCAGCTTGGCCTCGTCCTCCGGGGTCTGCAGCTCCTGGCCGCGCGGCGAGCGGAACGCCACGTACAGCACCAGCAGGAAGAGCACCGCGCCCATCGCGTTGATGAAGCCGTTCACCCAGGTGGGGGCGGAGATCACCCGCTCCATGTGGGCCGAGGGCTCGACCGTGATCATCCGGGCGATCGAGTACCGGAAGCGGTCCCCGAAGTCGGCCCCGGTGATCTCGTTGGTCCAGCCGACCAGCAGGGCGCCGATCCCGCCGCCGACCAGCAGGCCGCCGACGAAGGCCGCCACCGCCGACTTGGGGTTGGAGCGGTCGCCCTTGGAGGTGAACTCCCGCCGGCCGAGCAGCAGGGCGAAGAAGAACAGCCCGGTCAGCACGGCGGAGAAGTAGTTGAAGGGGTGACGGTTGAAGTGCAGGCCGTCCGGCGAGACCGCCAGCAGCAGCACGTAGGCCGTGAAGAACACCCCGGACAGCACCGTGTTGAAGATCCACGCGGCCCGCTTGCGGCGGCGCATCGCCACCGCGAGCAGCAGCGAGAGCACCACCGAGGTGAGACCGGCCGTCATCAGGTACGGGGTGAAGAACTCGCCCTCGTTGTGGGTGCGCACCTGGTCCTTGAACGGGACGGCGAGCACCGCGACCAGGTTCAGCAGCGCCAGCAGCCGCAGGTACCAGACGGTGAACGCGGCGGCCCGGGGCCGCCAGCGGGCCAGCAGCCTCCCGAGGGCGCCGGTGTGCTCGGCTGGCGTGGTCGCGGGCTCCGGCTTCACGGTGGAGGACACAGCTCAATTCCAAACGATCAGGTGACGGGGCGCATCCGCACGCACACGGGCCGACGGCCAGGGCCTGTCCCCGCAGACCATGGTTGCTCACCGGAGATGAGAAATACGTGAACCCGGTAGCGGATTCGCGACCCCCCCGAACGGCGGGGGTCCTCTCCCCCCGACCGACGGCACGGCCGCCCCGGCCTGCCCCTAGGCTCGAATCGCACGCGCTCCCACACCCTCATACCCGCGCGCGCGAGGAGGCACGGCCATGACGGCCATCCGCGTACTGATCGTGGACGACGAGATCCTGGTCCGCTCCGGCCTCGGCCTGATCGTGGGCTCCGCCCCCGACCTCGAGGTGGTCGGCGACTGCTCCGGGGCCCAGGCCGAGGACCGGGTGACGGCGCTGCGGCCGCACGTGGTGCTGCTGGACATCCGGATGCCCGACCTGGACGGCATCTCGGTGCTCCGCAGGCTGCGCGCCCTGCCGTACCCCCCGGCCGTGGCGATGCTGACCACCTTCGACACCGACGAGTACATCGGCACCGCGCTGCGGGCCGGCGCGGCCGGCTTCCTGCTCAAGGACACCGCCCCCGAGCAGCTGGTGCACGCCGTCCGGGTGCTGGCGGCCGGCGGCAGCGTGCTCTCGCCGACCGTCACCCGCACGGTGATCAGCGGCTACGTCGAGGGCGGCGGCCCGGACGCCGAGGCGGCCGCCCTCACCCGCGGCCTGACCGGCCGCGAGCTGGACGTGCTGGCCCTGCTCGGCGAGGGCCTGTCCAACGCCGAGATCGCCGACCGGCTCTTCCTCGGCACCGGCACCGTCAAGGACCACATCAGCGCCATCCTCGGGAAGCTCGCCGCCGCCAACCGGGTGCAGGCCGCCGTGGTGGCCAACCGGGCCGGGCTGGTCCGCACCCCGCCCCGGCCCGAGGCGTGACCACCCCCGGCCGGGCCCGCCCGGCCTGGCTCAGCGCCCCCTGGACCACCGCGCCCTGGCTGATGCTGCTGCTCCCGGTGCTGGCGGCCGCGGCGGACGCCGCCCTGGTGGCCAGGGACTCCCCCTGGTGGGAGCTGGTGCTCTCGGCCCTCTCCACCGGTGCGCTGGTGCTGCGCCGCCGCTTCCCGGTGCTCACCCTGCTGCTGGTGCTGCCCGGCACCTTCGTCAACTACATCTGGATCGCGCCGATGACCGCGGTCTACTCGGTCGCCGCGCACCGGCCCGGGCTGCGCGCCCCCGTCATCAGCGCCACCGTCCTCTCGCTGGTGGAGTTCTTCCACTGGCCGCTGACCGACCACCCGCTGGCCCTGGACCAGGACAACGCGCTCTACGCCATCCAGTGCGTGATGGTCGGCGCCGGGCCCGCAGCCCTCGGCCTGCTGGCCCGCACCCGGAAGGAACTGGCCGACCGGCTGGCCGAACTGACGGAGGGCCGGCAGCGCGAGCACCGGCTGCTGGCCGAGCGGGTGCTCTCCACCGAACGGGCCCGGCTGGCCCGGGAGATGCACGACGTGGTCTCGCACCAGGTCAGCCTGATCTCGATCCAGGCCGGTGCGCTCCAGGTCTCCGCCACCGACCCGGCCACCCGGGCCACCGCCCGCACCATCCGGGAGCTCTCGGTCCGCACCCTGGACGAGCTGCGCCAGATGGTCGGCGTGCTGCGGGCCGCCGCGCAGGCCCCCGGCGGCGACCGCCTCGCCGAACCGCTCTCCCCGCAGCCCCGGCTGGCCGACCTGCCCCGGCTGATCGAGGGCAGCGGACTGCCCGTCACCAGCGAGCTGGCGGCGGGGGACCGGCCCTGGCCGGAGTCGGTGGAGCGGGCCGCCTTCCGCACCGTGCAGGAGGCGCTCACCAACATCACCAAGCACGCGCCGGAGGCCGCCGTCGAGGTCCGGCTCTGCACCGCGGGCAGCCGGCTGCTGGTCGAGGTCCGCAACGGCCCGCCCGGCCGCCACCCCGAACCCTCCGAGACCCTGCCCGGCGGCGGCCACGGACTGGTCGGCCTGCGCGAGCGGGCCGAGCGCCTCGGCGGCACGCTGACCGCGGGGCCCACGCCCGAGGGCGGCTTCGTGGTCCGGGCGGAGCTCCCGGTCGCGGGGGAGTGAGCCCACCGGGGTGACCCTGGTCACAGGGGCGGGCCTCCGGGGCCCGCCCCTGTGCACCGGAGAACGAGAAAGCCCCGCAGATCCTGAGGATCTGCGGGGCTTCGCTGTGCGCGAGGGGGGAGTTGAACCCCCACGCCCTTTCGGGCACTGGAACCTGAATCCAGCGCGTCTGCCTATTCCGCCACCCGCGCAAGGGTGTTTGTCTTCCGGTCTTCCGACCCGCTCGGCCTGGGCCTTGCTGGTCTTCCGTTCGGCTCCCTCTCGGGCGCCCCTTCCGACATGAGAAACATTAGCACGCCTCCGCCCGAACCTACGAATCCCTTCCCGCGGCACCCCGCAACCGGAGCGGTCGCCCTTCCCGCAGCGCCGCCGGTCGGGGCCGGTCGGGTGCAGGCGAACGGGTGATCGAGGGATGACCACGGGCCCCTGCGGGTAGCCCTGGCTTGCGCCCCGCCGCGCCGGGGGAACCGTGGGGACGGCCCCGGCGTGGATACGATCAGTACGGAAGTACCGCTATCGCGCCCGCGGGCGGCCGGACCGAACGCCCTTGGAAGGGGGTGCCCCACGGTGGGAGTACTGAAGAAGTTCGAGCAGCGGCTCGAGGGTCTCGTGAACGGCACCTTCGCCAAGGTGTTCAAGTCCGAGGTGCAGCCGGTGGAGATCGCCGGAGCGCTCCAGCGGGAGTGCGACAACAACGCGACCATCTGGAACCGCGACCGCACCGTGGTGCCGAACGACTTCATCGTCGAGCTCTCCCCGCACGACCACGAGCGCCTCAGCCCGTACGCCGGGCAGCTGGGCAGCGAGCTGGCCGGCATGGTGCAGGAGTACGCCGAGGCACAGCGGTACAGCTTCATGGGCCCGCTCCAGGTGTCGCTGGAGAAGGCCGACGACCTGGACACCGGGCTCTACCGGGTGCGCAGCCGCACGCTGGCCTCCGAGCAGCCGCCGGCCCAGCCCGCGCCGCCGCAACAGCAGCAGGGCTACGGCCGCCAGCCCACCCCGCCGGCCCCCGGCGCACCGTGGCAGCAGCAGGGCGCGGCTCCGTACGGGGCGCCGCCCCCGCCGGCCGCACCCCCCTCGATGCCCCCGACGCCCCCGCAGGCGGGCGGCGGCAACGTCCGGCCGTTCCCCGGGGCGGGCCACGGCGGCCCGGCCACCCGGCGCTGGATCGAGGTGAACGGGCAGCGGCACCAGATCACCGGGAACGCCTGCGTGCTCGGCCGCTCGACCGAGGCCGACATCCGGATCGACGACCCCGGGGTCTCCCGCAAGCACGCCGAGATCAGGCCCGGGACCCCGGCCATGGTGCTCGACCTGGGATCGACCAACGGCATCGTGGTGGACGGACAGCACACCCAGCGCGCTACGCTCCGCGACGGCTCCAGGATCGTCCTGGGCAGCACCACCATCGTCTACCGACAGGTCGAAGGGTGATCGCCCGGTCATGTCAGAACTGACCCTGACGGTCATGCGGCTGGGTTTCCTCGCCGTGCTGTGGCTGTTCGTCATCGTCGCCGTCCAGGTGATCCGCAGTGACCTGTTCGGCACCAAGGTGAACCAGCGCACCGCCGCGCGCCGCGCGGCCGCGCCGGCCTCCGCCGCCCCCGGCGGGGGGCACCCCGCCCCGCCCCCGCAGGCCGCCCCCGGCCCCGGCCGCCGCCGCGGTGCGCCGACCCAGCTGGTCGTCGTGCAGGGCTCCCTGGCCGGCACCACGGTGGCGCTGCAGGGGCAGACCATCACGCTCGGCCGGGCCCACGACTCCACGATCGTGCTGGACGACGACTACGCCTCGTCCCGGCATGCCAGGATCTACCCCGATCAGACTGGGCAGTGGACGGTGGAGGATCTAGGCTCCACCAACGGCACCTATCTGGACCGGCAGCGGCTCACCGCGCCCACCCCGCTCCAGCCGGGGATGCCGATCCGTATCGGCAGGACCGTCATCGAACTGCGGAAGTAGCGGCGCATGAGGGACAGCACACCGTCCACCCGAAGGAGGGCTCGGACCGCATGACTCTCGTGCTGCGCTTCGCCGCCGGATCGCACAAGGGACTGATCCGGGAGGGGAACGAGGACTCCGGCTACGCCGGCCCCCGGCTGCTCGCGGTCGCCGACGGCATGGGCGGCGCCGCCGCCGGTGAGGTCGCCTCCTCCGAGGTGCTGGGCTCCATCGTCCGCCTGGACGAGGACGTGCCCGGCGCCGACCTGCTGACCCTGCTGAACGACGCCGTGCAGGGCGCCAACGAGCGCCTGCGGCAGATGGTCGAGGACGACCCGCACCTCGAGGGCATGGGCTGCACGCTCACCGCGATGCTCTGGACCGGGCAGCGGATGGGCATGGTGCACATCGGCGACTCCCGGGCCTACCTGCTCCGGGACGGCTCGCTGGCCCAGATCACCCAGGACCACACCTGGGTGCAGCGGCTGGTCGACGAGGGCCGGATCACGCCCGAGGAGGCCGAGACCCACCCGCAGCGCTCGCTGCTGATGCGGGCGCTGGACGGCCGCGGCCAGGTCGAGCCCGACCTGTCGATCCGTGAGGTCCGGGCCGGCGACCGCTACCTGATCTGTTCCGACGGTCTGTCGGGACCGGTCAGCCACCAGACCCTGGAGGAGACGCTCGGGAGCTTCTACTCCCCCGAGCAGACCGTCCAGGAACTGATCCAGCTGGCGCTGCGCGGCGGCGGCCCGGACAACATCACCTGCGTGGTGGCGGACGTCATCGACGTCGGCGCCACCGACCCGCACAGCGCCGGCTACGCCGACGTCCCCGTGGTGGTCGGCGCGGTGGCCGACGCCCCGCCCGCCAACGACCACGCCCTCCCGAACACCGCGGCCGGCCGGGCCGCCGGACTGGGCCGCCCGCAGGGCGCGTTCGGACCGGCCAGCGGCTACGGCCAGCAGGCCGGCTTCGGCCCCGCCGAGGGCTACGGGGCGGGCGAGGGCGCGCCGGACGCGCACGAGCACGGCGGCTACGAGGAGGAGGGGGCGCAGCCCGCCCCGCCCTCGCGGCGCCGGAAGAAGAAGTTCGGCTGGTTCAAGCTGACCCTCACCCTGCTGGTGCTCCTGGGCCTGCTCGGCGCCGGCGGCTACGCGGGCTGGCGCTGGACCCAGGGCCAGTACTACGTGGGCGCCTCCGGCGACTCCGTGGCGGTCTACCGGGGCATCAACCAGAACCTGGCTGGCCTCGGACTGTCGAAGGTCTACCAGGCGCACGCCGAGGTGCAGCTGAAGTTCCTTCCGCCGTACCAGCAGACCCAGGTGTCCAACACCATCCAGGCCAGCAGCCTGGCGGACGCCGAGGAGCAGGTGAAGAAGCTGGGCGCCCAGGCGGAGGTCTGCAAGAAGGTCGCCGCCACCCCGGCCGGCACCGCCCCGACCCTGACCGAGCAGGAGCAGAAGCTGGCCGCCTCCTGCCCGACCCCGTAGTGGCGCCCGCCGCCACCGCGACCCTGATGACCGCAGCGACACCGGCCCCTCCAGCGGGTCCCACAGCCGTCGGGGAGCGGCCGTCAACGTGAGCAGTTTCGACCTGAGCAGTAGTCAGACCGGTGGTGAACAGCGCTCCCGGCGCCGGGAGAACACCACCATCACGCCCCAGGGCGCGCCCAACCGCCGCAACACCGAGCTGGCCCTGCTGGCCTTCGCGGTGCTGCTGCCGATGCTGGCGTACGCCAACGTCGGCCTGGCGATGGACGGCACCCTGCCCGCCGGCATGCTCGGCTACGGCCTGGGCATGGGCGCGCTCGCGCTCGTCGCCCACCTGGTGATGCGGAAGTGGGCGCCGTACGCCGACCCGCTGCTGCTGCCGCTGGCCACCCTGCTCAACGGCCTCGGCGTGGTGATGATCTGGCGGCTCGACAAGGCCGGCAAGGTGCTCTCCAACAACTTCGCGGCCGCGCCCAACCAGCTGATGTGGTCCGGGCTCGGGGTCGCGATGTTCATCGGCGTGATCCTGCTGCTCAAGGACCACCGGATCCTCCAGCGGTACACCTACATCTCGATGGTGGTGGCCCTGGTGCTGCTGGCCGCGCCGGCCTTCTTCCCGAGCCGGGCCGAGGACTTCGGCGCCAAGATCTGGATCCGCTTCGGCGGCTTCTCGATCCAGCCGGGCGAGTTCGCCAAGATCATCCTGACCGTGTTCTTCGCCGGGTACCTGATGGTCAAGCGGGACGCGCTGGCGCTGGCCAGCCGCCGCTTCATGGGCCTCTACCTGCCGCGCGGGCGCGACCTCGGGCCGATCATCGTGGTCTGGCTGCTCTCCATCCTGATCCTGATCTTCGAGACCGACCTCGGCTCCTCCTTCCTCTTCTTCGGCCTCTTCGTGGTGATGCTCTACGTCGCCACCGAGCGGACCAGCTGGATCGTCTTCGGCCTGCTGATGTCGGTCAGCGGCGCGGCCCTGGTGGCCACCTCCGAGCCGCACGTGAAGACCCGCATCGACGCCTGGCTCGACCCGATGGCCGCCTTCAGCCCCACCCCGCCGAAGGGCGCCACCGAGCAGATCGGCCAGACCCTGATGGCCTTCGGCTCCGGCGGGGTCACCGGCAGCGGGCTCGGCCAGGGGCGGTCCTGGCTGATCCAGTTCGCCGCCAAGAGCGACTTCATCCTCGGCTCCTTCGGCGAGGAGCTCGGGCTCACCGGCCTGATGGCGCTCTTCCTGCTCTACGGCCTGGTGGTCCAGCGCGGCCTGCGCACCGCGATCGCCGCCCGCGACCCGTTCGGCAAGCTGCTCGCGGTCGGCCTGTCCTCCGCCTTCGCGCTCCAGGTCTTCGTGGTGGCCGGCGGCGTCACCGGCCTGATCCCGCTGACCGGCATGACGATGCCCTTCCTCGCCCAGGGCGGCTCCTCGGTGGTGGCCAACTGGGCGCTGATCGCCGTCCTGCTCAAGATCAGCGACTCCGCCCGGCGCCCGGCCGCCGAGCCGCAGCCGCAGCCCTCCGGCGGCGAACCCCTGGGCCGTCCGGCGGCCGGCGCACCGCAGCCGACCACCCCGCCGCTCGGCACCCCGCAGCCCGGCACCCCGTCGCTCGGGGGCCAGGCCGGGCCCGGCCCCGAAGGCGTGACCGAACCCATCCGGGGAGCCCACTCGTGAACAAGCCGATCCGCCGGGTCTCGATCTTCTGCCTGGTGCTGGTGCTGGCCCTGATGATCCGGGTCAACTGGGTCCAGGGCGTCCAGGCCGACAGCCTGGCCAACCACCCCAAGAACCTGCGCACCAAGTTCGACCGCTACGCCTACCCGCGCGGCAACATCGTCGTGGCCGGGGGCCAGCCGGTCACCAAGTCGGACTTCGTCAACGGCTACCGCTACAAGTACAAGCGCGCCTGGGTGGACGGCCCGATGTGGGCGCCCGTCACCGGGTACTCCTCGCAGGCCTTCGACACCAGCCAGCTGGAGAAGCTGGAGGACGGCATCCTCTCCGGCTCCGACTCCCGGCTGTTCTTCCGCAACACCCTGGACATGCTGACCGGCAAGGAGAAGCAGGGCGGCGACGTGGTCACCACCCTCAGCCCCAAGGCGCAGAAGGCCGGCTTCGACGGGCTCGGCGACAAGAAGGGCGCCGTGGTCGCGCTCGACCCGCGCACCGGCGCGATCCTCGCGCTGGTCTCCACGCCCTCCTACGACCCCGGCAGCTTCGCCGGCACCGGGGACGCCGACTCCAAGGCCTGGAACGCGCTGCAGGCCGACGCCAACAAGCCGATGCTCAACCGCGCGCTGCGCGAGACGTACCCGCCCGGCTCGACCTTCAAGCTGGTCACCGCCGCGGCCGCGTTCGAGAGCGGCAAGTACCAGAACGTGACCGACGTCACCGACACCCCGGCCAAGTACCTGCTGCCCGGCACCAACACCGAGCTGAAGAACGCCAGCGCCAACGAGCCCTGCGCCAACGCCACCGTCCAGGACGCCATGGACCTGTCCTGCAACACGGTCTTCGGCAAGATCGGCGCCGAGGTCGGCGGCGACAAGCTGCGCGCCCAGGCGGAGAAGTTCGGCTTCAACAACGACCAGGTCGACGTCCCGATCCGGGCCGCCGAGTCGACCTTCCCCACCGGCTCCAAGCCGGACGGCACCGCGATGGACGCGATCGGCCAGCACGACACCCGGGCCACCCCGCTCCAGATGGCCATGGTCGCCGCCGCCATCGCCAACGACGGCCGGCTGATGCAGCCGTACATGGTGGACGAGGAGCGGGCGGCCAACCTGACCACCATCTCCAAGCACACCGAGCGCCAGCTGGGGCAGGCCGTCACCCCGTCCACCGCGCAGAAGCTCCAGCAGCTGATGGAGAGCGTGGTCGCCAACGGCACCGGCACCAAGGCCCAGATCAAGGGCCTGAAGGTCGGCGGCAAGACCGGCACCGCGCAGCACGGCGTGGACAACAAGGGCCTGCCGTTCGCCTGGTTCATGTCCTACGCCAAGGCCGACGACGGCCGCTCGGTCGCGGTCGCGGTGGTGGTCGAGGACGGCTCCAACGAGCGCGACGAGATCTCCGGCGGCGGTCTCGCCGCGCCGATCGCCAAGGCCGTGATGCAGGCGGCGCTGGAGCGCTGACCCGGGGGTGTCGGCGTGGTCGGAACGAGGCCCGTTCCGGCCACGCCCCTGTCAGAATGGGGCCCGGCCGGAGGATACCGGTCTGGTCTCATCCGGCAGCCCGTTCCGGTCGCCCCAGGTTGGGCAGGTAGCGTATCCGCAAGCAGCGGGTCTACCCGCCGCCCGTCCGCGGCCCCGGCCGTGGGGTCGGTCACGGAAACCGGCACGGCGGCGCGGGCGTCCAACACAGCGTGCGGGGACAACCTACGTGACATCCTCACCTGCCGGTGAGGGAGAGGGTCGGAACTATGGAAGAGCCTCGTCGCCTCGGCGGCAGGTACGAGCTCGGCGGCGTCCTAGGACGCGGCGGCATGGCCGAGGTGTACCTCGCCCATGACACCAGGCTCGGCCGCTCCGTCGCCGTGAAGACGCTCCGTGCCGACATGGCCCGCGATCCGTCGTTCCAGGCCCGGTTCCGCCGCGAGGCCCAGTCCGCGGCCTCGCTGAACCACCCCGCGATCGTCGCCGTGTACGACACCGGCGAGGACTACATCGACGGGATCTCCATCCCGTACATCGTGATGGAGTACGTCGAGGGCTCCACCCTGCGCGAGCTGCTGCACTCCGGGCGGCGGCTGCTGCCCGAGCGCGCGCTGGAGATGACCATCGGCATCCTCCAGGCCCTCGAGTACTCGCACCGCGCCAACATCGTCCACCGCGACATCAAGCCCGCCAACGTCATGCTGACCCGGCAGGGCAACGTCAAGGTGATGGACTTCGGCATCGCCCGCGCCATGGGTGACGCCGGCATGACGATGACCCAGACCTCGGCCGTCATCGGCACCGCCCAGTACCTCTCCCCGGAGCAGGCCAAGGGCGAGACCGTGGACGCCCGGTCCGACATCTACTCCACCGGCTGCCTGCTCTACGAGCTGCTGACGCTCCGTCCGCCGTTCGTCGGCGACTCCCCGGTCGCGGTCGCGTACCAGCACGTCCGGGAGGAGGCCATGCCGCCGTCCTCCTACGACCCCGAGGTCCGCCCCGAGGTCGACGCGATCGTGCTGAAGGCGCTCACCAAGGACCGCGAGTACCGGTACCAGAGCGCCGCCGAGATGCGCGACGACATCGAGCGCTTCCTCGACGGCCTGCCGGTCGCCGCCGCCCAGCAGGCCGCCGCCTTCGGCATGGCCGGCCAGGGCTACGGCTACGACCAGCAGGGCTACCCCGCCGGCCAGCACGACCCGTACGGCCAGACCAACCTGCTGCCGCAGCAGGGCGCGGCCGGCCCTACCACCATGCTGCCGCAGGTCGGCAACCAGCAGCCCGGGTACGACAACTACAACGGCGCCGGCGGCAACGGCGGCTACGACGAGTACGGAAACGGCGGAGGCGGCGGGCGGCGCTCCGAGCAGCCGCGCAAGAGCAGCAACACCTCCTGGGTGCTGCTGGCCATCGCGGCCGTGCTGGTGCTGGTCGGCGCCTACTTCGTGGTGGACGCCGTCATGATCAAGCCCGGTGGGCGCAACGGCGACAAGGTCGCGGTGCCCAACCTGGTCGGCCAGACGCTGGACGACGCCAAGCTCAAGGCCGCCAACGTCAACAGCAAGCTCGTGGTGGTCACCGGGTCCGAGATCGCCTGCCCCGACGCCTCGGTGAAGAAGGGTCAGGTCTGCACCCAGAACCCGACCGCCACCACCCAGGTCGCGCCGGACACCCAGATCACCGTCCAGCTCTCCACCGGGCCGACCGCCGCGGACCTCCCCGACGTCACCGGCAAGGACCTGGACGTCGCCAAGGAGACCATCACCAAGGCCGGCTTCACCGTCGGCAAGGTCAGCTACGAGAACAGCGACACCGTCCAGCAGAACAAGGTCATCTCCCAGGACCCCTCGGCGGGCAAGGCCACCCCCAACAGCGCGATCAACCTGACCGTCTCCTCCGGCCAGACCAAGGTCGCCGTCCCCGGCGTGATCAACCAGACCGAGGCCGCCGCGCGCACCGCCCTGGAGGCGGCCGGCTTCACGGTGGAGGTCAAGAACACCCCCACCCCGGACACCACCAAGATCGGCCAGGTCTACAACCAGGACCCCAAGGGCAACCAGAAGGCCGCCCCCAACTCCAAGGTGACGATCTTCGTCTACAAGGCCCAGGACAAGGTCACCGTCCCGCCGCTGGAGAACGTCGTCCTCAAGGACGCCATCAAGCAGCTCGACCAGGCCGGCCTGGGATACGACTTCCTGTTCGGCCCCCAGGACCCGACCGCGATCGTCGTCAGCGCCACCCCCGGCGCCGGCAACCAGGTCGACCCGAGCACCAAGATCATGCTCACCACCAAGGCCGCTCCCCCCAAGCCCACGAACTCCTCGTCCCCGCCTCGCTGATCCACCCCGAGGGGCCCGCCGCACCCACCGTGCGGCGGGCCCCTCGGCGTTCCACCACTACCGCCGCCTACGCCGCCGCTCCCCCGGCCCGCGCGCGGCGAGCACGGGGAGCATCACCAGCTGCAGCTCCCGGATCTCCGCCAGCTCCTCCCGCAGCCCGGACAGCTCGTACCGCCACTCGGCCGCACCCGCCACCGCCCGCTCCGCGAGGTCCAGCAGCTCCCGGCGGACCGCCTTCGCCACCGTGCTCCCGCGCAGCAGCATCCCGACGACGAGGACGGCCCGGCGGGGGAAAATCCCAACCCCTCGTCCCGGCACCGACCGTTCCTTCAAGTTGAAGGAAAGAAACTCTCGCAGGTCAGCGCCCTTGAGCACGCGGTGACCGTGCTCGGCCAGCTCCGCCCGGTGCCGGTACACCAGGCTGTCCACAGCCTTTTCCCCAACCCCGTAGTAGTCGGCGATCATCCTCGCCGTCACGTGCACGCCGTCCGGGAGCAGCACCAGCGCCTTCACCCGGTCCAGCGCCTCGACCCGGTCGGCCATCCAGGTCAGCGCAGTTCCGGCGGCGGGGTGCGGTGGCCGTCCACGGGGTCGGTGCGGACCAGGGAGCCCCAGACGGCCATGCGGTAGCGGGAGGTGTAGACCGGGGTGCAGGTGGTGAGGGTGATGTAGCGCCCGGGGGTGGTGTACGGGGAGCCCTTGGGGACGGGGGCGACGATGCCGGTGTCGTACTTGGAGGTCTGGGGGAGGAGGCCGTCGACGCGGTAGACGTACCAGGCGTCGCGGGTCTCGACCACGATCGGGTCGCCGACGGCGAGGGCGTCGAGGTCGTGGAAGCGGGCGCCGTGCCCGTCCCGGTGCGCGGCGAGCGCGAAGTTGCCCTCCGAGTCCCAGGGCATCGCGGAGCGGTACGGCTGGTCGTAGACCCCGGCCACGCCCTCGTTGAGGACGTCCGGTTCGGTGCCCATCCGGATCAGGGTCTGCCGGGCCGCCCCGAGGGCGGGGACGTGCAGGAAGCCGATGCCGTCCCCGGCCGCGTACGCGGGCGGTGCGGGTTCGGCCCCGGGCGTGGCGGGGGCCGCCGCGGTCCAGCTGTCCCTGAGCCGGTCCCCCGCGGTGCCGGCCTGACGGTCCGCCACCACCCCGGTCCACCAGAGGGAGTAGCCGACGAAGAGGCCGAGCACCACTCCGGCGGTGATCAGCAGTTCCCCGACCACCCCGAGCAGGACGGCCGTGCGGCCGCGCCGTCGCGGGGGTTCGGCGGCGGTGGCCCCGTCCGGCTGGATCTCCACCGCGCGCCTCCTCCTGACGACCGGTCAGCCGGCCAGTGCGGCGGGCTGCCCCTGACTCCTCGGCTTCTCCTCGACCATCTTGCCAAAGACGATCAGCCGTCCCCGGGCACTGAACTCCGGCGTGCATGTCGTGAGGGTGATGTACCGCCCGGCCTCCTTGAACGGGGAGCCGTTGGGGATCGGACGGATCACCGAGACGTTGGTCGGCGGGGTCTCCGGGATGCCCCCGGCCACCTGGTACGTGTAGTACGCCGTCGCGGTCTCGACCACGATGCTGTCCCCCGGCACCAGTTCGCCGATCTTCCGGAACGGCTGGCCGTGGGTGGTGCGGTGCGCGGCGACGGCGAAGTTGCCCGCCTTGTCGGTGGGCATCGCGGTGCCGGTGTAGTGGCCGACCAGGCCCTTGTCGAGGACCTTCTGCTTGTCGGTGCCCTCGGCGATCGGGTACGTGAGGCCGAGCTTGGGGATGTGGATGATCGCGAAGCCCTTGCCGGGCTCGAAGGCGGTGGGCTGCGGTGCCGGGGCGGCGCCGGAGGCCGGGGCGGTGCCCTGCTGGCCGGCGGCCTGGTCCCACTGCTGGGTGAGGGCGTCGCGCTCGCCGCTGGCGGCGTTGTCGGCCTGCACGTTGGTCCACCAGAGCTGGTACGAGACGAAGAGCAGCATCACCAGCCCGAGGGTGATGAAGAGCTCGCCGAGCACCCGGGCGGCGACCACCCGCTTGCGCTCCGGGGGCCGGGCGACGGGCGTCGCGGGGCGGCCCGCGGCCCGCCGCCGGCCGTTGCCCGAGCCGACGGTGGTGCGGCGCCGGTCGGCCCGGCGTCCGGGCGGCGGCAGCACGGCACCGCCGTCCGGCACCACCCGCAGCTGCATGGTGGAGTCGTCCGCCACCGGCCCCGGCTGCCCGTACGGGGCACCGCCCCGGCCGTACGGAGCGTCCTGCCCGTGGGGGGGCTCCCTGCCCGTGGGAGGCACCGCCCGGCCCGTACGGGGCAGCGCCCGGCCCGTGCGGCGGCTGCCCGCCCCAGCCCGGCCCGTCCCGGCCCGGCCCGGCCGAGGGCGGAGCGGCCTGCTCGTAGACCCCCCAGTCGCCCGGCCCGCCGTCGGCGCCGTCCGGTGCGCGCCCCTCCGGGCGTACCGCCGTCACGGCCTCAGCCCCGGCCGATCACCGGGGCGAGGCCGGCCGAGCGGCCGACCGCCTCCGGGAATCCGCACTCGGCCAGCCAGTTGGCGAGCATCCGGTGGCCGCCCTCGGTGAGCACCGACTCGGGGTGGAACTGCACGCCCTCGACCGGCAGCTCCCGGTGCCGCAGGCCCATGATCACTCCGCTCTCGGTCTCGGCGGTGACCTCCAGCTCCGCGGGCACGGTGCCGGGCTCGACCGCGAGCGAGTGGTAGCGGGTGGTGGTGACGGGCGAGGGCAGGCCGGCGAAGACGCCGCCGTCCCGGTGGGTGACCGGGGAGGTCTTGCCGTGCAGCAGTTCGGGCGCCCGCCCGACCACCGCGCCGTAGGCGACCGCGATGGACTGCAGGCCCAGGCAGACCCCGAACAGCGGCAGCCCGACGGCGGCGCAGTGCCGCACCATGTCGACGCAGACCCCGGCCTCCTCCGGCGAGCCGGGGCCGGGGGAGAGCAGCACCCCGTCGTAGCCGGTCTCCCCGTCGCGGTGGACGGCCCGGTCGACGGTCAGCTCGTCGTTGCGGACCACCTCGCAGGTGGCGCCGAGCTGGTACAGGTACTGGACCAGGTTGAAGACGAAGCTGTCGTAGTTGTCCACCACGAGAATCCGGGGCGGGCTGCCTGCGGCGGTCATCCGTGCACTACTCCTGGGCTGGGTGCTGGTGGGGCGGGCCGCCCGGCCCGCCAAGCGGTCCGGTGGGTGCTGTCCGGTGGGGTGCTGACGGCGGCTCAGCCGACGCCCGCGCCGCCCTCGTCCACTGTGACGTCGCCGAAGGGGAGCAGCGGTTCCGCCCAGGGGAAGACGTACTCGAAGAGGACGTAGACGGTCCCGAGCACCAGCAGGAGGGCGAGCACGGCCTTGACGAAGGCGTTGCCCGGCAGCAACCGCCAGATCCAGCCGTACATGGTGCTCCTCCGGGTATCGGGTCCGGTACAGATTAGACGGCCGACGCGGGGCGGAAGGCGGCCAGTGCCATTACTGACCGGAAGCGGTGTGCAGGTCGACCGTTCCGGTGTACCCCGGGACCGTCAGGTCGCCGCTCTCCTGGACCTTCCAGCCCAGTCCGTAGGCGGCCACGTAGCCCAGGTAGTTGGCGATGGTCGGGTCGGCGTCCACCGCTGAGCGCAGCCTGTCGGTCCTCCCGACCGCCTTGACGACGTACGGCGGGGAGTAGACCCGGCCCTGGAGCAGCAGGGTGTTGCCGACGCAGCGGACGGCGCTGGTCGAGATCAGCCGCTGGTCCATCACCTGGACGCCCTCGGCGCCGCCGCGCCAGAGCGCGTTCACCACCGCCTGGATGTCCTGCTGGTGGATCACCAGGTCGTTGACGCCCGGCTCGGGGATGCCGGGCAGCTTGGCGGTGGCGCCGGGCGGGGCGTCGTTGAGGGTGACGGTGAGCCCGGGGCCGCGCAGCTCCTGGAGGCCCGCCTGCTGCTGGAGCAGGGCGAGCCGGTTGCTCTCGGCCGGGCTGGGGTTGCGCTGGGCGGTGAGCTCGTCCACCCGGTTCTGGAGTCCGGCCAGCTCGCTCTGCGCCGCCTGGTTCTGCGAGGAGCGCTGCTCTATGACGTCGCTGAGCCGCAGCAGGGAGTTGTCGGTGCGCAGATCGGTGCCCCGGGCGGTGTCCGCGCTGATGTAGAAGAGGAGACCGGCCATCGCGAACACGGTGCAGGTCAGGGCACGTCCGACAATTCGGGTGCGCGGAGGGCGTCCGGACGCATCGGGGGAGGGAATCGTGGAATTCGGCACCGTACCCTTATCTCCTTACGACCCGGCGAGCCACTACGCTAACGGACGCCGGAGGCGCGTGCGGAGCACCCCACGCGCGGGCCGGCCCCCACAGTCGCCCATCCCCGCTGCACCCTGCGCGGTCACAGCGCATCGACAGGAGAGCCTCTCGTGCCGAAGTCTCGACTCCGCAAGAAGTCCGACTACACCCCGCCGCCGTCCGGCACGACAGCGGTGAAGATCAGTTCCGGACGCGGCTGGGTGGCACCGCTGATGCTCGTGCTGTTCCTGGTGGGTCTCGTCTGGATCGTCACCTACTACGTCACCAGCGGCACCTGGCCGGTGAGCAGCTGGGGCAACTGGAACATCCTGGCCGGCTTCGGCTTCATCGCGGCGGGCTTCGGCGTCTCCACCCAGTGGAAGTGACGTCCCACCGCTGACGAACCGTCAGGCACCGCTCCGGGGCGCCCCGGAGCGGTGTTTCGCGCTGCCCCGGCCCGGGCCGCCCGTCCATACCATCGGGTTGTCCACACGGTTATCCACACTGGGGAAAAGTCACCCACACCTGTGGATAACTTTTCTGTTCGAGGCCCGTCAGATTCTCCGAATTCCCCTCGAATTCCCAGCGGGACGCGCGTAGACCGGCCTTTCCCCAGCCCCCTGCCGTACCGGCTGTGCACAGCCCGGTGCGCTCTGTGGACAACCGTGCGCGCCGTCAGCCGCTCAACTGCGCCGTGTGGACCACGACCACCAGCAGCGCGGCCGCCACCACCCCGGCCACGGTCAGCCCCTGCACCAGGTTCCGGTGGGCCCGGGGGGCGTACATCAGCCCGACCCCGGTGACCACGCCGGCGAGCAGGCCGCCGACGTGCGCCTTCCAGTCGATGACGACGCCGGAGAGGTTGGGCCGGGCCAGCGCGAAGGTGATCACCAGGTTGACCACCAGCAGGGTCATCACCGGGCGCAGCGGGGCCCGGTTCGCCTTGAACAGCACCACCGTCGCGCCCAGCAGCCCGAAGATCGCCCCCGAGGCTCCGACCGACTCCACCCGCACCCCGCCGAGCGCGTAGGTGCAGGCTCCCCCGGCCAGGCCGGAGGCGACGTACAGCCCGAGGAAGCGCCACCGCCCGAGCACGCGCTCCAGCTGCGGCCCCAGCACCCAGAGCGAGACCATGTTCAGCGCCACGTGCATCACCCCGGCGTGCACGAACATCGCCGTCACCAGCCGGTACCACTCGTGCGGCCCGGCGGCCAGGCCGTCCGGCCGGTACGGGTAGGAGACGCTCCACAGCTCCAGGTCGGCGCCCAGCTCCGGCCGCAGGTACTCGGTGAGCAGGAAGACCAGCAGGTTGAGCCCGATCAGCACCTTGGTGACCAGCGCCCGGTCCAGCGCCGGCGCCCCGCCGTACCGGGTCCGCGCCTCGCGGGCGCCCTGGTGGCCCTCCCGGACGCACTCCGGGCACTGGAAGCCCACCGAGGCGCTCACCATGCAGTCGGGGCAGATCGGCCGCCCGCAGCGGGCGCAGCCGATGCCGGTCTCCCGCTCGGGGTGCCGGTAGCAACCGGGCAGCCGGTGGCCCTCCTCCGGTGCCGCGCCGGCCGGTACGTCGGGACCCATCACGCTCTCCTCGCTCGCCGCCGCCGGAACTGCCAGGCTACTGCTGACGCCCCGTCAGCCCCTCGTGATCGTGACCGACTCGATCACCACGTCCTCGACCGGGCGGTCGTCGCCGCCGGTCGCGGTGCCCGCGATCTCCAGCACGACCTTCCGGCTGTCCGGGTCGGTGACCTCGCCGAAGATCGTGTGCTTGCGGGTCAGCCGGAGGGCCGGCTCGACGGTGATGAAGAACTGGGAGCCGTTGGTGCCCGGCCCGGCGTTGGCCATGGCCAGCAGGAACGGCTTGGTGAAGGCCAGTTCGGGGTGGAACTCGTCGGCGAAGGCGTAGCCCGGGCCGCCGGTGCCGGTGCCCAGGGGGTCGCCGCCCTGGATCATGAAGCCCTTGATCACCCGGTGGAACACGGTGCCGTCGTACAGCGGGGCCGAGGACGGCTGCCCGGTGCGCGGGTCGGTCCACTCGCGGGTGCCCTCGGCCAGCTCGACGAAGTTCGCCACGGTCTTCGGAGCGTGGAACGGCAGGAGCTTCACCACGATGTCACCGCGGTCGGTCCTCAGGGTGGCTATCAGGTCTCCCACGGCGCGGCGCTCCTCGTCTGTGCGGATCGGACCCCGGAATCATCCCACGGTCCGTCAGCCGTACGGCCTCGCCGGACCGGTCCGCCGACCCGCGTCCGGACCAACCCGACGCGCCACGGAACAGAACGACATGCATGATCTCGAAACAGGTGGAAATGTGCATAACGGACGCCACCGAGGAGGAGAAACCCGTGACCCGTTTGGACACCGCCCGAGAAACGGCCGACAAGGCCAGGGAGACCCTCGCGCCCTATGCCGCCACCGCCAAGGAGACCGCGCTGACCTACGCGGAGGAGGCCAGGCACCGGATCGGCCCGCACCTGGAGGCGATCGGCCCCAAGGCGAGCGAGAAGGCGGGCCAGGCCGCGCAGGCCGCCCGGGTGCAGTACGCCAAGCACCTCGCCCCGCAGCTGGAGCACGCCTTCGGCGCCCTCCCGCCGCACGCCCAGCAGTCCACCCTGAAGGCCGTGCACCGGGCCCAGGAGGCCGCGCTCTCCGCCAAGCTCTCGGCCGGCAAGGCCGTCGGCCAGGCCCGCGGCGCGGTGCTTCCCCGGGTCGCCGACGCCCGGGCCGCGCTCGGCCCGGCCGCCCAGGAGGCACAGAACCGCGGTGCCGCCGCCCTGACGGCCCTTCAGGGCCACGTCAGCTCGGCCGAGATCAGCGACCTGGCGGCCCGCAACGTCAAGCGCGAGCAGCACCCGCACCGGGGCCGCGGCCTCGGTCTGGCGCTGACCGGGGTGCTGACGATCGCCGCCGGCCTGGCCGCCTGGAAGTGGTGGCGCGGCCGCGGCGAGCCCGAGTGGCTGGTCGAGCCGCCCGCCGCCGCGCGCGAGGAGGAGCACCTGAACGGCGCCTCGGCGGCCCCCAAGCCCGGCCCGCCGCCCGGCCGCCACGCGGCGCCCGCCCCCGGCCCCGCGCCGGAGGCCCCGGCGGCCCCCGAGGACCACCCGAAGGGCTCCCCCGTCCCGGACGACCGCCCCAAGCCGCACGACCCGCGCAAGCCCCACTGACGGGCCGGGGAAAACGCGGAAGGCCGCTGACCTGATACCAGGTCAGCGGCCTTCCGTCCTACGCACGGTGGAGCTTAGGAGACTCGAACTCCTGACATCTGCCTTGCAAAGGCAGCGCTCTACCAACTGAGCTAAAGCCCCGTGCAGCGAAGTGCTGCGCACCAGACTACCCGCTCCCCGGGCCGGCCGGGCCTCTCGCCCGGACCGGCCTCGCGGGAGCGTCGCGTCAGCGGCCGGCCGGGACCGGGTCGGTGGCCTCGGTCCACAGGTCCTGCTCGGCGCGGTCCGCCTGCACCTGACGGTAGACAAAGAAGCCGCCGAGGGCGACCAGGGCGACCAGGAGGAGCTTCTTCACCGCGGGACCTCGTCCTTCTTGCTGGGGAACGGGCCCTGACCACGGACCCTCGGATGTTGCGGGCACCTACCGGCGGTCTCGCCGTTCGGACCGCCTCCGGCCGATGATACACATCGGTAACCACCTCCCGGGCGCCCCCGCGAGTCGTCAACCGCCCGGCCCGCGCCAGGGATTGACGCCGTGCCTCCTGTCGTACCAACTACCGCTCGGGCATCCTCAGCACCGCGCGGCCGCCCTCCAGGTCCACCGTGGAGCGCGGCGGCGCCCCGTCGCCCTCCTCGTCGCGCAGCATCAGCGTGCTCCGGCGCTGCTCGAGCTCGTGCTGCTTGCCGGCGGCGAACTGCGCGTGCAGCTGCTCGAATCCGGTGGCCGAGACCTGCCCCTCCCGCCCCGTCCCCCGCCACGGCAGCCAGGACGCCCGGCGGGCCCGCAGCGCCAGCTGGTCCACGAAGGCCAGCAGCACCAGCCCGACCACCAACCCGGGAAGGCTCATCACCCAGAACATCTCCACCCGGCCAGCCTACGGACCGGGCGGGAACGTCAGAAGGCCCGGAGTGGAAATCCACTCCGGGCCTTCTGCGCCGGTGGGCCTAACAGGACTTGAACCTGTGGCCTCTTCCTTATCAGGGAAGCGCTCTAACCGTCTGAGCTATAGGCCCTTGCCGCACTCAAAGATTAGCGGACCGTCGGCCGATCTCCCAAATCCGGGTCGGCGGGGTGCAGCTCAGGGGCCCCGGAGAGCCACTGCGGACGGGTGGCGGGCAGGTGGCTGGCGCCCTCCGGAGTGGTCCGGACGGCGAGCACCTGGTTGATCCCGATCCGGTTCTGCTCGAAGGCCAGCGCGGAGGCGGCCATGTACAGGCGCCAGACCCGGGCCCGCCCCTGGCCGGCCAGCCGGACCGCCTGCGGCCAGTTCGCCTCCAGGTTGGCCACCCACTCGCGCAGCGTCAGGGCGTAGTGCTCGCGCAGCGACTCGACGTCCCGGACCTCGAAGCCGGCCTCCTCCAGGGCGGAGACGGTGGCGCCGACCGGCGAGAGCTCGCCGTCCGGGAAGACGTAGTGCTGGATGAACGGGCTGGGCCGGTACGGCTCGCCGGGCCGGTCGGGGCGGCGGGCGATCTGGTGGTTCAACAGGCGGCCGCCCGGGGCCAGCAGTTGCAGCAGGCCCTCGGCGTAGACCTGGTACTGGGCGGTGCCGACGTGCTCGGCCATGCCGACGCTGGAGACGGCGTCGAAGGGGCCGTCCGTGATCTCCCGGTAGTCCTGGAGGCGCACCTCCACCCGGCCGCCCAGACCGGCCGCCAGCACCCGCTGGCGGGCCAGCGCGACCTGCTCCTCGGAGATGGAGACGCCGACCGCCCGCACGCCGTAGTGCTCGGCCGCGTGCAGCAGCAGCGAGCCCCAGCCGCAGCCGACGTCCAGCAGCCGCATCCCGGGCCGCAGGCCCAGCTTGCGGCAGATCAGGTCGAGCTTGGCGGTCTGGGCCGCCTCCAGGCTCTTGGCCTCGGGCTCCCAGTAGGCGCAGGAGTAGACCATGGTGGGGCCGAGCACCAGGCCGTAGAACTCGTTGCCCACGTCGTAGTGGTGGCTGATCGCGGCCCGGTCGCGGCCGCGGCTGTGCAGCCGGCCGCCGCCGAGGCGGGCCTCCTCGGCCGGGGGAGCGGGCTGCGGGGCCAGCACCCCGGCGCGCAGCAGCAGGCCCAGCAGGCGGCGCCCGGCGGGGCCGAGGGCGTCCTTGGGACCGAGGGCCAGGGTGGCGATCTCGGGGCGCTCGGCGAAGCGGGCGGCCAGCGAGAGGACCTCGTACAGGTCGGTGCCGGGGGCGGTGTCCAGGTCGCCGGAGACGTAGGCCCGGGCGAGGCCCAACTCACCGGGCTGCCAGAGCAGGTGACGGAGCGCCCGGCGGTTGCGCAGGACCAGCTGCGGGGCGTCGGCGGGGCCGGCCTGGCTGCCGTCCCAGAGCCTGATCCGGAGCGGGATCCGGGAGCCGAGGACATCCTCGACCGAGCCGAGCAGTTGTGTGGCGAGCTGAGCCATGGCACGCACCTCCGACCGACGGGGCAGGACGTTGCTGAGTCTGCCCCGTGTCGGCTCCAAGCCAACACAGCCCGGCCGGGACTCCGTCAGGTGACGCGCCGTGTACGAGGCGCCTGTCACCCGAACGCTCCGGGCCGGGCTGGTGCGGGTGCGAACTGACGGATGGTCAGCACACGGACGGACGGTCCGGTCAGTCCTCCTCGGCCAGGGTCAGCTCGACCCCGCCGGTGAAGCCGGCCGCGGTGTTGTAGATGAAGGCGGAGAGGGTGGCCAGCGCGGTCATCAGGACCACGTCCACCACGGCGATCAGCGAGGTGAACATCATGACCTTGCCGAAGCCGATGTAGTCCATGAGGTCCACGCCGCCGGTGGTGTCCGACCCGGTGACGTCCTTCAGGGTGCCGCCGAGCGAGTCGAAGACGCCCAGGCCGTCCAGGGTCATCCAGAGCACCGCGGTGGCGACGATGATGATCACGCCGACCGCCAGCGAGAGCAGGAAGGCGACCTTCATCACCGACCACGGGTCGGCCTTGGTGATCCGCAGCCGGGCCTTGCGGGTCCGCCCGGTGGCCGAGGGCGGCGCCTGGCCGGGGCGGCGGGCGGCGCCGCCCACCTTGGTGCCCCGGGGCGGGGTCTGCTGGCCCTTGGTGTAGGTGGTCGGCTGGGAGAAGCCGCCCGCGCCCGGGGCGGGCTGTGCGGGGGGCGGCGGGACCGCCCCGGCCTGCCCGGCCGCACCGTAGGACGCGCCGCCCGCCACCGGCGGCATCAGCGAGGTCGAGGCCGAGGAGTGTCCGTCCGGCGCGCCGGGGACACCCGTCGGGCGGGGCGGCACACCGGCCACGCCGCTGGCCCCGCCGTAGGACGCACCGCCACCCGGCAGCCCGCCCCCGGCACCGCCCGCAGCACCCGTGGCTCCACTCACCCTGGTCCTCCCGCAACTCACCCGTCAGGACGGGTGTCCGCCCTGCTCATGTACGTCTCCAGCGCCCGGCGGGATTGCCCGGAACTGTTCGGCGGCCGGTGCCCTCCCGGCTGGGGAGGGCACCGGCCACCGGGGCGGTCAGTCCTGCTCGGCCGGACCGTCCGCCGTGGTCTCCGCCTGGGCCGTTCCGTCGGGCTCGGTGCCCTCCTCGACGGCCTCCTCGTCGTCCGCCTCCGCGTTGCGGGCCATGCCCACCACCGCGTCGCGCTTTCCGAGGTTGATCAGTTGGACGCCCATCGTGTCACGTCCGGTTTCACGGACTTCGGAAACCCTGGTCCGGATGACGCCGCCCGAGAGGGTGATCGCCATGATCTCGTCGCTCTCCTCGACCACCAGGGCGCCGACCAGCGAGCCCCGGCCCTCGACGATCTTCGCCGCCTTGGTGCCGAAACCGCCGCGGCCCTGGACCCGGTACTCGTCCACGCCGGTGCGCTTGGCGTAGCCGCCGTCGGTCGCGGTGAAGACGAAGGTGCCCGGCCGGACCACGTTCATCGAGAGCAGCTCGTCGTCCTCGCGGAAGGCCATGCCCTTCACGCCCGAGGTGGCCCGGCTCATCGGCCGGAGCGCCTCGTCGGTGGCGGTGAAGCGGATCGACTGGGCCTTCTTGGAGACCAGCAGCAGGTCGTCCTCGGCGGAGACCAGCTCGGCGCCGATCAGCTCGTCGTCCTTGCCGTCCTCGTCCTGCCGCAGGTTGATCGCGATCAGGCCGCCGGAGCGGGGCGAGTCGTAGTCCTTGAGCGGGGTCTTCTTCACCAGGCCGCCGCGGGTGGCCAGCACCAGGTACGGCTTGTCCTCGTAGGTGCGGACCGCCATCACCTGGGTGATGTGCTCCTCCGGCTGGAAGGCCAGCAGGTTGGCCACGTGCTGCCCGCGGGCGTCCCGGCCGGCGTCGGGCAGCTCGTAGCCCTTCGCCCGGTAGACACGGCCCTTGTTGGTGAAGAACAGGATCCAGTTGTGCGTGGTGGTCACGAAGAAGTGGTCGACGATGTCGTCCTGCTTCAGCTGCGCGCCGCGCACGCCCTTGCCGCCGCGCTTCTGCGAGCGGTACAGGTCGGACCGGGTGCGCTTGACGTAGCCGCCACGGGTGATCGTGACGACGATGTCCTCCTCCGCGATCAGGTCCTCGACGGACATGTCGCCGTCGAAGGGGATCAGCGTGGAGCGCCGCTCGTCGCCGTACTTCTCGACGATCGCGGTCAGCTCCTCGGAGATGATCTCGCGCTGACGGGCCGGCGAGGCCAGGATCGCGTTGTACTCGTTGATCTTGGCCTGCAGCTCGTCGTGCTCGCTCAGGATGCGCGCGCTCTCCAGCGCGGCCAGGCGGCGCAGCTGCATCTCGAGGATCGCGTTGGCCTGCAGCTCGTCGATGTCGAGCAGGTCCATCAGGCCGGTGCGGGCCGCGTCGGCGCTGTCCGAGGCGCGGATCAGCGCGATCACCGCGTCGATCTGGTCCAGCGCCTTGAGCAGCGCGCGCAGGATGTGGGCGCGCTCCTCGGCCTTGCGCAGCCGGAAGGTGGTCCGGCGGACGATCACGTCGACCTGGTGGTTGACCCAGTGCCGGATGAAGGCGTCCAGCGACAGCGTGCGCGGCACCCCGTCGACCAGGGCCAGCATGTTGGCGCCGAAGTTGGTCTGCAGGTCGGTGTGCTTGTACAGGTTGTTCAGCACGACCTTGGCGACCGCGTCGCGCTTGAGCACGACCACCAGGCGCTGGCCGGTCCGCGAGGAGGACTCGTCGCGGACGTCGGCGATGCCGGCCACCCGGCCGTCCTTGACCAGGTCGGCGATCTTCAGCGCCAGGTTGTCCGGGTTCACCTGGTACGGCAGCTCGGTGATCACCAGGCACTGGCGGCCCTGGATCTCCTCGACCTCGACCACCGCGCGCATGGTGATCGAGCCGCGGCCGGTGCGGTACGCGTCCTCGATGCCGCGGCGGCCGACGATCAGCGCGCCGGTCGGGAAGTCCGGGCCCTTGATCCGCTCGATCAGGGCGTCCAGCAGCTCCTCGTTGGAGGCCTCGGGGTTCTCCAGCGCCCAGAGCGCGCCGGAGGCCACCTCGCGGAGGTTGTGCGGCGGGATGTTGGTGGCCATGCCGACCGCGATGCCGGTGGCGCCGTTGATCAGCAGGTTGGGGATGCGGGCCGGCAGGACGGTCGGCTCCTGCGAGCGGCCGTCGTAGTTGGCGGCGAAGTCGACGGTCTCCTCGTCGATGTCGCGCATCATCTCCATGGCCAGCGGCATCATCTTGCACTCGGTGTAGCGCATGGCCGCGGCCGGGTCGTTGCCCGGCGAGCCGAAGTTGCCGTTGCCGTCGACCAGCGGCATCCGCATCGACCACGGCTGGGCCAGCCGGACCAGGGTGTCGTAGATCGAGGTGTCGCCGTGCGGGTGGTAGTTGCCCATCACGTCGCCGACCACGCGGGCGCACTTGTAGTAGCCCTTCTCGGGCCGGTAGCCGCCGTCGTACATCGCGTACAGCACCCGGCGGTGCACCGGCTTGAGGCCGTCGCGCACCTCGGGCAGCGCGCGGCTCACGATCACGCTCATCGCGTAGTCGAGGTAGGAGCGCTGCATCTCGGTCTCGAGCTCGATCGGCTCGATCCGCAGCGCGGTGCCGGTGCTCTCCGGCGCTTCGTCGCCCTCGGGACGGTTGTCGTCGACCACTGGTCGTCAGGTTCCTTTCGCGTGTGACTGGTTCGTGGGACGGCGGGGCGTCACACGTCCAGGAAGCGGACGTCCTTGGCGTTGCGCTGGATGAAGGAGCGCCGGGCCTCCACGTCCTCGCCCATCAGGACGGAGAACAGGTCGTCGGCGCGGGCCGCGTCCTCCAGGGTGATCTTCTGGAGCAGGCGCAGGCCCTGGTCCATGGTGGTCACCCGCAGCTCCTCGGCGTTCATCTCGCCGAGACCCTTGAAGCGCTGGATCGCGTCGTCCTTGGGGAGCCGGCGGCCGGCCGCCACGCCCGCGGCGATCACCGCGTCGCGCTCGCGGTCCGAGTAGACGTACTCGAAGTCGTCCTTGCCCCACTTGATCTTGTACAGCGGCGGCATGGCCAGGTAGACGTACCCGGCCTCGACCAGCGGCCGCATGAAGCGGAACAGCAGGGTGAGCAGCAGGGTCCGGATGTGCTGCCCGTCGACGTCGGCGTCCGCCATCAGGACGATCTTGTGATAGCGGAGCTTGGACTCGTCGTAGTCCTCCTGGATGCCGCAGCCGAACGCCGAGATCAGCGCCTGCACCTCGGTGTTCTGGAGGACCTTGTCGATCCGGGCCTTCTCGACGTTCAGGATCTTGCCGCGGATCGGCAGGATGGCCTGGACCCGCGGGTCACGGCCCTGCTTGGCCGAGCCGCCGGCCGAGTCGCCCTCGACGATGAAGATCTCGCACTCGGCCGGGTCCTTGGACTGGCAGTCGCTCAGCTTGCCGGGCAGCGAGGCGGACTCCAGCAGGCCCTTGCGCCGGGTCAGGTCGCGGGCCTTGCGGGCGGCGACGCGCGCGGTGGCGGCCTGGATGGACTTGCGGATGATGTCCGAGGCCTCGACCGGGTTCCGGTCCAGCCAGTCGTTCAGGTGCTCGTGGACGACCTTCTGGACGAAGGTCTTGACCTCGGTGTTGCCCAGCTTGTCCTTGGTCTGGCCCTCGAACTGCGGCTCGCCGAGCTTGACCGAGATGATCGCGGTCAGACCCTCGCGGATGTCCTCGCCGGAGAGGTTGTCGTCCTTCTCGCGGAGCAGCTTCTTGTCCCGCGCGTAGCGGTTCACCAGGCCGGTGAGCGCCGCGCGGAAGCCCTCCTCGTGGGTGCCGCCGCCGTGGGTGTGGATGGTGTTGGCGAAGGAGTAGACGCTCTCGGTGTAGGAGCTGTTCCACTGCATGGCGATCTCGACCGAGATCTTCTTGTCCTTGTCCTCCGCCTCGAAGTCGATCACCGAGGGGTGGACGACCTCGCCCTTGCGGGAGTTGAGGTGGGTGACGAAGTCGGCGATGCCGCCGTCGTACTTGTAGGTGATCGAGAGCGGCTTGCCCTCGTCGTCCTGGTGCTCCGGACGCTCGTCGGTGAGCGCGATGGAGAGGCCCTTGTTGAGGAAGGCCATCTCCTGGAAGCGCCGGGAGAGCGTCTCGAAGGAGTAGACGGTGGTCTCGAAGATGTCGCCGTCGGCCCAGAAGGTGACCGTGGTGCCGGTCCTCTCGGTGGCCTCGTGCTTCGCCAGCGGGGCGGTCGGGGCACCCGCCTTGTAGTCCTGGGTCCAGCGGTGGCCGTCGGTGTGGATCTCGACCGAGAGCCGGGTGGAGAGGGCGTTCACCACCGAGATGCCGACGCCGTGCAGACCGCCGGAGACGGCGTAGCCGCCGCCGCCGAACTTGCCGCCCGCGTGCAGCACCGTGAGCACGACCTCGACGGCCGGCTTGTCCTGCCCCGGCATGATGCCGACCGGGATGCCGCGGCCGTTGTCGGTGACCCGCACGCCGCCGTCGGCCAGGATGGTCACGTCGATGGTGTCGGCGTGACCGGCCAGCGCCTCGTCGACGGAGTTGTCCACGATCTCCTGCACCAGGTGGTGCAGGCCGCGCTCGCCGGTGGAGCCGATGTACATGCCCGGGCGCTTGCGGACGGCGTCGAGGCCCTCGAGCACCTGGATCGCGTTCGCGTCGTAGGAGCTGCCGGCCTGCTGGTCGGCGGGGTCAGGGGTCTGGCTGGAGTTGCCGGAATCGGCCACGAAGCGCCCTCTCTGGCACAGCGCGGGCCGCAGACCCACCCCCTGTCCGGGAGGGCTTGCGACCACGGCGTTTCGACTCGGTTGCTGCGAGCAACGGTGTTTGCTCCTCAGTCTACCGGTACGACTGACATAGATGGCCGTTTGGCAGCCTCAGAAGGCAGATGTGCCGCTCTGAACCCCCGGCGGACATGTCCCGATACTCGCCAGGGGGGCTCAGAAGCCTCAGAAGGGCCGTCAGCGGTTCCGGAAGATCGGCTTCCCGTACACCCGGGCTCACCCCCAGGTGTCGCCCGGCCCCTTGCTCCCCGGAGCGCGCAGCCGGCCGTACCCGCGCTGCGGGGCGGCCGGCCCCAGCACCTTGATCACCCGGACCGTGCCGTGCCCCAGCTCGTGGTTCAGGCGGGCCACCAACTGCCGTGCCAGCAAGCGGAGTTGCGTCGCCCAGGCGGTGGAGTCGCACTGCACGGTGAGCACCGCCTCGGCCTCCTCGAAGCTCTTCGGCACGCAGTGCGCGGCGATGTCGGGCCCGACGATCTGCGCCCAGCGGCCCATCACGCCGCCCACCGCGGCCGGGGCCTCCCAGCCCCGCTCGGTGATCAGCCGGTTGAGCGCCGCCCCCAGCGGCACCGGGTCGCGGCCGTCCGCCCGGGCCCCGCTGCGCAGGCCGTGCTTCTTCGCCTCGCGCTTCTCCCGCACCTGCTCGCCCCGCAGCCGGGCCTGCTCCTTGGCCGCGCGCAGCGCGACCCGGGCCAGGTCCACCCCGGAGAGCTCCGGTTCGCTCATCGCGGCGGCCCCTTTCTCTGTCCCCAGGCTGTGGACGGACGGGGAGCTGTCCAGAATACGGCGGTCCGGGGACGCAGCGGACGCCGCCCGGGCCCTCGGCGCGGGCCGGCGGATCGCGGCAGGTCGTGCGGGGTGGGGGAATGGAGGGGAGGGTCAGGCGCCGAGGCGGGTGACGGTGCCGTCGGAGACCGCGTACCGGGTGCCGCTGAGCGCCTTGGGGACGTCCTCCGGCACCGCCGCCGTCACCAGCACCTGCTCGGCCCCGGCCACCAGCTCGGCCAGCCGCTCCCGGCGGCGGGCGTCCAGCTCGGCGAAGACGTCGTCCAGGACCAGCACCGGCTCGCCGCCGTCGGCGCGCAGCAGCTCGTACGAGGCCAGCCGGAGCGCCAGTGCGAACGACCAGGACTCGCCGTGGCTGGCGTAGCCCTTGGCGGGCAGCGGGCCGAGCTTCAGGCCCAGCTCGTCGCGGTGCGGGCCGACCAGGGTCAGGCCGCGGGCCACCTCCTGGGAGCGGACCTCCGTCAGGGCCGCGAGCAGCTGCTGCTCGGCCTCCTCCCGGCTGGTCGGCAGGGCGCCCTCGAAGGAGCTGCGGTACTCCAGCGCCGTCTCCCCGCCGCCCGGCGCCAGCTGCTCGTAGGCGGCGGCCACCAGCGGCTGCAGGGCGGCCACCAGCTGCAGCCGGAACGCGGTCAGCTCGGCCCCGGCGCGGGCCAGGTGACCGTCCCAGATCTCCAGGGTGGAGAGGTCGGCGCCCTTGCCGCCGCCGCCCCGGCGGGCCTGGGCGGCGGTCTTCAGCAGGGCGTTGCGCTGCTTCAGCACGCGCTCGTAGTCCGAGCGCACGCCCGCCAGCCGGGGGGCGCGGGCGGTCAGCAGCTCGTCCAGGAAGCGCCGGCGCTCGCCCGGGTCGCCCTTCACCAGGGCCAGGTCCTCGGGGGCGAACAGCACGGTGCGCAGCAGCCCGAGGACGTCCCGCGGGCGGACGTTGTCGGAGCGGTTGATCCGGGCCCGGTTGGCCTTGCCGGCGGTGATCTCCAGCTCGACCAGGGTGGAGCGCTCGTCCCGGACCACACTGGTGCGGATCACCGCCCGCTCGGCGCCGAGCCGGATCAGCGGGGCGTCGGTGGCCACCCGGTGGCTGCCCAGGGTGGCCACGTAGCCGACGGCCTCGACCAGATTGGTCTTGCCCTGGCCGTTCGGCCCGACGAAGGCCGTCACGCCCGGGTCGAGGGCCACCTCGGCCCGGGCGTACGAACGGAAGTCGGCGAGCGACAGGTGCGCTACGTGCATGCTGTGGACTACGCCGCCTTCTTGTGGATAACTCCCCTGTTGCGCAGGGGAGTCGGGGCTTACTTCGACTCGACCGCGTGGCCGCCGAACTGGTTGCGCAGCGCGGCGATCATCTTCATCTGCGGCGAGTCCTCCTGGCGCGAGGCGAAGCGCGCGAACAGCGAGGCGGTGATCGCGGGCAGCGGCACCGCGTGGTCGATCGCGGCCTCCACCGTCCAGCGGCCCTCGCCCGAGTCCGCGGCCCAGCCCTTGAGCTTGGCCAGGTGCTCGTCGTCGTCCAGCGCCCGGACGGCCAGGTCGAGCAGCCAGGAGCGGATGACCGTGCCCTCCTGCCAGCTGCGGAAGACCTCGCGCACGTCGGTGACCTCGGGGGCCGCCTCCAGCAGCTCCCAGCCCTCGGCGAAGGCCTGCATCATCGCGTACTCGATGCCGTTGTGGACCATCTTGGCGAAGTGGCCGGCACCGACCTTGCCCGCGTGCACCGAGCCGAAGTCGCCCTCGGGCTTCAGCGCGTCGAAGACCGGCTGGACCTTGGCGACGTCGGCCGCCTCGCCGCCGTACATCAGCGCGTAGCCGTTCTCCAGGCCCCAGACGCCGCCGGAGACGCCGCAGTCGACGAAGCCGATGCCCTTCTCGGCCAGCGCCTCGGCGTGCTTGACGTCGTCCGTCCAGCGGGAGTTGCCGCCGTCCACCACCACGTCGCCGGGGGAGAGCAGCTCGGCGAGGCGGTCCACGGTGTCCTGGGTCGGGCCGCCGGCCGGGACCATCACCCAGACCACGCGGGGCGCCTCCAGCTTGGAGACCAGCTCCTCGAGGCTGTCGACGTCGGCGAGTTCCGGGTTCTGGTCGAAGCCGATGACGGTGTGCCCTGCGCGGCGGATGCGCTCGCGCATGTTGCCGCCCATCTTGCCGAGACCGATGAGGCCGAGCTCCATGCCAAGTCCTTACCTGTGGTGACGTGCCTGATCGGCGGCGCCGTTGCCGCACAGGCTGAGCCTACGCCGCCGGGAATGCCGCCTCCCCCGGCCAGAGCTGACCGGGGGAGGAGTCGTCCACAGCTGTGGACGGGGACCGACGGTCCGTCAGCCGGAGAGGCGGACCGGCATGATCAGGTACTGGTAGGCCTCGTCGGCCTCGGCGTCCACCGCGGGCTTGCCGCTGAGCAGGGCCGGCTTGGTGGCGGTGGTGAAGCTCAGCTGCGCGTACGCGGCGTCGATCGCCTTCAGACCCTCCTCCAGGTAGCCAGGGTTGAAAGCGATCGAGATGTCGTCACCTTCGAGGTCGGCCTCGATCCGCTCGGTGGCCTGGGCGTCGTCGCCCGAACCGGCCTCCAGGGTGAGCACGCCCTGCTCGAAGCTCAGCCGGACCGGCGTGTTCCGCTCGGCGACCAGCGAGACGCGCTTGAGCGCCTCCAGGAAGGGCTGCGTCTGGATCGCGGCGACGGCGCTGAACTCCGTCGGGAAGAGGCTGCGGAACTTCGGGAACTCGCCCTCGAGCAGGCGGGTGGTGGTCCGGCGACCGGCGCCCTCGAAGCCGATCAGACCCTCGCCGGCGCCGCCGGAGGCCAGCGCGATGGAGACCGTGTCCCCGCTGCCCAGCGACTTGGCGATGTCCTGCAGGGTGCGGGCGGGCACCAGGGCGACGGCGGAGATGTCGTCCTGCTCCGGCTTCCACATCAGCTCGCGGACCGCGAAGCGGTAGCGGTCGGTGGCGGCCAGGGTGATCTTGTCGCCCTCGATCTCCACCCGGACGCCGGTGAGCACCGGCAGGGTGTCGTCGCGGCCGGCCGCGACGGCGGCCTGGCTGACGGCGGAGGCGAAGACGTCACCGGAGACGGTGCCGGTCGCGGTGGGCATCTGCGGCAGCGCCGGGTACTCGTCCACCGGGAGGGTGGGGAGGGTGAACCGGGAGGAGCCGCAGACCACGCTGACCCGCTGGCCGTCGGTGGAGATCTCCACAGGCCTGTTGGGAAGGTTGCGCGAGATGTCGTTCAGCAGGCGGCCGGAGACCAGGACGGTGCCGGCCTCCTCCACCTCGGCCGCCAGCTCGACCCGGGCCGAGACCTCGTAGTCGAAGCCGGAGAGGGCCAGGCTGCCCTCCTGGGCCGTCAGCAGCAGGCCGGCGAGCACCGGCACCGGCGGCCGCGCCGGGAGGCTGCGGGCAGCCCAGGCCACCGCCTCCGCGAGGACGTCACGCTCCACCCGGAACTTCACCGGTAACCGCCTCCTGGGTCCTGCTGTCGTCTGCGTCTGGTCGGCACCGGGCGCTCCGGTTGCCGGAGAACAGTCTGACGTACTCGGCCGACAGTCGGGGCACAAGGGCGGGGACGGGCCGAACACACGTCGGACATCGGCTGTCCACAGATTTCGGGCCCACCCACCATTTTCCGGATCGATCGCTCTATAGGTGTAGTGGTAGTAGTAGGGCCTGTGGATACCGTGGAAAACCTTGTTTCCGCAGGTCAGCCCCGGTTTTCTGTCCACAGGTGCTGTGGATGCGGAGTGTGGACAACCAGGGCCCGCTGTGGACGACGGAGCGTTACCCACAGGGCACGTTGAGTATCCACAGGTTATCCCCAGGCTCGTCCCCAGATCATGGACGGGTTATCCACCGGCCCCGATCAACATCACGTGACGCCTTTCACACGGGGCGGTGAACTGTGCACCAAGGTTGTCGAACTGTGGACTCAGCTGTGGAGAACCTGGGGATAACCCACCTCTTCCTGGGGACAAGCGGTGGACAACTCCCGGGTCACCCTGATGGCCCATCAGATGTCCACAGCCTGTGGAAAACCGTTGTGCACAAGTCCACAGGGGGCTGACCTGCGCGGAAGAGCGTAGCCCGGGCGGGCCTGTGGAGGAATTCTGGATAACTCGGCGGCTGTGCACCTGTGGACGGGGCGAACCCACCCGTCCCTGTGGAAATCCGCCTCGCGGACCGGCGCCGTTCGAATTGCTGCTCACTTGTTCGGCGCGGTAACGGATCTGGCGGAGCGTCACTCGGTGCATTACTGCCCCGCCTCCGCGCCTTCCACACCTGTGGAGGGGCCGGACGTGTGACACCGGGTGCCCCGGGCGGGCCCTCGCGGGGTTGCGGACGGGCCGGCCGGCGGGCCCGGGGACCGCCCGGGAACGCCGGACGGGGAGCCGGCGCCCGTAGGGCCGACTCCCCGTCAGTTGTCCGTACTGGAGCCCGGACTCAGCTCTTGATGCGGTTGGTGAGCTCGGTGACCTGGTTGTAGATGGACCGCCGCTCGGCCATCAGCGAGCGGATCTTCCGGTCCGCGTGCATCACCGTGGTGTGGTCCCGGCCGCCGAACTGCGCGCCGATCTTCGGCAGCGAGAGGTCGGTGAGCTCCCGGCAGAGGTACATGGCGATCTGGCGGGCCGTCACCAGCACCCGGCTGCGGGAGGATCCGCAGAGGTCCTCCACGCCCAGCCCGAAGTAGGCGGCGGTCTGCTGCATGATGACCTGCGCGGTGATCTCCGGCCCGGCGTCCTCGTCGCCGCCCGGGATCAGGTCCTTGAGGACGATCCCGGCCAGCTCCAGGTCGACCGGCGCCCGGTTCAGGTTGGCGAACGCGGTGACCCGGATCAGCGCGCCCTCCAGCTCCCGGATGTTCCGGGTGATCCGGGAGGCGATGAACTCCAACACGTCGGCGGGGGCGTTGAGTTGCTCCTGGATCGCCTTCTTGCGGAGGATCGCGATCCGGGTCTCCAGCTCCGGCGGGGTGACGTCGGTGATCAGGCCCCACTCGAAGCGGTTGCGCAGCCGGTCCTCCAGGGTGGTCAGCAGCTTGGGCGGCCGGTCCGAGGAGAGCACGATCTGCTTGTTCGCGTTGTGCAGGGTGTTGAAGGTGTGGAAGAACTCCTCCTGGGTGGACTCCTTCGACGCCAGGAACTGCACGTCGTCCACCAGCAGGATGTCCATGTCCCGGTACCGCTTGCGGAAGGTGTCCGCCTTGCCGTCCCGGATCGAGTTGATGAACTCGTTGGTGAACTCCTCCGAGCTCACGTAGCGCACCCGGGTGCCCGGGAAGAGGCTGCGCGAGTAGTGCCCGATGGCGTGCAGCAGGTGGGTCTTGCCCAGCCCGGACTCGCCGTAGATGAAGAGCGGGTTGTACGCCTTGGCCGGGGCCTCGGCGACCGCCACCGCGGCCGCGTGCGCGAAGCGGTTGGAGGCCCCGATCACGAAGGTGTCGAAGAGGTACTTGGGGTTCAGCCGGGCGGCCGGCTCGTCCTTGCGCGAGCTGCTGCCGGCCGGCGGCGCACCCGGCGGCGCGGGCACCGGCACGGGGGAGCGCTCGGCGGGCGAACCGCCCGACTGCGGCCTGACGTCCGGGAGTTGACCGCCCGTCGGCTCCGGCCGTCCGTCCGGACGCGGCCCGCCCCGCCGGGCCGGGGGAGCCCCCGCCGCCGGGCGGTAGGCGCCGCCGAACAGGTCGTCCTGGCCCGAGCCGCCCTCGGACCCCTGGTAGGACGGGCCCTCCTGGTACGAGGTCGACTCGGGGTACGACGGGCTCTCCCAGGGGCGGCCCTCCGACCGGCCCTCGGCCTGCGCCCCCCCAGCCGCCGGACTGCTCCGTCCCCGCGCCGCTGCCGTACGGCGCGGGCCGCTGCTGGTACCCGGCGGTGTCGTACCGGCCGGGCCGCTCGTAGCTCTGCTCCGGGCCGGCCTCGTAGGAGGGCCGCTGCCCGGCCGGGCCGTACTCGGCGCCGGACGGCTGGTAGGACTCGGGCTGCTGGTAGTCGTCCTGGTACTGCTCCGGCGCGGACGGGTACGGCTCCGCCACCGGCCAGCGCCCGGGGCCCGACTGGCGCTCCGGGCGGTCCTGCCGGTCCTGGTGGCCCTGGCGGTCCTGGTGGTCCTGCCGCTCCGGGTAGCCGGACGGCTCGTCGCGGTACTGCTGCCGGGGCGGCCACTCCTCGGCCTGGTGCTGCGGCGGCTGCGGGGCCGGAGCCTGCTGCGGCTCGGCGGGGGAGGGGGCGGGCGGCGGCGTGGCGTTGGCGTCGACCATCACGGCGATCCGGACCGGGCGGCTGAAGGCCTTGCTCAGCTCCTCGGTCAGCGGCGGCAGCAGCCGGCCCTCCAGCACCTGCTTGGCCCGCTCGTTGGGGGCCGCCAGCAGGGCGGTGTCGTGCATCATCCACATCGGCTGGGTGCGCTTGAGCCACATCTTGTCGCTGTCACCGACACCCGGGTCGTTGACCAGCCGCTCGACGACCCTCGTCCAGACCGCGACGAGATCGCTGTTGACATCAGCCACTGGTGCACGCTTTCTCGTTCCCCGCGACGGGGGGTGTCAAGGGACTCCCGTGCCGGCCCGATCAAGACGAACAAACCCGACAAGTCCTGCAACGGTAGTCAGCCGACTGGGATGGTTCAAGTTTCTGTCCACAGGCTGTGGGCAGGCTCGCCGGGAGGGTGCCGGGTCGGCGACGGTGCCGGGACGGTCCTTGTGCCGCTTGGCCTCTATCATGATCGGGTCGCTTCCGGTGGGTACTTCCCGGAGCTCCCCGGGCGGGGTCCGGTTTGACCCTCCGCCCCCGTCCCGCGTACCGTAACCAGGTCGAGTTGTCGATGGCCGCTGCCGCATGTCCGCGGGTCCCCCCGCATTCCGAAGGCGCGCAGCACGGGCGCCGTGGATTGCCTCAACCCCAGCCGACCTGGGCGTTAGGGGCCGGATTTCCCAGCGAGGGGAGATCACGCGGACGCACGGTGACGGCCAAGCGACCTCCCGTCACCCTACGATTCACCTCAGGAGCCCCCGAGTGAGCAAGCGCACCTTCCAGCCGAACAACCGTCGTCGCGCCAAGACCCACGGCTTCCGGCTGCGGATGCGTACCCGCGCCGGCCGCGCCATCCTGGCCGCCCGCCGTGGCAAGGGCCGCAGCGCCATCTCCGCCTGATCCGCGTAGTACAGGGTCTGCAGTGCTGCCCTCCGAGAATCGGCTGCGGCGGCGCCAGGACTTCGCGACCGCGGTGAAACGCGGTCGCCGGGCCGGCCGGCCCCTGCTGGTGGTCCATCTCAACAGAGACGGATCCGCCGGGGGCCGCGCCGACCGGAACAGCGACACCAGCCCGCACGTCGCCGAGGGGTCTCCTTCGGCGCGTGCGGGTTTCGTCGTGAGCAAGGCCGTCGGCCCCGCCGTCGTGCGCAATCTGGTGAAGCGTCGGCTGCGCCACCTGGTCCGTGACCGTCTGGCGCTGCTGCCCGCAGGTAGCCTGATCGTGGTGCGCGCGCTTCCCCCCGCGGGGGCGGCCTCGTACCTCGATCTCGAACAGGACCTGGACGCGGCGCTCCGCCGGCTGCTCCGGGCGGAGCCGACCGGCAGCGCGCCGACGGGAGCAGGGCGATGAAGTACCTGCTGATGGGGCTGATCAGGCTCTACCAGTGGACCATCAGTCCCCTGCTCGGACCGGTCTGCCGCTACTACCCCTCGTGCTCGCACTACGGGTACGAGGCGGTCAGGACGCACGGCGCGATCAAGGGAAGCGGTCTGACCGCCTGGCGCATCCTTCGATGCAATCCGTGGTCCCCCGGTGGGGTCGACCATGTACCGCCGCGCAAGCACCCGGTCTGGCACCGTCGGCTGCGCGATCTGCTGAGCCCCCCGAGCGGGACCGCCGGGCCAGAGCCGGTGGCTAGCCCGATGTCCAAGGAGTCTGACCGGTGACCTTCGGTTTTCTGAGTCCCCTCTACACAGCGGTGTCCTGGATCATCGTCCAGTTCCACTCGCTGTACAGCCACGTCTTCGACCCGGACGGCGGCTGGGCCTGGGGCCTTGCCATCGTCTCGATGGTGATCGTCATCCGGATCTGCCTGATCCCGCTCTTCGTGAAGCAGATCAAGGCGACCCGGGCCATGCAGGCGATCCAGCCGAAGATGAAGGCCATCCAGGAGCGCTACAAGAACGACAAGCAGCGCCAGTCCGAAGAGATGATGAAGCTGTACAAGGAGGCGGGCACCAACCCGTTCTCCAGCTGCCTTCCCATCCTCGTGCAGGCGCCGTTCTTCACCGCCCTCTACGGCGTGCTCGCCTCGGTCGCCGACGGCAAGACCATCGGCGTCATCAACTCCACGCTCCTGGTCAGCGCCCAGAAGGCGCACATCCTCGGCGCCCCGCTCTCGGCGACCTTCCTGAAGAGCGACGAGGCCAGCGTCAAGGTCGTCACCGCCGGCATGATCATCCTGATGTCGCTGTCGCAGTTCATCACGCAGCGCCAGCTGATGACCAAGAACATGGACCTGACGGTCAAGACGCCGTTCATGCAGCAGCAGAAGATGCTGATGTACGTCTTCCCGATCATGTTCGCCGTGATGGGCATCAACTTCCCGGTCGGTGTGCTGCTCTACTGGCTGACCACCAACGTCTGGTCGATGGGCCAGCAGCTGATCGTCATCCGCAACAACCCGACGCCCGGCTCCCAGGCCTTCGCCGAGCGCCAGGAACGCCTGAAGAAGGCGGGCCGGCTCAACCCGGACGGCACCGTGAAGAAGGGCGCGCTGATGGCGATGCTCACCGGTGGCGGTGCGAAGAAGGGCGCCGAGGCGCAGGCCCAGACGGCGGTGCAGGACGCGGTGCAGGTCCGCCGGCAGCAGCCGAAGAAGACCACCAAGGCGCAGCGTCAGCACACCGGTGCCCAGACGGCCGCGGTCGAGGAGACCGAGCCGGCCGGGGCGGGCGACGCGGCCGCGGCGGCCGAGCCGAAGGCCAGCCTGGAGAAGGACGCCGGCGCCGGCGCCAAGGGCGGTGCGGCCAAGCCGGCCGCGGCCCGTGGCGGCCAGCGGCAGCAGCCGAAGCGCGGTGGCCAGCAGGGCGGCCAGCGGCCGAAGAAGAAGTCCTGACCCGGCTCCATCCCCGGCCGTCAGCGGCCCCCTGAACTTCGTTCTCGGCCCCACCCGAGGGCCCATTCCCGAAGGAGTCCACCAGTGACGGAAGGCACCACCTCCGCCGCCGAGTCCTCGACCGACACCCTGGTCTCGCGCCTGGAGCAGGAGGGCGACATCGCGGCCGACTACCTGGAGGGTCTGCTCGACATCGCCGACCTCGACGGTGACATCGACATGGACGTCGAGGGCGACCGCGCCCTGGTCTCCATCGTCAGCGAAGGCAACGACCGCTCGCTGAGCCGGCTGGTCGGCCAGGACGGCGAGGTGCTGGAGGCGCTCCAGGAGCTGACCCGGCTGGCGGTGCACCGCGAGACCGGCGAGCGCAGCCGCCTCATGCTGGACATCGCGGGCTTCCGGGCGCGCAAGCGCGCGGAGCTGGCGGAGCTGGGGGCCGAGGCGGCCGAGAAGGCGAAGTCGACGGGCGAGCAGGTGAAGCTCCGTCCGATGACGCCGTTCGAGCGCAAGGTGGTGCACGACGCGGTGGCGGCGGCCGGCCTGAGCAGCGAGTCGGAGGGCGAGGAGCCCCAGCGCTGCGTGGTCGTGCTGCCGCGCTGACCGCGGCGCGCAGCCGGTCCGGTCCGACGACCCCGTCCGCCTCGTGCGGGCGGGGTCGTCGTCGCTGGGAGCGGCGGAGCGGGCGAGCGGCTGAGTGGCCGAGCGGCTGAGCGGGTGTCAGAAGGGTGCTGTTTCACGTGAAACGGCGCCCTCGTGACAGAGTGTCCGGTAGCGCGGGTGAGTGGAGACGGTGAGCGGAGAGGCTGAGATGGACACGGACGGCGTGGCGACCGAGGGCACCCCGGAGGAGAACGGTCCGCAGGGACCGGGCGAGGCTCCGGCTGTGGCGCAGCAGATCTTCGGGGACCGGCTCCCGGTGGCCGTGCGCTACACCGAGCTGCTGGCCACCGCGGGCGTGCAGCGCGGACTGATCGGTCCGCGCGAGGTGCCCCGGCTCTGGGACCGCCACGTGCTGAACTGCGCGGTGCTGGCCGAGCTGCTGGCGCCCGGCGCCTCGCTCTGCGACGTCGGCTCGGGGGCCGGGCTGCCCGGCATCCCGGTGGCGATGGCCCGCCCGGACGTCTCGGTGACCCTGCTGGAGCCGCTGCTGCGGCGGACCACCTTCCTGGAGGAGGTGGTCCGAGAGTTGGGGCTGACCAACGTCACGGTGCTGCGCGGCCGGGCCGAGGAGATGGTCGGCAAGCTGGCGGTGGACGTGGTGACCGCCCGGGCGGTGGCGCCGATGGACCGGCTGGCCGGCTGGGGGCTGCCGCTGCTGCGACCGTACGGACAGATGCTCGCGCTCAAGGGCGACACCGCGGAGCAGGAGCTGGCCGACTCGCGGTCGGCGCTGACCAAGCTCGGTGCGGTGAAGTGGTCGGTCATCGCGGTCGGCGAGGGCACCCTGGAGACCTCGACCCGGGTGGTCCGGGTGGAGGCGGGGGAGAGCCCGGGCGGTGTGAAGGCGGCCACCCGGCGGGCCAAGGCGGCCCGGGCCGGGCGCGGTGCCCGGGCCGGCGAGTCCGGTGGCCGGGGCGGCGGAGCGCGTCGCCGGCGCTGACACGGGGCCAGGGCGGGCCGGGGTTCGCCCAGTGTTCACTTCCGCGGAGCGGGTACCCGATTGGGTGCCCGCTCCGTCGCGTTCGGGGGGCGCACGGGGGCACGGGGCCGGGAGTCGGAGTGTCGCACCGTCAGATTTCCGACATTGCGGGCATGGTGTTTCACGTGAAACGTCGCTCACTGCTTTCCGGAATCCTCGGCCGCAGCCGGGCGGTGACTGTTGCCGCTCCGGTTTCACGTGAAACACTGACCCCCATGCAGGAGTCGGAGACCATCGATCACGTCGATGACACGCCCATCGCACGGGCCGCCATGGCCGCGGTGGAGGCCGCCGGACGGGCCGGCGAAGGACTGCCCCGCCCGGACACCACCCGCGTGATCGTGGTGGCCAACCAGAAGGGCGGCGTCGGCAAGACCACCACCACCGTGAACATGGCCGCCGGGCTGGCCATGCACGGGCTGCGGGTCCTGGTGGTCGACCTCGACCCGCAGGGGAACGCGTCCACCGCGCTGGGCATCGACCACCACGCCGAGGTGCCGTCGATCTACGACGTGCTGGTCGAGGGCAAGCCGCTGGCCGACGTGGTGCAGCCGGTCCGGGACGTGGAGGGGCTGTTCTGCGTGCCCGCCACCATCGACCTGGCCGGCGCGGAGATCGAGCTGGTCTCGCTGGTGGCCCGGGAGAGCCGGCTGCAGCGGGCGATCGCCGCCTACGAGCAGCCGCTGGACTACATCCTGATCGACTGTCCGCCCTCGCTCGGGCTGCTGACGGTCAACGCCCTGGTGGCCGGTCAGGAGGTGCTGATCCCGATCCAGTGCGAGTACTACGCGCTGGAGGGACTCGGCCAGCTGCTCCGGAACGTCGAGCTGGTCCGGGCGCACCTGAACCAGGCGCTGCACGTCTCCACCATCCTGCTCACCATGTACGACGCCCGGACCAGGCTGGCCGCCCAGGTGGCCGAGGAGGTCCGGACGCACTTCGCCCAGGAGGTGCTGAGCACGGCGATCCCGCGCTCGGTCCGCATCTCCGAGGCGCCCAGCTACGGACAGACCGTGCTGACCTACGACCCGGGTTCCACCGGGGCGCTCTCCTACCTGGAGGCGGCACGCGAACTCGCCCTGCGCTCGGCGGGGCCGGCGGTGGCCGGGCAGCAGCCCGGCGCCGCCCTGGGCCAGCAGCGCACCGGCGCGCCGGCCCCGATGGCACAGCACGGCAGCACGATGGAGGACAACCGGTGAGTGGTGGGCGCAGGGGCTTGGGACGCGGGCTCGGAGCACTGATCCCGGCGGCGACGCCGGCGGCGGCTCCGGCCGTGGCGGCCGGTACCGGTGTCCCGGAGCGGTCGGCCGGGGCGCTCTCGCCGAGCGCGCTGCCGGCCCTGCCCACCGACCGGGGCACGGTGGCCGCCAAGGTCGCGGCCGAGCTGGCCCGGGACGCCGCAGTGCCCGCCGGCCGGAGCGCGCTGGAGGACGAGCTCACCGCGCTGGCCCCGGTGGACGGTGCCCGGTTCGCCGAGCTGCCGCTGGACTCGATCACGCCGAACCCGCGCCAGCCGCGCGAGGTCTTCGACGAGGACAAGCTGGCCGAGCTGGTCGCCTCCATCAAGGAGGTGGGCCTGCTCCAGCCGGTGGTGGTCCGTCAGACCGCGGTCGGCCGCTTCGAACTGATCATGGGTGAGCGGCGCTGGCGCGCCTCCCGGGAGGCCGGACTCGACGTCATCCCGGCCATCGTCCGGGCCACCGACGACGACAAGCTGCTGCTCGACGCGCTGCTGGAGAACCTCCACCGGGCCGAGCTGAACCCGCTGGAGGAGGCGGCCGCCTACGACCAGCTGCTGCGGGACTTCTCCTGCACCCACGACGAGCTGGCCGACCGGATCGGCCGGTCCCGCTCGCACGTCTCCAACACCCTGCGGCTGCTGAAGCTCTCGCCCACGGTCCAGCGCCGGGTCGCCGCCGGGGTGCTGACGGCGGGTCACGCCCGGGCGCTGCTCGGCGTGCTGGACGCCGAGGCGCAGGACCAGCTGGCCCGCAGGATCATCGCGGAGGGGCTCTCGGTGCGCACCACCGAGGAGATCGTCGCGGTGATGGACCAGGACCAGAAGCCGCAGCGGGCGGCGCGGCCGCAGGCCGGCAAGCTGATCTCGCCCGCCTTCAACGACCTCTCGGCGCGGCTCTCGGACCGCTTCGAGACCCGGGTCAAGGTCGAGGTCTCGCAGCGGAACGGCCGGCTCGGCAAGGGCAAGGTGGTGCTGGAGTTCGCCTCGGTGGAGGACCTGAACCGGATCCTGGACAGCCTGGCCCCGGGCGAGGAGGGGCTCCGCCTCTCCGGCGGCTGACCGTCCCCGGTCTCCGGGCGGAGACGGCGACGCGGGTGCATGTTTCACGTGAAACATGCACCCGCCGCCGTTTCGGGTGAGAGTGTTCCGGTGGGCTGACGGACCGTCGGGAGCGTGCCGGCGGGGGAGCGCTGAGGAGGCGTGGGCGTGGGGCGAAGGATCGTTCCGTTGACGCTGGACAATCTGGCGGACCTTCCGCTGCCCTGCCGCTCCTGCGTGTTCTGGGAGCTGGACCCGGTGAGCGGCAGGGCTGCCGAGGACGGCGGCAAGCCGGAACTGGAGAAGGAGGGCTGGATCTCCGCGGTGCTGCTGGAGTGGGGCTCCTGCGGCCGGGTGGTCTACGTGGACGAGCGCCCGGTCGGCCACGTGCTCTACGCGCCGCCCGCGTACGTGCCGCGCTCGGCCTCCTTCCCGACCAGTCCGGTCTCGCCGGACGCCGTCCAGCTGATGGTCAGTCGGCTGCTGCCGGGCTACCAGCGGCAGGGGATCGGGCGGGTGCTGGTGCAGACCGTGGTGAAGGACGTGGTGGCCCGGGGCTTCAAGGCGGTCGAGGCCTTCGGCGCGGCCGGCCGGGACGTGCCCAGCTGCCTGCTGCCGGCCGACCACCTGAGGGCGGTCGGTTTCAAGACCGTCCGGCCGCACCACCGGTACCCGCGGCTGCGGCTGGAGGCGCGCTCCGCGCTCTCCTGGAAGGGCGACGTGGAGACCGCGCTGGAGCGGCTGCTCGGGGGCGCGCGGGCACGGGGCGGCCCGCGCAAGGAGCCTGCGCTGCGGCCGTTCTGACGGTCCTGCCGGACGGTCCGGGCGAACGGTCCTGCCGGATGGCCCGGGCGGACGGTCCTGCCGGATGGCCCGGGCGGACGGCGAAGGGCCTCCCGGTGGGTACCGGGAGGCCCTTCGCCGTCAGGGCGTGGTGAGCCCTAGAGGTACTCGGCCAGCTCGCGGAGCAGCGCGGCCTTCGGGCGGGCGCCGGTGATGCTCTTCACCAGCTCGCCGTTCTGGTAGACGTTCAGCGTCGGGATGGAGATCACGCCGTACTGGGCGGCGGTGCCCTGGTTGGCGTCCACGTCCAGCTTGGCCACGGTGAGCTTCTCACCGTGCTCGGTGGCGATCTCCTCGAGGATCGGGGCGACCTGGCGGCACGGGCCGCACCAGGTGGCCCAGAAGTCGACCAGGACGGGCTTGTCGCTCTTCAGGACCTCGGCGTCGAAGGTCGCGTCGGTCACGTTGATGGTGGCGCCGGCCACGGGAACTCCTCAGGGTCAGAACGGGGGGTGTGCTGGTGAGAACAACGCGCTGCGCTGTTCTGTTTCTCAGACCGCGACGGCGGCGGTGGCCTGGGCGGCCTCGTGGTCCAGGGCGGCCAGGTAGCGCTCGGCGTCCAGCGCGGCGGCGCAGCCGGTGCCGGAGGCGGTGATGGCCTGGCGGTAGGTGTGGTCCACCACGTCACCGGCGCCGAAGACGCCGGGGATGTTGGTCCGGGTGGAGGGGGCCTCGACCTTGAGGTAACCCTCGGCGTCCAGCTCCAGCTGGCCCTTGAACAGCTCGGTGCGCGGGTCGTGGCCGATCGCGATGAACAGGCCGGTGACCGGGAGCTCGCGCAGCTCGCCGGTGGTGGTGTCGCGCAGGGTCAGGTGGCTCAGCTTCGGGTCGCCGTGGATCTCCTCGACCGCGCTGTCCCACGCGAAGGTGATCTTCGGGTCGGCGAAGGCGCGCTCCTGCATCGCCTTGGAGGCGCGCAGGCTGTCGCGGCGGTGCACCACGGTGACCGACTTGGCGAAGCGGGAGAGGAAGGTCGCCTCCTCCAGGGCGGTGTCGCCGCCGCCGACCACCGCGATGTCCTGGTCGCGGAAGAAGAAGCCGTCGCAGGTCGCGCACCAGGAGACGCCGCGGCCGGAGAGCTTGTCCTCGTTCGGCAGGTTGAGCTTGCGGTGCTGCGAGCCGGTGGTGACGATCACCGCGCGGGCCCGGTGCACGGTGCCCTCGGAGTCGGTGACGGTCTTGATCTCACCGGTGAGGTCGACCGCGACGATGTCGTCCGGGATCAGCTCGGCGCCGAAGCGCTCGGCCTGGGCCCGCATGTTGTCCATCAGCTCGGGGCCCATGATGCCGTCCCGGAAGCCGGGGAAGTTCTCGACCTCGGTGGTGTTCATCAGCGCACCGCCGGCCGTCACCGCGCCCTCGAAGACCAAGGGCTTGAGGGAGGCACGGGCGGTGTAGAGCGCAGCGGTGTACCCGGCGGGGCCGGAACCGATGATGATCACGTTACGGACGTCGCTCACTGCTTCTCCTGGTTCGCATCGCGGCCCCGCGCTGTGCGGGAGGGCGGTCCTGCCCCGCCGCCGGGGACAACGACTGACCAGTCTCCCTCATTCCCGCTCCGTGCCGTGACAGGCGCCCGGAGTGTGGGCGGTCCGGTGGGACAACGTCACCTGGGCGCGCGTTCTCCGGCGGACGGGAGCCCCGGGGCCGTCCGCCGTCCGGGCCCGTCCGGGGCCCGTCCGGGGCCCGTCAGCGGGCCGGGACGGTGCGGTGCAGCAGGGTGCGGCAGTCGGGGGTGACCAGGTAGGTGTCGTAGCGGTCGGGGCCGAGCGGGAAGACCAGCGCCGTCACCCGCTCCGGTCCGTACCGGCCGGCGGTCCGGGCGAGCGGCTGCCCGGCGGGAAGGCCGGGGCAGGAGGGCTGCGCGGTGGCCCCGGTGGCGGTCTCGGCGCCGGTACCGCTCCCGGAGGCCTCGGGGCTCCCGCCGCCGGGGGAGGAGGGGAGCAGGCCGCCGTCGCCGGCGCCCGGGACCTCGGGGGGGCCGGCTGGAGGGCGAGCCCTTCCCGCCGGCGATCGCGGGGGCCCCGGTGCCGACCAGCTGCCGCACCTGTGCGGCCAGCCCCTCGTCGGTGAACAGCGGACCGGAGCCGTCGGGCCCGATCGCCGCGGTGTCCGCCTTCGCGGCGCCGGAGGAGGCGGTCACGGCGCCGCCGTCCGTCGGCAGGCTCTGGAGCAGCGCGCCGGCCAGGCCGGTCCCGAGCACCGCCAGGACGGCGCCGACCAGCACCCGGCGGGGCACCCGCGGGCGCCGCGGCGACCGGGACCGCTGCCGGGTGCGGGCCCGGGCGTCCGACCGGCCGGACGGGAGCACCACCGGGGCGGCCGCCTCGGCGGCCAGCGCGGCGTCGAGCCGCCCGGCCACCTCGGGGGGCAGCTCCTCGGCGGGCAGCGAGCCCAGCAGCTCGCTCACCTCGTCCAGGGCGGCGAGGGTGTCGGTGCACTCCGGGCAGCCGGCCAGGTGGGCCCGGAGCTCCGCGGCCGGGGCGGGGTCGGTGAGGCCCTCGGCCAGGTCGGCCAGCAGGTCGACGTCGGGGTGGTCGGTGCCGGACCAGGGCTCGGTGGGGGAGGAGTGGTTCATCGCGGGGTCACGTCTCCTCTCATGGCCTGGCCGGGGCCCGGCTGCTCTGGGACGGGCGGGGCGGCGTTCCGGTTCCCGGCCGCTGTTTCACGTGAAACAGCGGCGCCGGGGGCGGGCTCGGTTTCACGTGAAACCGAGCGCAGGTGCCGCACCAGCGGCAGCAGCCTGGCCCGGCCGCGGGCGCAGCGGCTCTTCACCGTGCCGACCGGGACACCCAGCACCTCGGCCGCCTCGGCCACCCCGTAGCCCTGCATGTCGACCAGCACCAGCGCGGCCCGCTGGTCCGGCGGCAGGGCGGCCAGCGCGGCGGTCACCTCCCGCCGGAGCTCGGCCCGGACCACCACCGCCTCGGTGGCCTCGGCGCTGCCCAGCAAGCGGTCCAGGCGGTGCTCCTCCTGGTCCAGCGGGGTGGCCGGGCGGCTGGCGGAGCGGCGGGCCCGGTCCAGGCAGGCATTGACCACGATCCGGTGCAGCCAGGTGGTGACGGCCGAGCGGCCCTCGAAGGTGTGGGCGGCCCGGAAGGCCGACACCAGGGCGTCCTGGAGGGCGTCGGCGGCCTCCTCGCGGTCGCCCAGGGTGCGCAGCGCGACCGCCCAGAGGCGGTCCCGGTGGCGGCGGACCAGCACGCCGAAGGCGTCCGGGTCGCCGGCCGCGTGCCGTGCCAGCAGGGTGGCGTCGGGGAGCTCCTCCTCCGTCACCGCCACCCCCTCTCCGTCCGTCAGCCGGTGACCTTCACCTCGGCGATCCGGCCGCGGTACCGGCCGTCCGTCCCATCCTTGGGGATGCTGGTGAGCCAGAGCAAGAGGTAACGGGTGGTCAGCGGCTGGCCGGGCTTGAGCTCCACCTGGGGGCCCTGCTGGGTGGCCACCGGGCTGCCGAAGGAGGACAGGCCGTTCCTGTCCACGCGCGGTGCGGAGGCGGTGCCCTTGGGCTGCGCGTAGAGCTCCATCTTGCTGCTGCCGCCGGCGAACTGGACCTCGACGGAGCTCACCTGCTGCTCGCTGCCGAGGTCGACCAGCAGGCCGGTGCCGGCCTTGTAGGCCCCGCCCAGGTCGTCCTCGTAGCCCGAGGTGGACCAGTTGGTGGCCGGGTCGCCGTCGAAGGACCTGGGTACCTCACTGGTGTGCTCCGGGCCGGTGCCGAGCGGGTTGAAGTCGGAGACGCCGGCGATGGTGAGGGGCTTGCCGGGCGGGGCGGCCGGGTTGCCGGTCGCGGTCGGGCCGGTGGTCGTGCCCTTGTCGTGCACCTCGGTCCCGGACCGGTCGTTGTAGTAGCTGACGAGCTGCCAGGAGGCCACCCCGATGACGGCCAGCGCGACCACCGAGGCGGTCAGCCGGACCAGCCGCCGCAGGCGCGGGCGGCGGGGGCGGGGCTGCGGGGCATCGTGCGGCAGCGGGTGCGGGTGCGGGGCGGTGTGCGCCGGGGAGTTCTGGGGGGCGTGCTGCTGGGCCCGGCCGTGCGGTTGCTGGGGCCGGTGCGGGCGGGGCGGCAGCGGCGGTGGGGCGAACGACGGTGCGGGCTGCTCGGGCTGACGGACCTTCGGCATCAGCGCGATCGCCTTGGCCAGCTCCTCCGGCGTGGTGATCGGGTCCAGGTGGTGCGGCGGGTGCTCGCACAGCGCCCGGGCGGCCAGCTCGGAGAGGCCCTTGTGGACGCCCGCCTTGACCTGCTCCGGCGGGGCGCAGTCCAGCCCCTTCGGCACGCCCTGGAGGTCGTAGCGGTCCTCGGGGTAGGGCCAACGGTGCGTCAGGGCGGCGAACAGCAGCGCCCCGATCGCCCGGGTGTCGGTCCGGGAGGCGTCCTCGTCCGGGAGCCCGCGCAGCGCGGCGTCCACCGCGATGCCGTTGATCCGGTACTGGCCGCTGTCGGTGCGCAGCACGCACCTCGGGGTGAGCCGCAGGTGCGCCTGGCCGCGGCGGTGCGCGGCCGCGATGGCGTCGGTGACCTGACGGACCATCTGGTAGGCCTCGTAGGGCTCCATCGGGCCCTCGGCGAGCAGCTGGGCCAGGTCGGAGGCGCCGGGCAGCCACTCCCGGACGACGTAGACGTGGTCGCCGTCCTGGACCGCGTCGAGCACCTGGACGAAGCGCGGATCGCCGAGCAGGGCGGCCGACTTGGCGGCGGCCAGCACCCCGCGGGCGCGCTGGTGGCCGGCCGAGAGCAGGTGCACGCCGACCGGGCGGCGGAGCTTCTCGTCCACCGCGCGCCAGCTGCTGAAGTGCTCGGACTGGGTGATGCACTCCTCCAGCCGGTACCGGTCGGCGATCCGGTCGCCGCTGTGCCGCACCGGGGCGGGGCGGAGCAGCGGCAGTTCGCCGGTGGGCTGGTCGATGGTGGCGGCCAGCTCCTCCGAGGTGGCCGCAGGCGGATCGGTGGCCCGCACCGCTCCCCGGGCGGCCTCGGCGGCCGCCTGTGCGGGGTGCGGGGCCGCGCCCCGGGACGCGCCCGCCGTGGCGTCGTCGGCGTCCCCGTCCGGGGCGGCGTCCCCGTCGGGCAGGCCGGTGCGCTCCGACAGCGGTGGCCGGTCGGCGAGTTCGGCGGCGAGTTCGGCGGTGGAGAGCGGTGCGGTGGCCTCGGCCGCCCGCTCCGTCGTGCCGTCGGCGCGCAGGTCGGAGACGCCCCCGAGAGCGGTGGCCACCGCCGTGTCGTCAGCCGTGGACGTGTCGACTACCGCCTTGGTGCCATCAGCCACCGTTGTCCTGCCTCCCCTTGCGTCGCCCCGGGCTCCGGAAAGTCGGCCGTCGTCCCGGCCCCGGAGGGCGGCGGCGTGCCAGGACAATTGTGCCCACTCTTCCTCCCCTGCTACGACCGCTGGGCGAACCGACCGGTTGCGTTCCGGCCGTGTCGGGCCGGAGTTCACCGCTCGGTGGGTTGCGCCGTCGCCGGGAGGACCCCGGCCCGGCTGACGGTGGGTCAGCGTCCCAGCCTGCTGCGCACCATACCGATCATCGCGTTGAGCTCCTCGATCCGCATCCGACGGGCGATCAGGCCGAAGACGGCCAGTTGCAGCCCGCCGGCCACCACCAGGGTGACCACCGAGCCCGGCCAGTCGCCGAGCGCGCCGGTGAGCGCGTCGTTCAGCAGCAGTCCGGTGCCGGCGCCGACAGCGGCCGCGGGCACCGAGGCGATCGCCAGCCGGACGTAGGTCTTGGCGATCCGTCCGGTGTCCAGCCCGCCGATCCGGGCCTTCAGCTTGGGCACCGCCACTGCCACGCCGACGGCGTAGGCCAGCCCGTAGCCGAGGGCCATCCCGGTGACCGCCCACTGCGAGGGCAGGAGGTACCAGCAGAGCACCGCGAAGGCGGCCTGGCAGCCCGCCACCCAGACGGTGTTGGCGAACGGCGTGCGGGTGTCCTCGTAGGCGTAGAAGCCGCGCAGCAGCACGTACTGGACCGAGTAGGGGATCAGCCCCAGGGCGAAGGCGGAGAGCATGTAGCCGATCGCGGTGGTGCCGTGGGCGACCGCGCCGCCGTTGCCGAAGCCGTAGATCGCGCTGCCGATCACCGGGCCGAGGGCGAGGAAGAGGAAGGCGGCCGGCACGATCGCCACCGCGGAGGTGCGCAGCCCGTAGGAGAGGTCGTCGCGGACCGCCCCGGCGTCGCCGTCGGCGGCCGAACGGGAGAGCCGGGGGAGCACCGCGCTCATCACCGAGACGGTGATCACGGCCATCGGCAGCTGCCAGATCAGCAGCGCGTTGGAGTACGCGGCCAGGCCGACGCCCAGGTGTCCGGTGGCCTCGGCGGCCGAGCCGGCGGCGGTGGCCAACTGGGTGATCACCAGGTACCCGGCCTGGTTGGCCAGGACGAACAGGAAGGTCCACTTGGCCAGCCGGGCGGCCTTGCCCAGGCCGTGGCCGCGCCAGTCGAAGCGCGGCCGGAAGCGGAACTCGGCGGCCCGCAGGTAGGGCACCATCGCCAGGGCCTGGACGGCCAGGCCGAGCAGGGTGCCGATGCCGAGCAGCCGGATGCCCTCGGGAGCGATGGTCCCCGGGGTCACCTCGCTGTGCTGGAAGGTGCCGTAGACCCAGATGTACATCCCGAAGGTGGCGATCACCACGACGTTGTTGAGGACCGGGGTCCACATCATCGCGCCGAACCGGCCCCGGGCGTTGAGGATCTGACCCATCACCACGTGGATGCCCATGAAGAAGATGGTGGGCAGGCAGTACCGGGCCAGTGCCACGGTGGTGTCCGCGCTGGCCGGGTCCTTCATCAGCGAGTGCGAGATCAGCTGCACCAGCAGCGGGGCGCCGAGCACGGCCAGGAAGGTCACCCCGGCCAGGCCGACCATCACCACGGTGAGCAGCCGGTTGGCGTAGGCGGTGCCGCCGTCCTCGTCGTTCTTCATCGCCCGGACCAGCTGCGGGACGAAGACCGCGTTGAGCGCGCCGCCGCCGATCAGGATGTAGAGCAGGGTCGGCAGGGTGTTGGCCGCGTTGTACGAGTCGCCCATGGTGCCGACGCCGATCGCGGCGGCGATCACCATGGTGCGCAGGAAGCCGGTGCCCCGGGAGACCAGGGTGCCGGCCGCCATCAGGGCACTGGAGTTGACCAGGCTGGCCACCTTGCCGCCGGCCGCCGGCCTGGCGGGGGCGGCCGCGGCGGGCTGCTCGGCCGCGACCGGAGGGGTGAGGGGGGGTGGCCGGCGGGCCGATGGCCTCCGCCTCGGAGAGCGGCGGGTCGAACTCGATCGGCGGGACGTAGGGCTCCTCGCCGTCCGGGCCGCTGCCGCCCTCCTTGCCGGGCGCGGCGGCCGTCGTGGTCGCGGGGGTGCCCGCCGTCGTCGCTCCGGCGGTGCCGCCGCCGGCGGCCGCGAGCAGGCCGTCCACGCCGACGTACTCGGCGGTCGGGTCGGCCAGGTCGGCGGCGGGGGCGGCCGGGGCAGACGGGGCGGCGGGGTCCGTGAGCGGTTCGGCGGCCAGTGAGGCCCAGCGCGGCGCGGGGGCGGTCAGGCCGGTCTCGGCCGGCCGCTGCCCGGACGGCTGGAGCAGCCGGAGGGTCTGCGGGTCGTCCGCGGCGGCGAGGGGGTGCAGGGGGTGGGCCGGGAGCGGCGGGTCGGCGTCGGCGGACGGTCCGGTGGCGGCGGCCTCGGTCCCGGCGGCCTCGGTCCCGGCGGGCGCGGTCCCGGCGGGTTCCTCGGGGGCCGGGTGCTGCGGCGGGACGGCGGCCGCCGGGGTGCGGGTCCCGTACGGGTCCGGACCGGGCTCGGTCGGGTACGGGTCCACCGCGTAGGGGTCCTGGGCGTAGGTGTCGGTCAGGTACCAGTCGGCGGGCTGCGCCGCCGGGCCGTCCTGCCCCGCGGCGCGTCCCTGCTCACGGCCCTGTGCTCGGTCCTCGCGCGGCCCGCTCATGCCACCTCATCGCTGGTCGGGTACGTCCGCCCGGGCGGGGCGGCTCAGTGACCCACCTTCTCATCACCGGAGGCGTGTTCCCCGGCACCTGCGCCGCTCTCCTGCGACGTGCCTCCGGCCGCCGGTCCCGTCCCGGCGGCCGCGTCGGAGGCGGTCCCGCCGGGCCCGCTGCCCGCGGTGTCCCCGGCCTCCGCGCCGTCTGCGCCGTCTGCGCCGTCCGTACCGTCCGTGCCGGACGGCGCGATGGTCTCGTCGAGGAGGGCCTCGGGGTCCTCGTGCGGCTCGTCGGCCCGCTTGCGCCGCTGCAGGGTGAAGCGGACGGCGGCCAGCAGCATCAGGATCACGCCGCCGCCGATGACGTACAGCACGCCGGAGGTGACCGAGGTGACCTCCACGGTGAAGGACATCGGCTCGCCGTACGGGTAGCCGTTGGTGGTCTCCAGCTGGGCGGTCATCGGGACCGGCCCGTTGCTCTTGGCCCTGGCGTTGAAGCGGAGCGTGCGGCTGGTGACCGCCTCCACCACCACGGGGTCGGCGCCGCCGACGTGGACGCGGTTCGGCTGGCTGGAGGAGAGCCTGATCCGCAGGTTGCCGACCGCCTGGTTGAGGTCGTTCTTCATGCTCACCAGGACGATCCCGTTGTCACCTGCGAGGGTGACCGTGCTCTTGGGGGTGAGCTTGACCGCGCCGATCAGGCCGTCCAGGTAGTTCTGCACCCCGGCGCGGTAGGTGGAGCCGGCCGGGCCCTGGTCGCGCCACTGGGTGGACATCGAGCGGACCATCGCGGCGTTGAACGGCCCGCGCACCCGCTGCGGCTGGGTGAGGATGAAGAGCAGCTGGTCCAGCTTGCCCTGGATGCCCATCACCTGGGCCAGGGTCTCCCGGGTCAGCTCGCCGGCCCGCAGCTGCTGCGGGTAGTCGCCCGGGGTCGGGACCGCGCCGTTGGCGTTGCGGTCGGCCGGGGTGGTGGCCACCGTGTCCAGCTTCACCAGCTTGGTCCAGCCGCCCTGCTGGGCGGCGGCCACCGCCTTGGCCAGGGTCTCGGCCGCGGCGCCGCCGAGGTTGCGCGGGGGCAGCACCAGCAGCGTGCGGGGGTCCGGCCTCTGGTGGTTGACCGTTACGGTCTCGGCGAGGAAGCGCTGGATCGCCGCGGACTGCGCCGCGGGGGTGCTCAGGTCCTGCTGGAACAGGTTGGAGATGGTGGGGTCGGCGACCACGGCGGTCTGCCCGTCGCCGATCGGCCGGGCCGCGTTCGGGGTGTAGTCCAGCCCGCTGTCGGAGAGCGCGGTGCCGCTGGTCAGCAGGACGTCGCCGCCCGTGGTGCGGGCCACCGCCGCGATCTGCTGGTCCAGCTGGCCCTGGTAGGGCCAGGCCACGTTGGAGCTGACGTCCACCGAGAGCCGGCCCTCGGTGGTGACCTCACCGGCGGTGTGCGCCTTGCGCAGCGCGGTGTCCATGCCGGGCAGGTCGGCGCCCTCGTGGGCGATCGAGGCCAGGTCCGGGTCGGCGTACGGCAGCGAGACCACCTGGCTGCCGGCCGTGGCCACCGCCGCGCGCAGCAGCTTGAGCCACTCGGTGGCGGCGTCCCGGCCGCTGCCGGCGACGGTGTTGTCCTCCTTCGCCGACTCGCCCGCGGTGCCGGGCTTCTGCACCCGGTAGCCCCGGGTCATCGCCAGCACGGTGTCCAGCAGGTCGGGGTCGACCACCCAGGTCAGACCGGGGAGCTCCTTGCCGGTCTGCACCAGCTGGTGGAGCCGGCCGCCGGGGGCCAGCTCGGTGGCCAGCGAGTCGTCGCGCAGCACCGCGGTCTGGTCGTTCTCGGTGCCGAGGGTCTGGGCGACCAGTTCCGGGGCGTGGGTGATCGGCCAGACCACCGCGAGCTGGGTCGGCTGCGGCATCGGTTCGGAGTTGAAGGGGAGGAAGGTGCGGGCGATCCCCAGCGTGTGCGGGTCGTCGTCGTCCGGGGTCCGGCCGGAGGCGTCCACCGCCAGCTCCAGCACGCCGCCCTTGGTCGGCTTGAGCTCGCCGACGGGCAGCGTGACGGTGAAGGAGTGGCTCTCACCCGGTGCCAGGTTCCCCAGGACCTCCCGCCCGGTGGTGATGGGGGTGCCGTCCGCGTTCAACGGATCGGTGCGGCGGACGATCGAGTCGATGGTGCTGCGGTTGGTCACCGGCTTCGGGGTGCGCAGGCCCGCCGAGACCTCCCTGATCGGCGAGGGCCCCGCGTTGGTCACCTTTCCGGTGACCGTGACCGGAGTCTGCTGGGTGGCCACGTGGGGGCTCACCGAGTCGATCGTGACCACCGCCGGGTACTCCGCGGAGGCGGTCGGGGACAGCGCGGGCGGGCCACCGGCGGCCATGACGGGCCGGGCCGAGGCGGGCTGCGTGCCGCAGGCCAGCAGCGCGGCGGCGGTCAGCAGCCCCGACAGCGGCCGGACCCATCGGCGTCGCCGTGCCCCGCCCGCCGTGCCCTGCCCCTGGTGCCGCACCGGCTCACCCACGCGTGTCGACCTCGCCGTTCTGGATCGGAGGGCTCTGGATCGGATGACTCGATGGAACTCGATGGAACCGATCCAGACCTCGAAGGGGATCTGGAAGGGGATACCGCAGCGGCAGCCGAGGCCCGGGCCGGGATCTCACCACCGGCATGGTAACGAGGCCGGTGGCGCGCTGGTGTTGCGGGCCGGGAGCTCACGGGGCGTGACCGAACCGTCGGGCTCCGGGCCGACCGCCCGGCAGCTCCGTCCGACGGGTCGTCAGCCGCCTTCACGGGGTGGGAAGGTGGCTGTGCGGGCGGGTCCGCGGCGGGTCCGTGGCGGGTGCGCAGCGGGTCTGCGGTGCGCGTCCGGTGGCGCGGTGGACGGCCGGAGCCCGGCGCACCCCGGGTGAACCGGACGAAACCGGGCGGCGGACAGCCGGGGCGGGCACGTACCCTTGTGAGCCGTGTCCACTGCCAATGATCCCGGCGCCGAGCCCGACCGCGCCCCGCTGTCCCGTACCGAAGCCGTCCGCGCCGCCGCTCCCGGCCTGACCGAGGCCCAGGCCCGCGGCCTGCAAGAGCTGCTCCGGGTCTCCCCGGTCGCCGACGAGATCGCCGGACGGTTCCGGGCGGCCGGGCACCGGCTGGCCCTGGTCGGCGGCTCGGTCCGGGACGCGCTGCTCGGCCGGCTCGGCAACGACCTCGACTTCACCACCGACGCCCGCCCCGAGCAGGTGCTGAAGCTGGTCAAGGGCTGGGCGGACGCGGTCTGGGACGTCGGCATCGCCTTCGGCACCGTCGGCGCCCGCAAGGACACGGCGGACGGGTCGTTCCTGATCGAGATCACCACCTACCGCAGCGAGTCCTACGACCGCACCTCGCGCAAGCCCGAGGTCAGCTACGGGGACAGCATCGAGGAGGACCTCGTCCGACGGGACTTCACCGTCAACGCGATGGCCGTCGACCTGCCCGGCCGCGGGTTCGTCGACCCGCACCACGGCCTGGACGACCTGGAGGCCCGGGTGCTGCGCACCCCCGCCACCCCCGAGGAGTCCTTCTCCGACGACCCGCTGCGGATGATGCGGGCCGCCCGGTTCGCCGCCCAGCTGGACTTCACCCCGGCGCCCGAGGTGGTCGCCGCGATGACCGCGATGGCCGAGCGGATCACCATCGTCTCCGCAGAGCGGGTCCAGGCCGAGCTCAACAAGCTGCTGCTCGCCGACCACCCGGTGAAGGGCCTGCGGCTGCTGGTCGACACCGGGCTGGCCGCGCACGTGCTGCCCGAGCTGCCCGCCCTCCAGCTGGAGAGCGACGAGCACCACCGGCACAAGGACGTCTACGAGCACTCGCTGACGGTGCTGGAGCAGGCCGTCGCCCTGGAGCAGGACGGTCCCGACCTGGTGCTGCGGCTCGCCGCGCTGCTCCACGACATCGGCAAGCCGCGCACCCGCCGCTTCGAGTCCGACGGGCGGGTCTCCTTCCACCACCACGAGGTGGTCGGCGCCAAGATGACCCGCAAGCGGATGCGGGAGCTCAAGTACTCCAAGGAGATGACCGAGGACGTCTCCCGGCTGGTCGAGCTCCACCTGCGCTTCCACGGGTACGGCGGCGGGGAGTGGACCGACTCCGCGGTGCGGCGCTACGTCACCGACGCCGGCCCGCTGCTGGAGCGCCTGCACAAGCTGACCCGCTCCGACTGCACCACCCGCAACCGCAAGAAGGCCGCCGCCCTCTCCCGGACGTACGACTCCCTGGAGGAGCGGATCGTCGTCCTGCGGGAGCAGGAGGAACTGGACGCCGTCCGGCCCGCCCTGGACGGCAACCAGATCATGCAGCTCCTCGACCTCAAGCCCGGCCCGCAGGTCGGCCGCGCCTACAAGCACATGCTCGAACTCCGGCTGGAGAACGGCCCGATGGAGCACGACGAGGCGGTGGCCGCCCTCAAGCAGTGGTGGGCGGAGCAGGACTGACGTCCTTTCAGGAGGTCTGTGGGGGGTGTCCGGCGCGGACGCCCCCCACAGTCGTTCACCGGTGCTCGCTCCAAGATCGCCTGAACACTTGTCGCTTTAGTGGATCCGCTCGATGGTGTGCTCCAACTCGTCGGCCCTGGTGGCGGGTTGGGCGGGCGTGGTGCCCTGTCCTCGGGAGCGGGACGGACCCGGCTCCTGGAGAGGAGCACGGCCATGGCTGTGGACGCGGTGCTGTTGGAGTCCCCGACGATGCGGGCGGTGGTCGCGGAGCGGGTGGAGATGCTGGACCGGGTGAAGGCGCTGGCGCTGCTGCCGGACGGGGTGCACGTGACCACCGAGGGGGTGGCGCGGTACTTCGGAGTGGGTGAGACGGTGATCAAGGCGATTGTCCATGACCATCGGGAGGAGCTGGAGGGCAACGGGTACCGGGCGATCGTGGGTGACGAACTGAGTTGCTTCAAGCAACTCTGTGGGATCCAGTCCCGCGCCAGGTCGCTCGCGCTGTTCAGCCGGCGGGCGGTGCTGAACGTGGCGATGCTGCTGCGGGACAGCGAAACCGCACGTCAGGTGCGGTGCCACCTGCTGGACGCAGAGCAGGAGTGGCGCCGCCGGCCTGTGGATAACCCTGTGCAGCGGCCTGTGGACAACCGGTCGCCCTACCCCGAGGGGTCGGTGGACGCGGCGGTGGCGCGGGTGGCGGGGGAGGTGGTGCGGGACGTGATCGGGACGGCGGTGGTGCCGGTGTTGAACGCGCTGGTGCTGGAGGTCGGCCGGAACAGCCGGAAGCTGGACGAGCTCGGCGGCCGGGTGGAGCGGCTGGAGCGGGTGGTGCTGGGGGCGGCACCGGGCCGGGGTGGGGTGAGGCGGCGTCAGCGGGTGCGGGCGGAGCGGCTGTAGAGGGCGGCGGTGGCGGCGTAGAGGAGGGCGGTGCCGAGCATCAGGGCGGGGGAGCGGCCGTCGAGGGGGAGGAGGGCGGCGGTGACGGCGGCGGCGGCGACGAAGGCGAGGTTGAAGAGGACGTCGTAGAGGGCGAAGACCCGGCCGCGGTAGGCGTCCTCGACGGACTCCTGGACCACGGTGTCGGCGCAGATCTTGACGGACTGGGTGACCAAGCCGAGCAGCAGGGCCGCGATCAGGCAGGGGACCAGGGCGTAGGTGAGGCCGAGGGCGGGGACGAAGACCGCGGCGGCGCCGGTGCAGCCGGTGAGCCAGCCGGCGATGCCGAAGCGGCGGGTGCACCAGGGGCTGATCAGCGCGGCGAGGAAGAAGCCGACCGCCGAGACGGCCACCGCCTGGCCGAGGGTGGCCATGCCGCCGGGGATGTCCTCGGGGGAGTTGAAGGTGTAGCGGGCGAGCATCAGCACCGTGACGACCAGGATCCCGTAGCAGAACCGGGCGGCGGTGACGGCGGCCAGTGCGTGGGTGGCGGGGCGGCAGTCCCGCACCAGGTGCCGTACGCCGTCGGCGAGTTCGCGGGTGGCCAGGGCCAGGGCGAGGTGCAGCGGGGGACGGTCGGGGTGGTGGTCGGGGCCGAGCAGGTCGGGGCTCATCCGCAGGGCGGAGAGGCCGGCGCAGAGGTAGAGCACGGCGGCCGTGGTGACCAGCAGGGCGTCGGCGCCCGCGCCAGCCGGGACGACCAGGTGGACCAGGAAGCCGAGGCCGCCGCCGCAGGTCGCGGCGACGGTGCCGAGGGTGGGGGAGAGGGCGTTGGCGGTGACCAGCTGCTCGGGGCGGACCACCCGGGGGAGCGAGGCGGAGAGCCCGGCCAGGATGAAGCGGTTGAGCGCGGTGACCAGCAGGGCGGCGAGCAGGAAGAGCCACTCGGGCGCCCGGGCCAGCAGCAGTCCGGCGGTGGCGAGGCCGAGGCCGCAGCGGGCCAGGTTGCCGAGGTAGAGCACCTGGCGTCGGCGCCAGCGGTCCAGCAGCACCCCGGCGAACGGGCCGACCACGGAGAACGGCAGCAGCAGCACCACCAGCAGCGAGGCGATGTCGGCCGGGCTGGACTGCCGCTCCGGGGAGAACACCACGTACGAGGCCAGCGAGACCTGGAAGACCCCGTCGGAGAGTTGGGAGAGCACCCGGGCGGTGAGCAGTCGCCGGAAGTCCGCACCCCGGAGCAGTGCGCTGAGCGATGTGCCGTTCCCCGTCCGATCCACCCGCCAAGGGTGCCACGGGCCCGGGCGGTGTTTCACGTGAAACATCACCCGGACATGCGAACGGGGGCCCTGACGGAAGGTCAGGGCCCCCGTTCAGGGGCTCAGGAGGGGAGCCGTGGTCAGCGCTCGACCTCGCCGCGGATGAACTTCTCCACGTTCTCCTTGGCCTCGTCGTCGAAGTACTGCACCGGCGGCGACTTCATGAAGTACGAGGAGGCGGACAGGATCGGGCCGCCGATGCCCCGGTCCAGGGCGATCTTCGCGGCGCGGACGGCGTCGATGATGACACCGGCCGAGTTCGGCGAGTCCCAGACCTCGAGCTTGTACTCGAGGTTCAGCGGGACGTCGCCGAAGGCGCGACCCTCGAGGCGGACGTACGCCCACTTGCGGTCGTCGAGCCAGGCGACGTAGTCCGACGGGCCGATGTGGACGTTCTTGGCGCCCAGCTCGCGGTCGCGGATCTGCGAGGTGACGGCCTGGGTCTTGGAGATCTTCTTGGACTCCAGGCGCTCGCGCTCGAGCATGTTCTTGAAGTCCATGTTGCCGCCGACGTTCAGCTGCATGGTGCGCTCGAGGATGACACCGCGGTCCTCGAACAGCTTGGCCATCACGCGGTGCGTGATGGTCGCGCCGACCTGGGACTTGATGTCGTCACCGACGATCGGCACGCCGGCCTCGGTGAACTTGTCCGCCCACTCCTTGGTGCCGGCGATGAACACCGGGAGGGCGTTCACGAAGGCGACCTTGGCGTCGATGGCGGCCTGGGCGTAGAACTTGGCGGCCTTCTCCGAGCCGACCGGCAGGTAGCAGACCAGGACGTCGACCTGGGCGTCCTTCAGGGCCTGGACGACGTCGACCGGAGCGGCGTCCGACTCCTCGATGGTCTCCAGGTAGTACTTGCCGAGGCCGTCCAGGGTGTGGCCGCGCTGCACGGTGACGCCGGTCGGCGGCACGTCGCAGATCTTGATGGTGTTGTTCTCGCTGGCGCCGATGGCGTCGGAGAGGTCGAAGCCGACCTTCTTGGCGTCGACGTCGAACGCGGCGACGAACTCCACGTCACGGACGTGGTAGTCGCCGAACTGCACGTGCATCAGCCCGGGGACCTTGCCGGCGGGGTCGGCGTCCTTGTAGTACTCGACACCCTGAACCAGCGACGCGGCACAGTTGCCGACGCCCACGATGGCTACGCGAACCGAACCCATTCCGGTTGCTCCCTACTGATCTCATGAGGACGGCCCGATCGGGCCGCCTCGCTCAACTTCTCTTCTCTGGCGGGCGCGACGCGCCCAGTCCCGCCGCACACGCTCCGGGCGCGGCGGGTTCGGCGCTCCGTCAGGAACGCCCCGGGCGGTCGTGCGGTGGCCCCGGCGGGTCCGAGGACCCGGCCTCCTGGCCACGGCCGTCCGAAGTCTTCTCGTTCGGGCCGGGGCTGCGCCCGGCCCGGTTGGCCCGCTCGGTCTCGATCAGCTCGTTCAGCCAGCGGACCTCGCGCTCTACCGACTCGAGCCCGTGCCGCTGCAGTTCGAGGGTGTAGTCGTCGAACCGTTCGCGGGTGCGGGCGATCGAGCTGCGCATCCGCTCCAGCCGCTCCTCCAGCCGGCTCCGTCGCCCCTCCAGCACGCGCATCCGGACGGCCTTGTCGGTCTGTCCGAAGAACGCGAAGTGCACGCCGAAGTGCTCGTCCTCCCAGGCGTCCGGCCCGGAGTCGGCGAGCAGCTCCTCGAAGCGCTGCTTGCCCTCGGGGGAGAGCCGGTAGGTGATCTTCGAGCGCTTGCCGTTGAGCGCGGTGGCCGGGACGTACTCGGCCTCCGGGTTGTCCTCCACCAGGAAGCCCTGGGCCACCAGGCTCTTCAGGCAGGGGTAGAGCGTGCCGTAGGAGAAGGCGCGGAACGAGCCGAGCAGGACGTTGAGCCGCTTGCGGAGCTCGTAGCCGTGCATCGGGGCGTCGTGCAGCAGGCCGAGGACGGCGAACTCCAGCACTCCCGAGCGCCTGCTCACTGTGTCCCCCGCCTCCTTCCACCCGTGCGCTTATGTCGTGCCGATGTATCGGCTCGATATATCGAGAACAGTAAACCTGGGTCACGGAACGAGCAAGAGCGACTCGGGTGAACGAGGTCACAGGATTTCGCCGGTCCGTGCTGAGCATCCGTCAAGGGCCGTTCGGGGCCAGGTTGGCAACGGGCATGTAATGATCTGGCGGCGTTATGCGCAGCTTGTCATCTGATGCCCGATTAGGTGCGTTTTTCGGATGCGTACTCTGTCGCGTGTGCACGGGCTCTCTGTACGCCTGCGCACGAGGACCGAGGAGTGGCTGGAAGATGAGCGAACGACGCCGAAGGTCGCCGAACCCGGACGGTGGTCAGGGGCCGCAGGGGAACCCGGCCGACGGCGGCCGTCCGTACGCGTACGGGTCCCCGCCCGAGGGCGCGCCGGTCTACGGCGGCGACCGCGCGGGGGCCGGCCCCCGCGCCGCGGGCCCCCGGGCCGGTGCGGCCAGGGCCACCGCCCAGCAGCCCCGTCTGACCAGGGCGGAGATGCGCAGGCAGGCCCAGAAGGGCGGGGCCAAGGGCGGCGCCGAGTCCGGCCCCGGCCGGGGCGCCAAGGGCGGTGGGCCCGGGAAGCCCGGCAAGAAGCGCTTCATCGACTACCCGCGGTTCGGCAAGACCGGCGTGCGGCGCTGGATCCCGTCCTGGAAGCAGCAGCTGACGGTCTTCCTGCTGTTCGTCGGCAGCGGCGTCGCGGTGGTCGGCGCGGCCTACGCGCTCACCCCGGTGCCCGACCTGAACGCGGCCGTGGACCGCCAGAACAACATCTACTACTGGGCCGACGGCTCCGAGATGACCCGCCAGGGCGACACCAACCGCCAGGTGGTCGGGCTCGCCGACATCAGCAAGGACCTGCAGAACGCGGCCATCTCGATCGAGAACGCCAGCTTCTGGAACGACACCGGCATCGACCCCAAGGGCATCGCCCGCGCCGTGTACAACATGGCCACCGGCGGCGAGACCCAGGGCGGTTCGACCATCACCCAGCAGTACGTGAAGAACGCGTACCTGAGCCAGGACCAGACCCTGAGCCGCAAGGCCAAGGAGCTGATCATCACGCTCAAGGTGAACCAGGACAAGGGCAAGGAGGAGATCCTCACCGGATACCTCAACACCAGCTGGTTCGGCCGCGGCGCCACCGGCGCGCAGGCCGCCGCCCAGGCGTACTACGGGGTGGACGCCAAGAACCTGAACCTCTGTCAGAGCGCCATGCTGGCCGGTCTGCTCAAGGGCGCCTCGTACTACGACCCCTCGATCAAGGCCAACCACGACCGCGCGGTCTCCCGGTGGAACGAGGTGCTGGACCGCATGGTGGTCACCGGCGCCATCACCAAGGAGAAGCGGGCGGGCTGCACCGAGTTCCCCGAGCCGCAGCCCAAGAAGATCTCGGCCAGCATGAACGGCCAGGTCAGCTACATGGTCGAGCTGGCCAACAAGTACCTGATGGCCAAGGACAAGAACATCACCGAGGCCGCGCTCGGCCGGGGCGGCTACCAGATCTACACCACCTTCCAGAAGGACAAGGTCGACGCCCTGAAGAAGGCCGTGGACGACTTCCGGACCGAGACCCTGGACGAGAACAAGCGCCCCGACACCGACAGGTTCGTGCAGGTCGGCGCCGCCTCCGTGGTGCCCAACGACGGCGCCATCATCGCGATCTACGGCGGTGACGGGGTCGAGAAGGGCCACCACACCGACAACGCGGACACCTTCGGCGTGCCGGTCGGCTCGACCTTCAAGCCCTTCGTGCTGGCCGCCGCCATGCAGGACGGCGTGCAGACCGAGACCGGCCCCGACGGCAAGCCGAAGCGGATCAACGCCGACAGCCGCTACCTGGCCGACGACAAGTCGGAGATCCGCGGCCTGAACGGCCAGCCGGTGCTGGAGGACGGCAAGCCCTACCGGCAGAAGAACAGCGGCAGCAGCAAGCCCGGCTACGTGACCCTGCGCAAGGCCATGGAGCAGTCCTACAACGTGCCCTTCGTCCAGCTCGGCCAGGACGTCGGCACCAAGAAGGTCGGCGAGCTGGTCGAGCAGATGGGCCTGCGCAAGGAGAGCCTCGCCGACTCCTCCACCACCACCTTCCCGCTCGGCACCTCCACCCCGAGCGCGATCCGGATGGCCTCGGCCTACGGGGTCTTCGCGGCCCGCGGCATGCAGACCGACCCGTACTCGGTGAGCAAGGTGGTGCACCAGGGCGCCGAGCAGAAGCAGTTCACCCGGGCGGCCCCGAAGCAGGTGCTGGAGCAGCCGGTGGCCGACAACGTCACCGACGTGCTGGTGAACGTCGCCAAGAACGGCACCGGCAGCAAGACCAACGCGCTGAACCGGCCGGTGGCCGGCAAGACTGGCACCACCGACGGCGGCAAGTCGGCCTGGTGGGTCGGCTACACGCCGTCCCTGGTCACCTCGGTCGGCATGTGGCGCGAGGAGCCGGGCAAGCCCGGTCTGCTCACCCTGAACGGGACCGCCAAGAAGGACGAGGTCCACGGTGGTGACTTCCCGACCGACATCTTCACCCGCTACATGAAGACGATCCTGAACGGCCAGCCGAAGGAGAGCTTCCCCAAGCCGGAGGAGATCGGCGAGCAGGTGGACTCCTCGGGCGCCCCGTCCACGGCCAGCCCGTCGGCCAGCGCGACCGAGACCGCCCCGGTGGCTCCGCCGACCACGATCGCCCCGACCGTGCCGGACACCACCAACTCCCCGACCGGCCCGGCCACCACGAGGCCGAGCGAGTCGCCGACCGGCACCGACGAGCCCTGCCTGGTCCCGGCGCTCTGCCCCACCGGCGGCCCCTCGTCGAGCGGCAAGCCGAGCGGCAAGCCCACCGGAAGGCCGACCGGCACCGGCGGTCCGAGCTCCAGCGGGAGCCCGTCCGGCGGCGCGAGCGGTCCGGCCGGCGGCAACAACGGGGTCGCCCCGCAGGGCTGACGGAACGTCGGCCCGACCCGCACCACCCGGTGGCGGTCCTCCTCGGAGGGCCGCCACCGGCGCGTTCCGGCCGCGTTCCGCTCGGGCGCGGGGTCTCGGCCGGGCCCCGAGGGGGGCATTCCGGGCGCCCGCCGGCCCGCGGCCGAAACCCGTGGGCGGGGGGCACCTGCTGTGGAGTGGACCAGTGCGGCATCATGTCCGCCATGACGTCGAGCGCACGTGACGAGAACGGCAGCAGCACGGCCACCGTCCCGGACCCGGAGGCCGCCCCGGGGCCGCCGCCGAACACCGTGGTCGTCCCCGCGGACGAGGACCCGGTGGCCGCTGCGGGCAGCGAGCTGTTCGGCGGCCCGCCCGGCCGCCGCGCCCTGCTCGGCGTCAACTGGTGGGTCCCCGCCCGCTTCCTGGCCCTGCTGGTGATCGTCACCTGCGTGCTGGGCATGGCGCAGAAGCTGCCCTGCTACGACGGCGGCTGGTTCCGCGGCGCCACCACCCAGTACACCCACGCCTGTTACAGCGACATCCCGCACCTGTACACCTGGCGCGGCTTCGCGGCCGGGCTGACGCCGTACGTGGACATGCTGCCGCAGCCGAGCGCGGACATGCAGTACCTCGAGTACCCGGTGCTGACCGGCCTGTTCATGCAGGTGGCGGCCTGGCTCACGCCGGGCACCGGGGACACCGAGACCCAGGAGCAGTGGTTCTGGCTGATCAACGCCGGGATGCTGACGGCCTGTGCGGTGGTCACCGTGGTGGCGCTCACCCGGGCGCACCGCCGCCGCCCCTGGGACGCCCTGCTGTTCGCCCTGGCCCCCGCGCTGGCGCTCAACCTCACCATCAACTGGGACCTGCTGGCGGTCGCCTTCTGCGCCGTCTCGATGGCCTTCTGGGCCGGCCGCCGCCCGGCCTGGGCCGGCGCCTTCATCGGCCTGGCCACCGCGGCCAAGCTCTACCCCTTCCTGCTGCTCGGCCCGCTGCTGGTGCTCTGCTGGCGGGCCGGCAGGTGGCGCGCCTTCTGGCAGGCGGTCGGCGGCGCGGCCGGCGCCTGGCTGCTCGTCAACCTCCCGGTGATGGTGGCCAACTTCAAGGGCTGGGCCACCTTCTACACCTTCAGTCAGACCCGCAAGGAGGACTTCGGCTCCTTCTGGCTGATCCTGATGCAGGACCGCGGCGAGCAGCTGGAGACCCTCAACACCTGGATCGCCGGCCTGCTGATCGCCGCCTGCCTGGGCATCTGCTGGCTGGCGCTCTCCGCACCGCGCCGCCCGCGCTTCGCCCAGCTGGCGTTCCTGATCGTGGCCGCGTTCATCCTGACCAACAAGGTCTACTCGCCGCAGTACGTGCTCTGGCTGATCCCGCTCGCCGCGCTGGCCCGCCCGCGCTGGCGGGACTTCCTGATCTGGCAGGCCTGCGAGGTGCTGTACTTCCTCGGCGTCTGGTCCTACCTGGCCTTCACCGGCGACTCCAAGCAGCACGGCATCAACCAGGACTGGTACCACCTGGCGATCGTGCTCCACCTGCTCGGCACGCTCTACCTGTGCTGGATGGTGGTCCGCGACGTCCTGCGCCCCGAGCTCGACCCGGTCCGCTGGGACGGCAGCGACGACCCCTCGGGCGGTGTGCTCGACGAGGCCCCGGACGTCTTCGTGCTCGGCGCCGCCCGCCGCCTGCGCGAGGACCGCAGCTACGCGGACTACGCCCTGCCCGAGCAGACCGACTGGCTGCCCGAGCGCTTCGAGCCCGGCCACACGGTGGGCGGGCCGGACCCGGAGCCGGAGTCGGCGCCGGCTCCGGCAGAGGAGCTCCGCAGCGGCAAGGAGAACTCCTAGGCGTCCACCACCCGGTCGAAGTGGGTGGTGGTGTGACGGGTGTTCAGCTCCAGCTCGTCGCCGATCGCCGGGGGCTTGGCGCCGCCGCCGGGCAGGAAGAGGATGCTCACCTGCATGTGCGGCGGCTCGGCGAACCAGAGCTGGCGCCCGGCCCAGGCGTAGGGCGAGAGCGTCCGGTTGACGGTCGCCAGGCCCGCCCGGGCCAGGCCCTTGGCCCGGGGGAGCATGCCGTGCACGTACTTGGGGGCCTCCAGGCCGACCCCGTGCGCGGTGCCGCCGGAGACCACCAGCAGGTGGCCGTCGGAGGGCGCGCGGTGCTGCCGGTAGCCGTACCGGTCGCCCTTGGCCACCGGGGTGACGTCCATGACGGTGGCCAGGGCGGTGAGCGCGCCGACGTCGCCGAGCCAGAGCCGGGTGCCGATCCGGGAGCGGAACTCGGTGTCCGGGTACCGCCGGGCCAGCCGGGCCAGGTCGGCCGAGCCGAGGTGGCTGAGGAAGAACCGGTCGGTGGGCAGCCCGGCGGCGGCCACCGCCGTCACCCAGTCCGCCACCTCGGCCACCGGGTCGGAGCCGTCGGGCCGGTCCAGCGGCAGGTGCAGGGCGAAGCCCTCCAGCCGCAGGCCGTCCACCGGGAGCCGGGCCAGGTCGGCGGTCGAGACGCCGTGCCGCCGCATCGAGGTCATGCACTCGACCACGGCCCGGCTGCCCGTCGGCAGCGCGCGGGCCGCCTCCAGGTGGGCGACGGTGCGGATGACCTCGGCGGGCAGCGGCTCCTCGCCGGGCCGGTACGGGGTGAGCACCAGCAGCTCGCCGTCGAAGGCGCCGGCCAGGGTCCGGGCCTCGTCGGCGGTGCCGACCGCGAGCAGCCCGGTGCCCAGGCGGTTCGCCTCCTCGGCCAGCCGGAGGTTGCCGAGGCCGTAGCCGTTGCCCTTGGCCACCGGCACCAGTCCGGGGAACTCGGCCAGGACGGACCGCTGGTGGGCCCGCCACCGGGCGGTGTCCAGCTGGAGCGAGAGGGTCATCGGAACGTTCTCCCCGGGGTGGTGAGGATGGGTCAGCGGCGCGACATGTAGAGGTCGAGCGCCTTGTGCAGCAGCTTGTTGAGCGGGAAGTCCCACTCGCCGACGTACTCGGCGGCCTGGCCGCCGGTGCCGACCTTGAACTGGATCAGCCCGAACAGGTGGTCCTCCTCGTCCAGGGTGTCGCTGATCCCGCGCAGGTCGTAGACGCTCGCGCCGAGCGCGTAGGAGTCGCGCATCATCCGCCACTGGACGGCGTTGGACGGCTTGACCTCGCGCTTGTGGTTGGCGGAGGCGCCGTAGGAGTACCAGACGTGCTCACCGACCGTCAGCATCGTGGTGGCGGCCAGCGGTTCGCCCTCGTGGTAGGCGAGGTAGAGCCGCATCCGGTTGGGGTCCTCGGTGGTGAGGGCGGTCCACATCCGCTGGAAGTAGGAGAGCGGGCGCGGGGTGAAGTGGTCCCGCTCGGCGGTCACCACGTAGAGCCGGTGGAAGACCGCGAGGTCCTCGTAGCCGCCCTGGACCACCTCGACGCCGCTCTTCTCGGCCTTCTTGATGTTGCGCCGCCAGAGCTGGTTGAAGCCCTTCTGGACGTCGTCCAGCGAGCGGTCGGCCAGCGGCACCTGGAACACGTAGCGCGGCTGCACGTCGCCGAAGCCGGCCCCGCCGTCCTCGCCCTGCAGCCAGCCGGACCTCCGCAGCCGGTCGGCCAGCTCGAAGGCGCGCGGCTCGTACCAGTCGGGCTCCAGGTCGCGCAGGCGCTTGGCGCTCTTTCCGGCGATCGCCTCCTTGATGCTGGGCGCGTTCCACCGGCGGATCACCACCGGCGGCCCCATCTTCACCGAGAACGCGCCCTGCGCCTTGAGGTGCGCCAGCATCGGGTCCAGCCAGCGGTCCAGGTCCCGGTCGAACCAGTCGATCACCGGGCCCTCCGGGAGGTAGGCCAGGTAGCGCTTGAGCTTGGGCAGCTGCCGGTAGAGCACCAGCCCGGCGCCGACCAGCTGGTCGGAGGCGTCGAACCAGCCGATGCTCTCGGTGCGCCACTCGCTCTTGACGTCCCCCCAGGACGGAACCTGCATGTGACTGGCGGAGGGGCGGGCCCGGACGAAGGCCAGGTGTTCCTCGCGGGTGATCGTCCTCAGACGCAGGCTCATGCTGGGGTGCTCCTCCTAGGTCGGGCCGGTCCAGGGTGACCCTATCGCCCGAATGGTCCGTTTCGGGCGCAGTGCTCCGGGCCGGTCGGACGGCCGGGGGCGGGCGGGGTCGGGCAGCGGGACGCCCCCCTCGCGGTGTGTACGCGGGGAGGGCGTCGGAGGTTACGCGGTCGGACCGGACGGATCGTGCCGGACCAGCGCGCGGGGGCCGGTCACGCGCCCCAGAGTCCGCCGTGGGCGACGCCGAGGTAGAAGCCGACCGCCGCGGCGACGATCGAGATCATCAGGACGAAGCGCTCGGCCGTGGTGACCGAGACGAACTGCCCCCAGAGCCCGACCACGATGCCGAACAGGCCGGTCCAGGAGCTGATCAGGTGCAGGTTGTGGAAGAACGCCGTCGTGAAGGCCACCAGGCCCAGGACGGCTGCCACCCCGACCAGCGCGTTCTCCTTGGGGTGTGCGTGGCCGTCGGTGTTGAGGGTGAACGGCGGCGTGCGGCGCACGGTCTGTGCCATGGGGCCCACCTCCCGGGTGAAGAGCCGTTCTGTCCAGATTGCGGCGATTGGGTGGTGGATCACAACCCCTATGCATTTTGTTCGGCCGTACGGGTGCGGGTAGGCTGTGCGGTCTGCACTGGTGTACTTGTGCCCCCGTCTGCCCTTCACCGGGCCGGGGGCGGATGTCAGTGCCGAGGGCTAGCGTCCTCGGTGCGTCGTCCGGACACCGGTGCCGACGCTGCACAACCCTCCTGCCACGGAGAGACCGTGGCCGTTGAGTCCAAAGGAGGTGGGTTACCCATGCGTCACTACGAGCTGATGCTCATCCTCGACCCGTCGGTCGAGGAGCGCGCCGTCGCCCCGCTGATCGAGTCGTTCCTGAACGTCGTCCGCAACGGCGGCGGCAAGGTCGAGAAGATCGACACCTGGGGTCGTCGCCGCCTGGCGTACGAGATCAACAAGCAGTCCGAGGGCATCTACTCGGTCATCGACCTGAAGGCCACGCCCGAGGTCGTCAAGGAGCTCGACCGCCAGCTCAGCCTGAGCGAGTCGGTTCTGCGGACCAAGGTCCTGCGCCCGGACACCCACTGAACCACGGCCTGACGCCCTAGGCGTCGGGAGGGTTCACGCCCGCTGTTTCACGTGAAACAGCGGACGAGCACCGCAGAACTTCTTTCCGAGAGGTCACCATCCATGGCAGGCGAGACCGTCATCACCCTCGTCGGCAATCTCGTCGACGACCCCGAGCTGCGCTTCACCCCGTCGGGTGCGGCGGTCGCGAAGTTCCGTATCGCGTCCACTCCGCGCACCTTCGACCGCCAGACCAACGAGTGGAAGGACGGCGAGAGCCTCTTCCTCACGTGCAACGTCTGGCGTCAGCCGGCGGAGAACGTGGCCGAGTCGCTGCAGCGCGGCATGCGCGTCATCGTGCAGGGCCGACTGCGCCAGCGGTCTTACGAGACCAAGGAAGGCGAGAAGCGGACGGTCTTCGAGGTCGAGGTCGACGAGGTCGGCCCGAGCCTGCGTTCGGCGACCGCCAAGGTCACCCGCGCCAACCGCTCCGGCGGTCCCGGCGGCGGCGGTGGCTACGGCGGCGGCGGTCAGCAGGGTGGCGGTGGCCAGGGCGGTTCCTGGGGCGGCGGTGGCGGCCAGCAGGGCGGCGGCAACTGGGGTGGCAACTCCGGTGGCGGCCAGTCCGGCCCGTCCGACGACCCGTGGGCGTCCAGCGCTCCGTCCTCTGGTGGCAACCAGGGCGGCGGCGGCTGGGGTGCCCCGGCCGGTGGCGGCTACTCGGAAGAGCCCCCGTTCTAACAGCGGTGCGTGCCGGGCCCTCGGAAGCCCGGCGATGCTGACAGATCTCGTATTCACAGGAGCACACAATGGCGAAGCCGCCTGCTCGCAAGCCTAAGAAGAAGGTTTGCGTCTTCTGCAAGGACAAGGTCAACTACGTTGACTACAAGGACACGAACCTGCTGCGGAAGTTCATCTCCGACCGCGGCAAGATCCGTGCCCGCCGGGTCACCGGCAACTGCACCCAGCACCAGCGTGACGTCGCCACGGCCGTGAAGAACAGCCGTGAGATGGCGCTGCTGCCCTACACCTCCACCACGCGCTAAGAGAGGGTGACCGAAGAATGAAGATCATCCTCACTCACGAGGTCCCCGGTCTCGGCTCGGCCGGCGAGGTCGTCGAGGTCAAGGACGGTTACGCCCGCAACTTCCTGGTCCCGCGTGGCTTCGCCATCCGCTGGACCAAGGGCGGCCAGAAGGACGTCGACGCGATCCGTCGCGCTCGCAAGATCCACGAGATCCAGACCCTCGAGGCCGCCAACGAGGTCAAGGGCAAGCTGGAGGGCGTCCAGGTCAAGCTGGCCGTCCGTTCGGGTGACGCCGGCCGTCTGTTCGGCTCGGTGACCCAGGCCGACGTCGTCGAGGCCATCAAGGCCGCCGGCGGCCCCGCCGTGGACAAGCGCGCCGTCGCGATCGCCTCGCCGATCAAGACCGTGGGCACCCACAAGGTCTCGGTCAAGCTGCACGCCGACGTCCAGGCCAACCTCGACGTCGCCGTCGTCGCCGCCTGAACCACGCGTTAGCGTCAACGGCCCGGTTCCCCCTCGGGGGAGCCGGGCCGTTCGCCGTGCGGGGCGGCGGTCCTGAGCGGCCGTCAGGTGCGGACCGCGCCGGTCACCAGCCAGCGGTCGGTCCTGACCCGCAGGCAGAGGAAGGCGCAGCGGGCCAGCATGAACAGGTTGATCGCCCACCAGAGCGCGGTCAGCCCGCCGCCCAGGGAGGGCACCAGCAGCGCCGCCGGGGCGAACACGGCCAGCGTGCCGAGCCCGGCCCAGGCCAGGTAGCGGCCGTCCCCGGCGCCCATCAGCACGCCGTCCAGCACGAAGACCACCCCGCCCACCGGCTGGGCCAGCGCGATCACCAGCAGCACCCGGGAGACCTGCTCGCGGACCACCGGGTCCTCGGTGAACAGCGGCACGTACAGCGGGCGGGCCAGCACCAGCAGCAGGCCGAGCAGCACGCCGACCGCCAGGCCCCACTCGATCATCCGGCGGGTGGCCTCCCGGGTGCCCGGCACGTCCGAGGCTCCCAGGTAGCGGCCGACGATGGCCTGGCCGGCGATGGCGATGGCGTCCAGCGCGAAGGCCAGGAAGCTCCAGATGGTGAAGACGATCTGATGGGCCGCCATCTGCACGTCGCCCAGGCCCGCCGCCACCGCGGTGGCCAGCATCAGCACGGCGCGCAGGCTGAGGGTGCGGACCAGCAGCGGGCCGCCGGCCCGGGCACTGGCCCGGATGCCCGCCGCGTCCGGGCGCAGGCCCGCGCCCTCCCGCCGGGCGCCGCGCACCACCACGGCGACGTACACCGCCGCCATGCCGGCCTGGGCCAGCACGGTGCCCCAGGCCGAGCCGGCCACGCCGAGGCCGGCGCCGTAGACCAGCAGGAGGTTGAGCAGCAGGTTGACGGTGAAGCCGGCGATCGCCACCCTCAGCGGGGTGCGGGTGTCCTGCAGGCCGCGGAGCACGCCGGTGGCGGCCAGCACCAGCAGGATCGCCGGGATGCCGAGCGCGCTGATCCGCAGGTAGGTCACCGCGTACGGCGCGGCGGTGTCGGAGGCGCCGAGCAGTTCGGCGGCCTGCGGGGCGAACAGCAGGGTGAGCAGCACCAGCCCGGCCGAGATCATCAGGGCCAGCCAGATCCCGTCGATGCCCTGCTGGACGGCGGCCCGGCGGTCCCCGGCCCCGATCCGGCGGGCCACCGCGGCGGTGGTCGCGTAGGCGAGGAAGACGAAGACGCCGGTGAGGGTGGCGAGCAGCGAGGTGGCGACGCCCAGGCCGGCCAGCTGGGCGGTGCCGAGGTGGCCGACGACGGCCGAGTCGGCCATCAGGAAGAGCGGTTCGGCGACCAGGGCGCCGAAGGCCGGGACGGCGAGGGCGAGGATCTCCCGGTCGTGCCGGCGGCGGGGCGTGGCGGATCTCATTCAGCCAAGGCTACTCATCCACAGGTAAGTGGCACAAGGGGTCGTGGATCATTACTCGAAACGGTGATCGAACGGCGGCGCGGCCGCCCGGGGAAGTGTGTGAACGATTTCTCATCACTCGACGAGCGGTCCGTTCTCGCAGGTCAGAGCGGGGGTGGTGAGGGTCACTCCAGGGTGTCCACAGGGTTGTGCACAGGAATCGGTGAGTTCTCCACAGCATGGGGACGGTTGTCCACACGCCCTGTGGATAACCGCTTGGTAGCGTTGGCTGGTGACCGGCCCCCAGTACGACGACCACGATGCGCCCCCGCCCCCGGAGGACGACTGGCAGCCGTCCGACGACGCCTTCCCGCCGGGGCCGTTCCCGGACGGACCCGGTGACCGCCTCCCGGTGAGCCGCCGCAACGACGAGCGCGGCGAAGGACGGGGCGAGGGCCGCGGCGAGGGCGGCTTCGGCAAGGGCAAGGGCTCCTTCGGGAAGGGCGGCGGACGCCGCCGCGACGGGGACGGCGAGGACCGCGCGCAGTCCGAGGGCTTCGAGCGGGTGCCCCCGCAGGACCTGGCGGCCGAGCAGTCCGTGCTCGGCGGCATGCTGCTCTCCAAGGACGCCATCGCCGACGTCGTCGAGGTGCTCAAGCCCGCCGACTACTACCGGCCCGCGCACGAGCTGATCCACGGCGCCATCCTCGACCTCTACGCCCGGGGCGAGCCCGCCGACCCGATCACCGTGGCCGGTGAGCTCACCAAGCGCGGCGAGCTGACCCGGGTCGGCGGCCCCGGCTACCTGCACACCCTGGTCAACTCGGTGCCCACCGCGGCCAACGCCGAGTACTACGCCGAGATCGTGCACGAGCGCGCGGTGCTCCGCCGCCTGGTCGAGGCCGGGACCAGGATCGCCGGCATGGGCTACGCCGCCGAGGGCGACGTGGACGAGATCGTCAACGCCGCCCAGGCCGAGATCTACGCCGTGACCGAGCAGCGGACCAGCGAGGACTACGCGCCGCTGGCCGACATCATGGAGGGCGCGCTCGACGAGATCGAGGCGATCGGCTCCCGGCAGGGCCAGATGTCCGGCGTGCCGACCGGCTTCGCCGACCTGGACGCGCTCACCAACGGGCTGCACCCCGGCCAGATGATCGTCATCGCCGCCCGTCCCGCGATGGGCAAGTCCACGCTCGCGCTGGACTTCACCCGGGCCTGCTCGATCACCAACGGGCTGCCCAGCGTCATCTTCTCCCTCGAAATGGGGCGCAACGAGATCGCCATGCGCCTGCTCTCGGCGGAGGCCCGGGTCGCGCTGCACCACATGCGCTCCGGCAACATGACCGACGACGACTGGACCCGGGTCGCCCGGCGGATGCCGGACGTCACCGCCGCCCCGCTCTTCATCGACGACTCGCCCAACCTGTCGATGATGGAGATCCGGGCCAAGTGCCGCCGCCTGAAGCAGCGTCAGGACCTCAAGCTGGTGGTCATCGACTACCTCCAGCTGATGCAGTCCGGCGGCTCCCGGCGGGCCGAGAACCGTCAGCAGGAGGTCTCGGACATGTCCCGTAACCTCAAGCTCCTCGCCAAGGAGCTGGAGCTCCCGGTCATCGCGCTCTCCCAGCTGAACCGTGGCCCCGAGCAGCGCACCGACAAGAAGCCGATGGTCAGCGACCTCCGCGAGTCGGGCTCCATCGAGCAGGACGCCGACATGGTCATCCTGCTCCACCGCGAGGACGCCTACGAGAAGGAGTCCCCCCGCGCCGGCGAGGCCGACCTGATCGTCGCCAAGCACCGCAACGGCCCCACCGCGACCATCACCGTGGCCTTCCAGGGCCACTACTCCCGCTTCGTCGACATGACCCGCGACGTGACCTGACGGACCGCTGGCCCCCGCTCAGAACCAGTGCAGGCAGTGCGGGGCCCGCTCGGCCCGGAAGAGGGCGTCGGCGGTGGCGGCCGCCTCCGGGGTGCGGGCCAGGACGTGGCCGGCCCGGACCAGGGTGGTGGGGGCGGTGCCGCCCAGGAGGACCGAGCCGAGGTCGCTGATGTCGAGCGTGAGGTCGGGGGCGCGGTCGGTGGGGGTGCAGCGGGCCTCGCCGGCCTTCACCGTGAGGGCGTGGCGGTGGTGTTCGCCGAGGAAGGGGTCGGTGACGTCCAGGACGAGCTCCCCGTCGGCCGGGTAGCCGCGCGAGGTGAGGGCCCCGGGGACGTCGAGCAGGCGGACCCAGAGCCAGTCGTCGTAGTGGGTGGCCTCGGCGGCGCGGAGGTCGTCGAGCTGCCAGCGCAGCGGGTGGTCGGGGGCGAAGTGCTTGAACACCACCGTGGAGACCAGGTCGTGCCGGAGCAGGAAGGCGGCCAGGGCGGCGACCACGGCGTCGTCGGCGGCGACGGTCTCGTCGACCACCAGGGTGTCGGGCTCGGCGAGGGAGTAGGTGGCGTAGCCGTCGGGGGTGCCGTCGGCGTCGCGGTGGACGGCGACGTAGCGGGCGGCCGGGGCGACGGGGGGCTGGCCGGCGCCGCGGTCCCACCAGCGCTGCGGGCGGGAGAGCGCGCCGGGCCGGGTACGGCGGTAGCGGTCGTAGACCTGCGCCAGGAGCTCGGTGCACTCGGAGCGGCGCAGCAGTTCGACGGTGCCGGTGTCGCTGAGCCCGGCCCGGGAGGGGGCGGGGGCGGCCTTGGCGCGCCGGACGGTGAGGCGGCCGGTGTAGGTGGCGGGGCCGTAGCCGAAGCGGCGGTAGATGGTGGCCTCGGAGGCGAGCAGGACCGAGAGGTGTTCGCCGCGGGCGCGCAGGTCGGCGAGTTGACGGCGCATCAGGGCGGTGAGCACGCCCCGGCGGCGGTGGGTGGGCAGCACGCCGACCGCGCTCACGCCCGAGACCGGTGCCAATGCCCCGCCGGGCAGCGTGAGTTCGAAGCCGTAGGCGCTCGCGGTGCCGACCGGCCGGCCGTGCTCGTCCAGCGCGAGCAGGCCGCGTTCCGGCTCCAGCGCGGAGAACCAGCCCCCGGGGGCGTCCGCCGGCCCGTCCGGGAAGCGGGCGAAGGCCGCGTACATGGTGTCCACGAAGAGGTCGTGGTCCTCGGCGGTGGTGGGTCGGATCTGCATGCCTGCCACGGTCTCCCCGGTCCGGTGCGGGGCGCTGCCGTGCGCGGTGCCCCGCCACAGTGCAGCCGGGGCGGCCGGGGCGGTCAATCGATTTACCCGGCACCCCGGCGGGGGAGTGGTGCTCAGTCGGCCTCCGGCTTGGTGTGGAGGATCTCCCGGGCCTGTTCGGCGGCCCGGACGATGCTCTCGGAGACGAAGTCGACGAAGCGGGCGATGTTCTCCAGCCGGGTGCCGGCGGGGGTGCCGTGGCCGAGCACGGTGACGCCCTCGCGGGCGGCGGAGGCGAGCCGGGTGGTGCCCTCGGCGCTGGCGATCATCGACTGGTACCAGACGTCGTCGTCGACCACGTAGCGCTCGCGGCGCCGCTCGTCGCGCTCGCGCCGGACCAGGCCCTGCTGGTCGAGGTAGGCGATGGCCTTGGAGATCGAGGCGGGGCTGACCTGGAGGCGCTGGGCCAGGTCGGCGGCGGTGAGGCTGCCGGAGTCGGTGATGTAGAGGCAGGACAGCACCCGGGCCATCATCTTCGGCGTGCCGGAGGCCATCAGGACGGTGGTGAGCAGCTCCTCGAAGGCGCGCACCGCCTCGGCGTCCCGCCCGTGGGCCTGGGGGAGGTCGGTCCGGGCCTTGGGCGCGGCGGGGCTGCGGCGGCGGGTGCGCTGCTCGGTGGCCCGGTGGGCGAGGTCGGCCCGGTAGGAGGTGGGGCCGCCGTTGCGCATGACCTCGCGGGTCACGGTGGAGGTCGGGCGGTCCAGACGTCTGGCGATCTCCGCGTAGGCGAGGCCGTCGGCCAGGCCGAGGGCGATCTGCTGGCGTTCCTGCTGGGTGAGCCTGCCGCCCGGCATCGCGGTCTCCTTCTCTCGACGGAGCGTCAGCATAGCGTTAGCCGCCAATCCATTGCAACGTTTCGTTGCATTGCGCTGGAGAACGTTGCAATGATTTCCCGGCTCTGAGCTGCAAAGACGGCCTAATCATGCAATGAAGACGTTGCCAGATCAGTGAGTGCAACGTAGCTTTTGCGAAGTCAGAAACAACAGCGACGCAGGAGCAGACACCATGCAGAAGTTCGCCGCCACCGCCCCGATCACCGCCGTCCTGGACGTCGCCGCCGGCCGTGTCCAGCTGATCGCCGCCGACCGGGCGGACGTCGCCGTCGAGGTCCGGCCGGCCACCCCCGGCCGCGGCCGCGACCTGAAGGCCGCCGAGCAGACCCTGGTCGAGTACCGGGACGGGGTGCTGCGGGTCAGCACCCCGGAGGCCGCCAAGCGGGCCTTCGGCCCGAGCGGGTCGGTCGAGGTCACCGTCCAGCTGCCGGCCGGCTCCCGGGTGGAGGCCACCGCCGCCGCGGCCGACCTGCGCGGCGTGGGCCGGCTCGGAGAGGTCGTCTTCACCGGCGCGGCCGGCACCGTGAAGCTCGACGAGGCCTCCGCCGCCCGGCTCACCCTCCAGGCCGGGGACATCCACCTGGCCCGCCTCACCGGCAGCGCCGAACTCACCACCACCAAGGGCGACCTGACGGTCGCCGAGGCCCACGGCGGTGCCCTGGCGCTGCGCACCGAGGCCGGTGACATCACCGTCGGCGTCGCCCGCGGCGTCTCCGCCTCGCTGGACGCCGGCACCGCGTACGGCCGGATCGGCAACGCCCTGCGGAACGAGGGCGCCCCCGCCCTCACGATCCGCGCCACCACCTCCTACGGCGACATCGCCGCCCGCAGCCTCTGACCGCCCGCCGCCCGCAGCCCCTGACCGTCCGTCACACACCGAGGGAGAACCCAGCCATGAGCACCGCCGCCACCGCCGCCGCCACCACCACCGTTGACACCACCACCGCCTGGACCGGCACCGTGCCGGTCGAGGACACCACCCTGGCCGTCCGCGACACCGGTGGCCCCGGCCGCCCGGTGGTCTACCTGAACGGCTGCTACGCCGACACCTCGCACTGGCGCCGGGTGATCGCCGAACTGGGCGACGGCTACCGGCACATCACCTTCGACGCCCGGGCCCGCGGCCGCTCCGGCCGCTCGGCCGACCACTCCTTCGACGCCTGCGTGCGGGACGTGAGCGCGGTCCTCGCCGCCCGCGGCATCACCGAGGCGGACCGGCCGGTGCTGGTCGGCTGGTCCTACGGCGCGGCGATCGGGATCAACTGGGCGGACCGCAACCCCGGCCGGGCCGAGGGCGTGGTCTCGGTGGACGGCGCGCTGCCGAACGACTGGCTGGACGAGGCCGGCCGGGCGCACATCCGCAGGCTGTTCCGGAAGCTCGGCCCGCTCTTCCCGATCGCCCGCCGGCTGGGCATGGCGGCGAAGATGAGCGCCGCCGAGCACGCCGAGGTGAACATCGAGGCCAACGAGGTCTGCGCCACCGGCGTCCTGGTGCCGGTGCTGGAGCGGATCACCACGCCGGTGCGCTACGTGCTCGCCTCCGGCGGGAACCTGGGCGCCGCGGCCGAGGTGATGGAGGGGATCCGCGCGGACTTCCGGAAGGTGGCCGAGGCCGCCCCGCAGGTGGAGATCAGCGCCAAGGTGCCGAGCAACCACTCCAAGATCCTGCGCAACGACTACCGTGCCGTGGCCGACGCGGTCCGCGGGCTGGCCCCGGCGGCATGACCGTCCGGAGGCCGGACGGACCGTCAGGCCGCGTCCGAGCCGGGCACGGCGGCGGCCCGCCGCACGGCCGCGGCCCGGATCTGGGACGGACCGCAGGCCCAGACCATCACCCGCCCGAGCGCCCGGGCCAGCGGCAGGTCCCAGCCGGAGCGCACCACCGCCGGGCGCCGGACGCCCAGTTCGGCCCGGGCCCAGGGCGGCAGCACCGCCAGGGCGGCGTTGGTGAGCACCCGGACGGCCAGGCGCTCGCGCGGGGAGCGCCCGAAGGTCCGCAGCAGCCGGAGCACCTCGAAGGCGGCCGGGACGGCGCGCAGGTCGGGCCGCACACCGGCCAGGTAGGAGCGCACCCCGGCGCGCGAGGCCGGCACGCCGGTGGCGCCGAGCAGCTCGGCCACCAGGGCGTACTCGGCCAGGTAGGAATCGCACTCGGCCGGGGTCAGCCGCTCGGCGGCGAAGGTCTGGTACCCCGTCAGGAAGCAGGCCACCTCGGCGGTGTGCACCCAGGTGAGCAGGGCCGGGTCGTCGGCCCGGTACGGCCGGCCGTCGTCGGCGGTGCCCCGGATGTGCGGGTGGATCCGCCGGACGGCGGCTATCGCCCCCCGGGCCGCCTCGGTGGAGCCGAGCGTGGTGGTGGTGACGAAGCGGGCGGTGCGGTGCAGCCGGCCGGTCGGGTCGTCCCGGAAGTCGGAGTGGTGGTCCACCCCGGCCATCGCCAGCGGGTGCAGGGACTGCAGCAGCAGGGCGGCGAAGCCGCCGACCAGCATCCCGGCGGGGTGCGCGTGCACCCGCCAGACCACGCTGGAGGGCCCGAACAGGCCGGGGTCGCCGGCCGGCCGGTCGTACCGTTCGAGGTGCAGGTCGGGGCCGTGCACGGTGGCGTTGATCTGCGCCAGCAGGTGCTCCCGGAGCAGCTCCATGGGGGTGGACCGGACGGCCGTGCTCGTTGCGGTCATGGACAGCTCCCCCCGTCGCCGGTCATTCCGTCCCACGGTACCGACCGGCTCTCCGGAGGTCACCGGCGCCTCCCGCGAGACCTGCTGACGGTCGGTCAGGACAGTGGCCCCGCCGACATCCAGTCAGAAGGTGAGCACCACCGCGCCGCGCACCCCGCGCTCGGCCAGCCGGGCGTGGGCCTTCGCCGCCTTGGTGAACGGGACGGCGGTGTCCACCCGGACGGTGAGCGCGCCGGCGGCCACCAGCGCGGCCAGCTCGGCCAGCCGGGCGCCGTCCGGCACCACGTCCACCACGGTCAGCAGGGTGTCGGCCGGCAGGTCGTTGGTGGGGCGGACGGCGACGAAGACCGTGCCGGGCAGCAGGTGGGGGAGCAGGGCCGGGCCGAGCAGGGCGGTGTCCAGCACGGCGTCCACGCCGTCGGGGGCGAGCAGGGCCAGCGAGGCCAGGTCGTCCCGGTCGACGAAGCGCGCGCCGTGCGCGGTGACGAACGCGCGGTCGCCCGGGCCGGCCAGCGCCAGCACGTCCAGGCCGCGGGCGGTGGCCAGCTGGAGCGCCAGGCCGCCCAGGTTGCCGGCGGCGCCCGTGATCAGCAGGGTCCGACCCGCCGTCAGCCCGGTGGCGTCCAGCGCCTGGGCGGCGGTCAGGCCGTTCAGCGGGAGGGCGGCCGCCACCGCGGCGTCCACCCCGGCGGGGGCCGGGGCGACGGCGGAGGCGGGCAGCACCGCGTACTCGGCGTGCACGCCGTTGTGGCTGCGGAACCAGTGCGAGAGGCCGATCACCTCGTCGCCCGGGCGGAAGCCCGTCACCCCCTCGCCCACCGCGTCCACCGTGCCCGCCAGGTCCCAGCCCAGCCGGTGGGAGGGCAGCGGCGGCAGGTAGGCGGCGACGGCGCCGGAGCGGACGGCCGCGTCGGCCGGGTGGACGGCGGCCGCCCGGGTGCGGACGCGCAGCTCGCCGGCGGCGGGCCCGGGCAGCGGGGCCTCGGTGATCTCGACGTTCTCGGGGCCGCCGAAGGTGGAGACGGTGACTGCGCGCATGGTGGGAACTCCTGGTCCGTTGCCGTTCGTGATCTCGCTGACGTGAACGAGGTTTCCACCGCGCGGCCGGCGGTGGCAGAGGACGGCTCAGCCTGGGACCGGCGGTCCCAGGCTGAGCCGGGAAGGGGCGGTGGGCGTGCACGGAACCGACGGGTACCGGGAGGCGGCGGCGGAGCTGATCACCCAGTACGAGGAGGTCACCTTCGAGCAGCTGCACGCGCAGGTGCTCCACCTGCTGCCGCAACGGCCGGTGCGGGTCCTGGAGTTGGGGGCGGGAACCGGCCGGGACGCGGCCTGGCTGGCGGCCCGCGGCCATCTGGTCACGGCGGTGGAGCCGGTGGTGGAGCTACGGGTGCACGAGGGGCCCGGGATCACCTGGCTGGTCGACGAACTGCCCGGCCTGGCCCGGGTGACGGGGCGGTTCGAGCTGGTGACGGCGGTCGCGGTGTGGATGCACCTGGACAAGGGGCAGCGGCGGGCGGCGATGCGCCGGGTGGCCGGACTGTTGGCGCCCGGCGGGCGGTTGGTGCTGACGCTGCGGCACGGGCCGGTTCCGGCCGGGCGGCGGATGTTCCCGGTGACGGCGGAGGAGACCGCCCTGCTGGGCGGCGGGTCCGGGCTGGCCGAGGTGCACCGCGGCAGCCGGGCCGACGGACACGGGCGGGCCGGGGTGAGGTGGGAGCAGCTGGTGCTGGAAGCACCGCTGTCCTGAGCCCGGCCGGGCTCAGGACAGCGGGTGACGTGGCGTCAGAGGGTGACGGTGGCGCGGAAGACGGTGGCGTCCGCGCCCGAGAGGACGGTCTCGGTGCCGTCGGCCGGGAGGAAGGCCGACTGGCCGGTGGCGAGGGTCAGTTCGGTGCCGTCGGCGGCGGTGAGCACGGCGGTGCCCTCGGTGCAGAGCAGGATCTGCGGGGCCCGGCCGGACAGGGTGCGGGGGACGCCGGTCAGCGGGTAGCGGGAGAGCCGGAACTCGTCGATCGGCACAGGGTAGAGCTGCTCGCCGGAGGCGTCGACGGCGGGCCGCAGCACCCCGGGGCGGGAGGCGGTGAAGTCGACCACCTTGAGCAGCTCGGGCACGTCCACGTGCTTGGGGGTGAGGCCGCAGCGCAGCACGTTGTCCGAGTTGGCCATGATCTCGACGCCGGTCCCGCGCAGGTAGGCGTGGACCAGGCCCGCGCCCAGGTAGAGCGCCTCGCCGGGCTGGAGCCGGACGTGGTTGAGCAGCAGGGCCGCGATCAGCCCGGTGTCGCCGGGGAACTCCTTCGCGGCGTAGGCGTACCCGGCGAACTGGCCGGTCGGGTCCTCGCCCGCGGCGGCCCGCTCCACGGCGGCGGCGGTGGCCGCCACGGTGCGCGCGGCGGTCTCGCCGGTCATCGACAGGATGGTGGCCAGCGCGGCGCTGAGCGCCTCCGACTCCGGCTTGCCGCGCAGCAGTTCGACCAGCGGGGCCAGCTCGGGGACGCCGAGCGACTCCATCAGCGCAGCCGCCTCGGCCGGCGGGCGGAAGCCGCACAGGCCCTCGAACTCGTCCAGCGCGCAGATGAGTTCGGGCTTGTGGTTGGTGTCCTTGTAGTTGCGGTGCGGGGCCTCCAGCGGCACGCCGCGGGCCTCCTCGTCGGCGAAGCCGGCCTTGGCCTGCTCCAGCGTCGGGTGGGCCTGGATGGAGAGCGGCAGCCCGGCGGCCAGCACCTTGAGCAGGAAGGGCAGCGCGGGGCCGAACTTGGCCACCGACGCGGGCCCCAGCTCGGCCTCCGGGTCGGCCTCGATCAGCTCGTTCAGCGCGGCCGGGCCCCCGCCGCGGTTCACCCGGGAGGAGTCGCCCGGGTGGGCGCCCATCCAGAGCTCGGCCTGCGGTGCACCGGTGGCCGGGACACCCAGCAGCGCGGGGATCGCGTGGACGGACCCCCAGGCGTAGGGGCGGACGGTGTTGGTGAGCCGGTCCATGAGCTGTCGTCCTGTCTGGTGCCGAGTGCGCAGTGAGGTGACGACCCTAACCGACCGCCCGTACCGGCCGGAGAACGGCGGGACACGGGCGGTCGGTGCGGTGGTGTCAGGCGCGGACGATGCCCAGGACGGTGTCGCGGACCTGCTCCATGGTGGCCTGGTCCTTGGCCTCCACGTTCAGGCGCAGGAGGGGTTCGGTGTTGGAGGCGCGGAGGTTGAACCACCAGGTGGGGCCGGTGACGGTGACGCCGTCGAGGGTGTCGACGGTGATGTCGTCGCCGGTGTAGTGGGCCAGGACGGCCTGGGTGCGCTCGTCCTGGTCGGCGACGGTGGAGTTGATCTCGCCGGAGGCCGCGTAGCGGTCGTACTGCGCGGTCAGCTGAGACAGCGGCTGCTGCTGCCCGCCGAGGGCGGCCAGGACGTGCAGGGCGGCGAGCATGCCGGTGTCGGCGCGCCAGAAGTCGCGGAAGTAGTAGTGCGCGGAGTGCTCGCCGCCGAAGACCGCGTCGGTGACCGCCATCTCCTGCTTGATGAAGGAGTGCCCCACCCGGGTGCGCACCGGGGTGGCGCCCAGCTCGCGGACCACCTCCGGCACGGTGAGGGAGGTGATCAGGTTGTGGATGATCGTGGGGTTGTCCTCGCCGCCGGCCTTCGCGCGGGCGATCTCCCGGGCCGCGACCAGCGCGGTGATCGCCGACGGCGAGACCGGATCCCCCGCCTCGTCGACGACGAAGCAGCGGTCCGCGTCCCCGTCGAAGGCCAGACCGATGTCCGCGCCGACCTCGCGCACCTTCGCCTGCAGGTCCACGATGTTCGCCGGGTCCAGCGGGTTCGCCTCGTGGTTGGGGAAGGTGCCGTCCAGCTCGAAGTACATGTCCACCACCTCCAGCGGCAGACCCGCGAACACGGTGGGCACGGTGTGGCCGCCCATCCCGTTGCCCGCGTCCACGACCACCTTCAACGGCCGGATCGCCGACAGGTCCACCAGCGACAGCAGGTGGTCCGCGTAGCCGCGCAGCGTCTCCTTCGCCGAGATCGAACCCGGCTTCACGTCCAGCGCCGGCACCGTGACCGTGCCGTCCGCGCCCGTCCACGACTCCACCAGCTCACGGATCTGCGACAGGCCCGTGTCCTGGCCCACCGGCGCCGCACCGGAGCGGCACAGCTTGATCCCGTTGTACTGCGCGGGGTTGTGCGAGGCGGTGAACATCGCGCCCGGCAGGTCCATCGACCCCGACGCGTAGTACAGCTGGTCGGTGGAGCACAGCCCGATCTCCACCACGTCCGCGCCCGAAGCCGCCGCACCCTCGGCGAACGCCCGCGACAGCGACGGCGAGGACGGACGCATGTCGTGACCCACCACGATCGCCGACGCACCCACCACCCGCACGAACGCCGCACCGAACGCCCGCGACAGCACCTCGTCCCACTGGTCCGGCACCACACCCCGGACGTCGTACGCCTTCACCAGCTGCTTCAGGTCCCGCATCGGACTGGCCACTCCACACTGTTCGGTCGACACCTGCGCGGGCAGGGCTCCGGCTGCGGCGGTTGCCCTCCGACGCGAGAGGAGACGTGGTGGGCGGCCCGGCCGGGCGCGAGCGAACGGTTTGCTTCGCGACCCGCGGGTGTTCAGGATGAGCAGGAGACTACCCGTTCGCGGCCTCCGCACCGAGTCCGTGGGCGGCCCGGAGGATGGAGCACGCACCGGCCCGGGGTAGCATGCGCATTCTCAGACGTCTTCTTCTGTGGGCCCTGCACCAGCACGTGCTCAGCCGTCCTGGCATCGTCGGACGCGCGGGCTCGCTGCCGTTCTCCCCCCGCTGCATTCCGAAAGGCTCAGACGTGACCGCCGCTGACCAGGAGAGCACCTTCGCCGACCTCGGCAAGGTGCTCGTAATCATCCCGACCTACAACGAGGCCGAGAACGTCGAGCGGATCACCTCCCGAGTCCGCGCCGCCGTCCCCGAGGTCCACGTCCTGGTCGCGGACGACAACAGCCCTGACGGCACCGGCGACATCGCCGACAAGCTCGCCGCCGAGGACGACCACATCAAGGTGATGCACCGCAAGGGCAAGGAGGGCCTCGGGGCCGCCTACCTCGCGGGCTTCCGCTGGGGCATCGACAACGGCTACGACGTCCTCGTCGAGATGGACGCCGACGGTTCGCACCAGCCGGAGGAGCTGCACCGCCTGCTCACCGCGCTGCGCAACTCCGACCTGGTGCTCGGCTCCCGCTGGGTGCCCGGCGGCAAGGTCGTCAACTGGCCGAAGTCCCGCCTGATGCTCTCGCGCGGCGGTTCGACCTACTCCCGCCTGATGCTCGGCGTGCCGATCAAGGACGTCACCGGCGGCTACCGCGCCTTCCGCAAGGAGACCCTGGAGGGTCTCGGCATGGACCAGGTCGCCTCGGCCGGGTACTGCTTCCAGGTCGACCTGGCCTGGCGCACCGTCAAGGCCGGCTACAAGGTCAGCGAGGTGCCGATCACCTTCGTCGAGCGCGAGCTCGGCGCCTCCAAGATGAGCCGCAACATCGTGGTCGAGGCGCTCTGGCGGGTCACCGCCTGGGGCATCGGCTCCCGGGTGCAGAAGCTCACCGGCAAGGGCAAGAAGTAGCAGCGGTGTCCGCCGGAGGCCCGTCCTGACAGTGCGTCGGGGCGGGCCTCCGGCATGTGTTCGATCACTCACCTGGGCGTGCCTACTCGGCGAAAGCCCCGGCTACCTCCCAAGCTGGCCGTACGGGGTCCGGAGACGACCCACCACGCCGACCAGGGAGCCGATGTGACGCCGGACCAGTCCGAATACCCGGAAGTGCCGGAGCCGGCCGGGGCGTCCGGACTCTCGGCCGAGCAGGGCCCGCCGCCGGCCGCGCTGACGGTCGAGGTCTTCACCGGCCCCGAGACCGCGTTCTTCGCCACCTCCAGCCTGATCATGGGCGAGCGGACCGCCATCCTGGTCGACGCGCAGCTCACCCGCGGCGCCGGACGCGAGCTGGCCGAGTGGGTGGCCGGCAAGGGCAGGCAGCTGCTGGCCGTGGTGATCACCCACCACCACCCCGACCACTACTTCGGCGCGGAGGAGGTGCTCCGGCTCTTCCCCCGGGCCCAGCTGCTGGCCGCACCGCCGGTGGTGGCGGGGATCGCCGCCACCGTCGCCGCCAAGGTGGCCCAGTGGAAGCCGGTCTACGGGGACGACATCCCCGACGCCCCGCTGCTGCCCGCCCCGCTGTTGCCCCAGCCGTTGATGATCGACCGTCAGCTGATCCGGGTGCTCGGCCTCGGCCAGGCCGACTGCGAGGGCTCCACCGTGGTGCACGTCCCGGGCATCCGCACGGTGGTCGCCGGGGACTTCGTCTACAACGGCACCCACGTCTGGACCGCCGACACCGACCCCGTCCAGCGCGAGGAGTGGCGGGCCAACCTGGCCAGGATCGCCGAGCTCGGCGCGGACCGGGTGATCGCCGGCCACCGGGCGCCCGGCGCGGACGACGACGCCTCCCGGGTGCTCGCCTTCACCAACGCCTACCTGCGGGACTTCGACGCCGCCTTCGCCGAGCACCGGGAGGACGCCGAGGCGCTGGCTGCGGCCGTCAACGAGCGCTACGGCGGGCTCACCCAGCCGGCCCCTGCTGGAGCTCAGCGCGGCGGCCAACGTGGCGGCGTACGCGCAGGCGGTCGCGTCGGTGGTCGAGCAGGGCGGCCACGGGAGCGGTCACGAGAACGGTCACGAGAACGGGATCGTGGACGCGGAGATCGTCGAGGACCCCTGAGCGCGGGGCCGTTCACCGGGGCCGTTCAGCGGAGCCGTCCCACCGAGCCGTCCCCCGGGCCGATACTGGCCGCATGACGGTCCGTCCGATGGTCCATGACGCGCTGGTGTTGGCAGGCGGCGCCGCCCGGCGGCTCGACGGTGCGGACAAGCCCGCCCTCCGGGTCGGCGGACGCACCCTGCTCGACCGGGGTGCTGGCCGCCTGCCCCGACGCTGCGGCCACCGTGGTGGTCGGCCCCGAGCGGGCCGACCGAGCGCGGCGGCCTCCGGTGGTGCCGCGAGGAGCCACCCGGCGGCGGACCGGTGGCCGGGGTCGCGGCCGGGCTCGCGGAGGTCACCGCCGAGGTGGTGCTGCTGCTAGCGGCCGACCTGCCGTTCCTCGACCGGGCCGCGGTCGCCCGTCTGCTGGACGGCCTCTCCGGCCACGACGGCGCCCTGCTCGTCGACGCCGACGGCCGGGACCAGCCGCTCGCCGGGGCCTACCGGACGGCCGCGCTGCGCGCCCGCCTCGACGAGCTCGGCCCCCCGGCGGGGCTCCCGCTCCGCCGCCTGCTCGGACCGCTCCGGCTGCACCGCCTGCCCGATCCGGACGCCACCGCGCTGGACTGCGACACCTGGGACGACCTGGCCCGCGCCGAGCGGCGGCTGCGGACACCCGGGCCGGGCTGACGCCCCCCTCACCGCGCGGCGGTCGGCCGGGTGAGCGAATCGACTCGCGGGGGTCACGGGGCGGAACCGGGACGGGCGGGTGGATCGGGCAGCATGGGGCCATGGAGCGCACGCTGGATGACTGGATCGCCGAAGCCGCCGCCGAGCTGGGCATCGACCTGGCGGTGGACACCGCGGGGCTGCTCGACCTCGCCCGGGTGGTGGCCCACGGCGTGGCCCGCCCGGCCGCCCCGCTGACCGCCTTCCTGGGTCGGCTACGCCGCCGCCGCGCGGGGCGGCGGCCCCGAGGCCGTCGAGGAGGCCCGGGCCCGCACCGCCGCCCTCGCCGAGCGCTGGGCCGCGGAGCAGGAGCGGCAGCCGTGACCGCCGTCGCCCCCGAGGCAGCGGCGGGACGGCCCGCCGGACGGTTCGACCCGTCGGGGGACACCCCGGCGGCCGCCGGGGCGGAGGGTGACGTGGCGTCCGGTGGCGGTGTCGACGCAGGTGCGGGGGACGGTCGGTCGGAGGGTGGCGCGGTGCCCGGTGACGGTGCCCGCACCCGGGACGGCCGGCCGGGGGCCGCTCCGGCGGAGGACGTCTTCGACCTGCCGGACGGGGTGGCGGTCGGCGCCGCGGCCCCGCCCGCGACCCTGGACCACTGCGCCTGGCCCGAGGCCCGCGCCGCGGCCCGGGCGGCCGCCGGACGGGCCCACCGCGGCCGAGCGGCTGCCGCTGCGATCGGCCCTCGGCCGCACCCTGGCCGAGCCGCTCGCGGCGCTCACCGACCTGCCCGCCTTCGACACCTCCGCGATGGACGGCTGGGCGGTGGCCGGCCCCGGCCCCTGGCGGCTGACGGGCCGTCTGCTGGCGGGCGGCACCTGCGCCCCGCTGGCCGACGGTGCGGCGGTCGAGATCGCCACCGTGCCCAGCTCCCGCCCGGCGCCACCGGCGTCCTGCGGCGCGAGCACGGCCGGGCCGAGGGCGGCCAGCTTTACGGGGCTCGGCCCGGTGACGCCGGGTCAGGACGTCCGGCCGCGCGGGCAGGAGTGCCGCCTCGGCGAAACGCTGCTGCCGGCCGGTACCGCGGTCAGCCCGGCGGTGCTCGGGCTGGCGGCGGCCGGCGGGTACGACGGACTGGCGGTGCACCGGCGCCCGACCGTCGAACTGCTGCTGCTCGGCGACGAACTGCTGGACGAGGGGCTGCCCCGGCCCGGGATGGTCCGGGACGCGCTCGGGCCGCTGCTGCCGCCGTGGCTGGCCGCCGCGGGCGCCGAGCTGACCGGCTGCCGCCGCGTCGGGGACGACTTCGCACTGCTGCGGGACGCCGTCCGGCACTCGCCCGCCGACCTGGTCGTCACCACCGGCGGGACGGCGGCCGGGCCGGTGGACTTCCTGCACGGGGCGCTGGCCGCGGTCGGTGCCCACCTGATCGTCGACGGCGTGGCCGTCCGGCCCGGCCACCCCATGCTGCTGGCCGCCCTCCCCGGCGGCCGCCACCTGGTCGGCCTGCCCGGCAACCCGCTCGCGGCGGTGGCCGGGCTGCTCACCCTCGCCCTCCCGCTGCTGCACGCCCGCTCCGGGCGGCCCGCCGTCCCGTCCCGTCGCGAACCGCTCGCCGCGGCGCTGCCCGGGCACCCGTCGGACACCCGGCTGCTGCCGGTGGTGCGCACCGAGGCGGGCCTGCGGCCGCTGCCGTTCGACGGGCCCGCCATGCTCCGGGGGCTGGCGCTGGCCGACGCGCTGGCCGTCGTCCCCCCGGGCGGGCTCCACCCCGGCTCGTACGCGGAGACGCTCCTCCTCCCGGGCTGACGGACGTGGCCACGCCCCCGGAGGTGGTCACCCCGGGGCGCGGGGCAAGGTGGTCACCCCGGGGCGCGGGGCAAGGTGGTCACCCCGGGGGCGCGAGGAACTGCGCGGGTACGGAAGGCGGACCGGCGTTGGATCGGGGCACGTCGGCCAGTTGCTCGTGCTGCCGTTCCCTCGCGCGCAGTTCCCCGCGCCCCCGGCATCACCACCTGCGGTGTGCGCCCCCGAAGGTGGTCACCCTGGGGGCGCGAGGCTCTGCTGACCTGCGGCTCCGCCGCGCGGGCGCGGGTACGGAAGGCGGACCGGCGTGAGATCGGGGCACGTCAGCCAGTTGCACGTGCTGCCGTTCCCCCGCGCGCAGTTCCTCGCGCCCCCGGCATCACCACCTGCGGTGTGCGCCCCGGGCCGTTCAGCTGCGCGGGACGGCCTGCTGGATGGTGATGACGCGGTCGCCCGGCTTGAGGAGGGCGGCCTCGGGGTCGTTGTAGTTGAGCAGCTTGCGGCCGCGGACCACCGCGACCACCAGGTCGGCGCAGTCGCGCGGGCTGTGCCCGGCCTCCGCGGAGGTGACGGGGCGTTCGACCACGTCGAGGCCGGTGCCGTAGGTGAGGAGGTCCTCCATGACGGCGCCGGTGTTGGGGCTGAGCATCGACATGCCGAGCAGGCGCCCCGCCGAGCTGGAGCTGGGGACCACCACGTCGGCGCCGCTCTGCCGCAGCAGCGGGGCGTTCTCGTCCTCCCGGACGGCGGCGACCACGGTGGCGCGGCGGTTGAGCTGGCGGGCCGTCAGGGTGACCAGCACGGCGGTGTCGTCGCGCTGCGGGGCGACCACGACGCGGGCTGCGCGGGGGAGTTCGGCCCGCAGCAGGGTCTCCGAGCGGGTGGCGTCGCCGCGGACGGCGACGAGGCCGTCGAGGGCGGCCTGTTCGACCACCTTGGGCTGCGGGTCCACCACCACGATGGACTCCTTGGGGAAGCCCTGGCCGAGCAGCGCGGCGACCGCGTGGCGGCCCTTGGTGCCGTAGCCGATGACCACCACGTGGTCCCGGACGGTGTCCTTCCAGCGGCTGACCCGCCACTGCTGGCGGGTGCGTTCGGTGAGCACCTCCAGGGTGGTGCCGACCAGGATGATCAGGAAGACCACCCGGAGCGGGGTGATCACCAGGATGTTGGTCAGCCGGGCCCCGTCGCTGACGGGGGTGATGTCGCCGTAGCCGGTGGTGGAGAGGGTGACGGTGGCGTAGTAGGCGGCGTCCAGGAAGTCGACCGCGCCGTCGGAGTTGTCGTTGTAGCCGGCCCGGTCCAGCCAGACGATCAGCGTGGTGGAGACCAGCACCAGCAGGGCCAGCAGCAGCCGGGCGGAGACCTGCCGCAGCGGCGGCCGGGGCGGCCGGGACGGCAGGGTGATCCGGGCGCCGGGGTCGTCGGTGTCCTGGACCCGTCCGGTCCCGGCGCGGGAGCGGCGGAACCACGTGCTGTCGCCCGTGGGCTCGGGCTGCTGATTGGCAGTCATCACCCAAGGATGGCGGGCGGCCCGCCGCGGCGACGCCACCACCCCGGCGCGTCGCGTCCGCGGGGTGCGCCGCGGAGTACAGCCGGTGCGCCCCGACGGCACGGTGCGCGGGCGGGTGGGTATCGTCGCGGGCAGTGACGTCGCCCCCGGTGGGCGCGACGCGGAGTCCTCGGAGGTCCACCGTGCGGGAGCACACCGTCGTGATCGGCTACGGCACCAAGGGCCGCCACGCGGTCGCCGCGCTGCTCGGCCAGGGGGTGGGCGCGCACGAGATCGTGATCGTGGACCCGCAGCGCAAGGTGATCGACCAGGCGGGCCGCGACGGCCTGACCGGCGTGCACGGGGACGCCACCCGGACCGAGACCCTGGTCCGGGCCGGGGTGCCGACTGCGGCCCGGATCGTGGTCACCCCGGAGCGGGACGACACCGCGGTGCTGGTCACCCTGACCGTCCGTCAGCTGACCAAGGAGGCCACCGTGGTCGCCGCCGTCCGGGAGGACGAGAACGCCCCGCTGCTGCGCCAGAGCGGCGCCGACGCGGTGGTCACCAGCTCCAGCTCGGCCGGGCAGCTGCTCGGACTCTCGCTGCTCAGCCCGCACGCCGGCGCGGTGATGGAGGACCTGATCACCTACGGCACCGGGCTCGACCTGGTCGAACGGACCGTCACCAAGGCCGAGGCGGGCCGCAGTCCGCGGGAGTGCGGCGACCTGGTGGTGGCGGTGGTCCGGGGCCGACGGGTGCTCAACTACACCGATCCGGAGGCGGCGGTGCTCCAGCTCACCGACCGCGTGATCACCATCCAGCCGGCCGCCCCGCGCACCTGAGCACCCCGGGGTGCGCCCCGCAGGGGCGCGGGGAACGGCGCGCGGGGGAACGGCAGCACGTGCAACTGGCTGACGTGCCCCGATCTCACGCTGGTCCGCCTTCCGTACTCGCGCCCGCGCGGCGGAGCCGCAGATCAGCAGAGCCTCGCGCCCCCGGTGTGACCACCTTCGGTGGCGTGGCGACGACCGGTCCTGGGCCGGAGGGCACGGGCGCACTACGGTCGGTGGCATGCATGCGATGACGATCCCTCAGCCCGGCGGTCCTGACGCACTGGTGTGGGCGGAGGTGCCCGATCCGGTGCCCGGCGAAGGCGAGGTGCTGGTCGAGGTGGCGGCCACCGCCGTCAACCGGGCCGACCTGCTCCAGCGCCAGGGCTTCTACGACCCGCCGCCCGGCAGCTCCCCGTACCCGGGCCTGGAGTGCGCCGGGCGGATCGCCGCGCTCGGCCCCGGGGTCTCCGGCTGGTCGGTCGGCGAGGAGGTCTGCGCCCTGCTGGTCGGCGGCGGCTACGCCCAGCGGGTGGCGGTCCCGGTGGGCCAGCTGCTGCCCGTGCCCAAGGGACTGACGGCAGCTCAGGCCGCCGCGCTGCCGGAGGTGGCCTGCACGGTCTGGTCGAACCTGTTCATGGTGGCGCACCTGCGCCCCGCCGAGACGGTGCTGCTGCACGGCGGCGCGAGCGGCATCGGCACCATGGCGATCCAGCTGGCCAAGGCGGTCGGCGCCCGGGTCCTGGTGACCGCCGGGAGCCCGGAGAAGCTGGCCCGCTGTGCCGAGCTGGGCGCGGACGTGCTGATCGACTACCGCGAGCAGGACTTCGTCGCGGAGGTCCGGGCCGCCACCGACGGTGCCGGGGCCGACGTGGTGCTCGACATCATGGGCGCCAAGTACCTCCAGCGGAACGTCGACGCCCTGGCCCAGAACGGACGGCTCGTCATCATCGGTCTCCAGGGCGGCGTCAAGGCCGAACTCGACCTCTCCGTCCTGCTCCGCAAGCGCGCGGCCGTCGCCGCCACCACCCTGCGCAGCCGCCCGCTGGCCGAGAAGGCCGCCATCGTGGCCGCCGTCCGCGAGCACGTCTGGCCGCTGGTCGAGGCGGGGGTGGTGAAGCCGGTCGTCGACCGCGAACTCCCGCTCACTGAGGCCGCCGAGGCCCACCGCGTCCTGGAGGCCGGCGAGCAGGTCGGCAAGGTGGTGCTGACCGCCTGACCGCCTGACCGCCTGACGGGGGCCGACCGCCTGACGGGTCACCAGTCGCAGGGCGCCAGGTCCTCGGCGAGCCTCCCGGGGTTGCGCTGGTAGTAGCCGTGCCAGCCGGACCAGGCCGGGTGGGCACGGAGCAGCTGCTCGGTCTCCGTCAGGCCGTGCCGGTCGGGGCCGAGCAGCTCGCGGGTGATCACGACGGCGGCCGGGTAGTGGCCCAGCCGCCGCGCCAGCGCCTCCTGGAGCGCGTCGAAGCCGTCCCGGGCGAACGGCTCGCGGTACCGCTCGACCCAGGCGGCCAGCCACCGGCGGAGGTGGGCCCGGTCCTCCTCCGGGAGGTCGGGCAGCCCGGCGAAGGTGGGGGCCAGCGCGGTCAGCAGCCGCTGCCCGTGTTCGGCCTCGCGGTCGGCGAAGGCCGGGTACTCGGTGACGAAGTGCTTCCACTCCACGCCCGCGACGGCCCTGCGGAGCGCGGCGGCCCCCGGCGGGTGCAGGGCGTAGTACCCCTCGCCCTCGGCGAACACCTCCCGGAGCACCTCCGGCCGCAGCGGCCCGTGCTCGGCCAGCAGGACCGCGTCACGCAGGTCCTTGCCCTGCCCGTACCGGTCGGTGAGCAGCCACATCACCTTCCAGGCGAGCGAGAGCTCGGGGGTGGCCGCGTTGAGCACCGGTGACCGGCGCCGCTCCAGGCCGGGGACGGCCGTGGGCTCGGGCGGGACGGGGAGCGGCTCGTTGAAGACGAAGTCCAGCTGGACCACGCCGCCGGGCAGGCCCTCGGCGGTCCAGGGCAGCACCAGGCGGCGGCCGGGCACCCGCTCGTAGGTCCAGATGTCCTCGGCGACGGCCTCGCGGGCGTCGAAGCGGACGCCCCGGTCGTCCTGCTCGGCGGTGAGCTGCGCCGCCGCCGCGATGCCGTCGAGCATCGCGGCGGACCGCGGGTCCTCGATGCCCCGTCCGGCCGGCACCACGACGAAGTCCAGGTCGCCCGGCTCGCGGGCCTGCTCGCCGAACCAGGCGCGCAGCAGCACGCTGCCGCGCAGCACCAGGTCGTCCACCCAGGGGGAGTCGGCGATCGCGGCCAGCACCAGGTCCATCGCCCGGCGGCGGGCGCGCAGCCAGGCCTTGGCCAGCGCGGGGTCGCGGAAGGCCGGGTCGGCGGCCCGGTAGGCGTTGGGGTGCTGCTTGAGGGCGGGGTCGAAGACCGAGCGCTGGGGGGCCTCGGGTCCCGGGACCGGACGGAGCGTCAGGGGGATCCCGTACTCGGCCCGTTCGCGCTCGCTCGGCGGGTGGTGGGGCACCTCGGTGCTGGTCCAGTTGAAGGACTGCCAGCTGCCGGTCACCGCTGCTCCCCGGTGGTGAGCCAGCCGTGGTCCACGGCGAGGTTGTCGTCGTACACGACGAACTCCCTTTCGGAGGAGAGGATCTCGTACCCGGCCGCGGTCACGGCCTCGGTCAGCCGGGCCAGCCGGAGGCCGGCCTCCGGCAGGCCGACCCGGTGGCAGCGCTGGGTGACGAAGCGCTGCTGGCGGCCGTCCGACTCGGTGCGGCGGGCGTTCCAGGACAGGTGGGCGTGGTGACGGCCGGCCAGCTCGGCCAGGGCCCGGTGGTCCGGGCCGGGCGGGAGCAGGACCTTGAGGTGGTGCTCGAAGTAGGTGTCCGGCCCCAGCCGGACCGCCTCGGCGGCGGTGCCGGGGACGCCGGTGGCCCACGGGGAGGCCTCGATCTTGGTCCTGGTCACCGCGAAGCCGGCGGCCCGCAGCCGGGCGGCGGTGGCCACGGCGGCGGCGCGCTGCTCGGGGAAGGTGCCCCGGCCGGTCAGGGTGAGCATCGGCTGGTGCCGGGTGCGGCCCCGGGCCAGCACGATGTGGGTGACCTTGAGCCCGGCCCCGTCGGCCCAGCGCTCCAGCCGCGCGAGCCGGGCGGCGGGGATCGAGAGGGTCAGGTGCGTCTCGAACTCGCCGGTGAAGTGGTCGACCGGGCCCGAGGGGGCCAGCGGGTGCTCGACCGTGACGGCCCGGACGGTGGCTGCCGGTGCGGGGGTGGGCATGGGCGGAATCATCGCAAGCGCCACTGACGGCGGGCACCGTGTTTTCGGAGTGACCTCCGGTGGACTGCCCGTAATGCCTGGATTGTCCTGGTGTGTGAGGCTGGTGCGGAGCTGTTCCCGCCCGCCGGCCGCGTTCCACGCGGTCGGCCGTCGGAAGGACCTCCATCCGTGGCCGCACTTCCGTTCGCGTACTCAGCACTCCCCGTCCCGGCCGTGCTCCGGGCCGCCGTGGTGGCCGGGCTGGCCCTTCCGCTGGTCCTGGCCGGTGGCTCGGCGGCGGGGGAGCAGGGCGGGGCCCAGCCGGTGCTCCCGGTCGTCGGCGGCGTTCCGGGCGGGACGGCCGGGCCGAGCACTCCGGCCCTGCCCGCCCTGCCGCAGGTCGAGATACCCCCGCTCCCCGCACTGCCGACCGTGCAGCTTCCGATCACCGTGCCGGCCTCACCGGGCCGCTCCGTCCCGGCCAAGCCGGAGCCCCCGGAGCCGGCCGAACCCGCGCCCACGCCCACGCCCGCGCCGACCCCGGCCACCCTCCCGACCCCCACGCCGCAGCCGACGCCCGCGCCGACCCCGGCGGCCGAGCCCACCCCGCAGCCGACGCCCCCGCCCGCCGCGGAGCCGACCCCGGCCGCCGCGCAGACCACCCTGCCCACGGCCGCCCCGAGCGGCACCGCGGCGCCGACGCCCCGGCCCAGCGCGACCGCCCGTCCGAGCCGCACGCCGGTGCCGAGCGCGACCGCCCGCACCGAGCAGCAGGCCCCGGCCCCGGCGCCCGGTGCGGTGGCCGAGCGCCCCGCCTCCCCGGCCGCCCAGCGGCCCGCCCCGGTGAAGCGCGTCCCCCCGGCCGCCCCGGCCCCCGCCGCCCGGCCCGGTGCCGCGGCGGAGCAGGAGGACGAGGAGGCGGCCGCGGCGGCGCAGACCCTGGACGTCCTGGCGGCGGAGGCGGCCGCGGCGGCCGCGGTGGTGCCGGGCCCGACCCCGGCGGCCGTCCAGCTGGCCGCCCCGCTGCGCTGGACCGACGCCTCCACGCTGCAGTTCCCGCTCGGCGCGGGCCTGGCGATGATCGGCTGCGGCCTCGGCCTGGTCGGCCTGCGCCTGCGCCGCCGCTGACCGGCCGTCAGCTCCGGTCGGCGGGATCGCCGCACCCGGGCGGCGGGTTGGCGGCATGATGGGCCGTCAGAGTCCGTCGCCCGGACGGCGTCCGGGCGCGCCGGGCGCTCCTCAGTTGACCCTCCCCGCGCACGAAGCATATGAAGGAACCATGACGAACCCGATGAACGAACGGTCGCAGTCGGAGGACGAGTCCCCGAAGGTGCTGATCGTCGGTCCGGACGGGCTGCCGGTCGGGGCGCCCCCCGGCACCGGCCCGGGGTTCGGCCGGATCGGGGACGGCGAGGCGGTGGAGCCGCGGGAGCTGCCGGTGACCGAGATGGTCGAGCAGCCCGCGAAGGTCATGCGGATCGGCTCGATGATCAAGCAGCTGCTGGAGGAGGTCCGGATGGCCCCCCTCGACGAGGCCAGCCGGGCGCGCCTGAAGGACATCCACGCCAGCTCGATCAAGGAGCTGGAGCTCGGCCTGGCACCGGAGCTGGTCGAGGAGCTGGAGCGGCTCTCGCTGCCGTTCACCGAGGACAGCATCCCGACCGAGGCCGAGCTGCGGATCGCCCAGGCCCAGCTGGTCGGCTGGCTGGAGGGCCTGTTCCACGGGATCCAGACCGCGCTGTTCGCGCAGCAGATGGCGGCCCGGGCACAGCTGGAGCAGATGCGCCGCGCGCTGCCGCCCGGCCTGCACGGCGCCGAGCCGGAGCCGGAGGAGCCGGAGCCCGGCCGTGGCATCCGCTCGGGCCCGTACCTGTAGACCCGCACCCGTGGCCGTACCCGCGGGCCCGTACCCGCGGGCCGGCGCCCGCAGGACGCACGGACCCTCCGCGGGCGGAGTTTCACGGTCGGGACACACCTCGGACACAGCCGCGCCCCGGCGCCGGGAGGCGTCGGGGCCAGCCGATACCCTGGCCCCTGTTCGTCGGCCCGGTGGGCCGCCGGCCAGGGGCCGGGCAGTGCCGGGAGCGCCTCCGCACCGGAGGGGGAAGCAGGGGACATGAGCGAGGACGGCGCCGCCGCCGGCGGCCACGCACTGGCGGGCGGGCGGTACGTGCTGCGGCACCTGCTCGGCCAGGGTGGGATGGCCTCGGTCCACCTCGCCCACGACACCGTGCTGGACCGTCAGGTCGCGGTGAAGACCCTGCACACCGAGCTCGGCCGGGAGCAGGCCTTCCGCGAGCGCTTCCGCCGCGAGGCGCAGGCGGTGGCCCGGCTGCAGCACACCAACATCGTCTCGGTCTTCGACAGCGGCGAGGACGTCGGCCCGGACGGCGCCACCACGCCGTACATCGTCATGGAGTACGTCGAGGGCAAGTCGCTGCGGGACGTGCTGAACGAGGCGGTCGCCGCGCACGGCGCGATGCCGGCCGAGCAGGCGCTGAAGATCACCGGTGCGGTGCTCTCGGCGCTGGAGGCCTCGCACGACCAGGGCCTGGTGCACCGCGACATCAAGCCGGGCAACGTGATGGTGAGCACCAAGGGCACCGTCAAGGTGATGGACTTCGGCATCGCGCGGGCGCTGCAGTCCGGGGTCACCTCGATGACCCAGACCGGCATGGTGGTCGGCACCCCGCAGTACCTCTCGCCGGAGCAGGCGCTGGGCAAGAGCGTGGACGCCCGCTCGGACCTCTACTCGGTCGGCTGCATGCTCTACGAGCTGCTCACCGGCCAGCTGCCGTTCGACGGCGACTCGCCCTTCTCGATCGCCTACAAGCACGTCCAGGAGGAGCCGCCGGCCCCGTCAGGGACCAACCCGGCGGTCCGGCCCGGCGTGGACGCGCTGGTGGCCCGGGCGCTGCGCAAGGACCCGGGGCACCGCTTCCCGACCGCCGAGGCGATGCGGGCCGAGGTGGAGCGGCTGGCCGCGGGCGGCCAGGCCCAGGGGGCCCCGGCCGTCACCCCGCTGGTGATCGGCGAGGGCCCGCGCTCGGTCTCGGCCGGCGGGGGCGGGCCGGTGGCCTTCCCGCCGCTGATGGGCGAGCCGCGCAGCCCCGTCCCGCAGGTGCACCAGCCGTACGTGCCGACGCCGCCGCCCGCGTACGGGCCGCAGACCCCGCCGCCGGCCTTCCCGCCGGTCGCTCCGCAGTACCCGGGACCGCACACGCCGGGCCCGTCGGCCCCCGGCCCGCTCGCCGCGGGTCCGCACACCCCCGGCCCGCACACCCCCGGTCCCTTCCCGCAGCAGCAGGTGCCGCCGCAGTACCCGATGCCCCAGCACCAGCCGCTCCCGCCGCAGCCCTTCCCGCCGCAGGGGCCGCAGCCGTTCGCCCCGCAGTTCGCCCAGCCGAAGCCCAACGGGAACGGCTGCTCCACCGCGCTGGTGGTGGTGGGCGTGATCGTCGGCGTGATCGTGCTGGCCGCGGTGATCGTCGGGATCGTGGTGGCCAAGCAGGAGAAGCAGCGCCAGCAGGACCTGTACGGCGACACGGTCGGCTCCCGGCCGACCGTCGTGCGGTCCTCCGGGACGCCTGCGGTCTGACCGTCGCACCGGGTACGCCGCGCCACACCCGGGCCCTCGAAGCGGTAGCGTGCCAGGAACGCAACTGACAGGGCCCAGGCCCGGGGCGAGGAGTGATGGCGCAGACACAGCGGCCGGGCGACGGCGAGGACGACAACGGCCACGAGACGCCCCCGGTGCCTCCGTCCCCGGCCGGCGCCGAGACGGCCGAGACGACCGTCCTGCCCGCCACGGCCGCCGGGCCCGCGACCCCGTCCCGGGGGATCGCCGCTCCGCTCGGCACCGTCGGCGACGGCCGCTACCGGCTGACCTCCCGGCTCGGCCGGGGCGGCATGGCCGAGGTGTTCGCCGCCCAGGACGTCCGGCTGGCCCGCACGGTGGCGGTCAAGCTGCTCCGGCCCGAACTGGCCCAGGACGAGGTGGCCCGGCTCCGGTTCACCCGCGAGGCGCACTCGGTCGCCTCGCTCAACCATCACTCGATCGTCGCGGTCTACGACACCGGCGAGCAGGTCGAGCACGGCGAGTCCACGCCGTTCATCGTGATGGAGCTGGTCGAGGGCCGGACCGTCCGCGAGCTGCTGGTGGACGAGGAGGCGCCGCCGGTCGACCAGGCGCTGATCATCATCGCCGGGGTGCTGGAGGCGCTCGCCTACAGCCACCGGCACGGCATCGTGCACCGCGACATCAAGCCCGCCAACGTGATCATCACGACCGGCGGCGCGGTCAAGGTGATGGACTTCGGCATCGCCCGGGCGCTCACCGGCGAGGCCTCCACCATGACCCAGACCGGCATGGTGATGGGCACCCCGCAGTACCTCTCGCCGGAGCAGGCGCTGGGCAAGGCGGTGGACCACCGCTCCGACCTGTACGCGGCCGGCTGCATGCTCTACGAACTGCTGGCGCTGCGCCCGCCGTTCACCGGGGACACCCCGCTCTCGGTGGTCTACCAGCACGTCCAGGACGCGCCGGTGCCGCCCTCCGAGGCCAACCACCGGGTGCCGCCGGAGCTGGACGGCCTGGTGCTGGCGCGCGTTGGCGAAGAACCCCGACGAGCGGTACCAGAGCGCCGACGAGTTCCGCGCCCACCTGCAGCACGCGCTGCGCGAGATGCACGGCGCCGCCGGGGCGGGGTACGCGGAGGGGGCGGCCGCCGCCGCTGCCGCCGCCGCGGGCCTGGCCGCCGCCGGTTCGGGCAACACCGGCCACTACCCGGGCTTCCAGGACACCCCGAACGGCTCCACCGCGCTGACCGAGCCGCTCGGGTCGGTCGGCGGCAGCGAGCGGACGGCGGTCATGCCGTTCCCGACCGGCTCGCCGTACCGGACGCCGTCCGAGGCGTACCCCGCCGTGGGCGGGGGAGGTGACGACGGGTCGGGTGACGGGCCGTCGGGCGGCGGGCGCCGTCGCGGGCCCTGGCCCTGGGTGGCCGGGGTGCTGCTGGTGCTGGCCGCGGCCGGGACCGGCATCGGCCTGGCGCTCAGCGGCAACAACGACAAGGGCGGGCCGACCACCCCGGTGACCGTCAACTCCCCGGCGGCCACGGCGGAGGAGACCCCCTCGCAGCAGCCCTCGACCCCGGCGACCAAGTCGACGACCAAGGGCGGCACCACCGCCCCGACGCAGCCGAACACGCACGGCACCTCCCCGACGACGCCCTCGCCGAGCACGTCCCCGTCGGCCAGCGGGAGCAAGTCGCCCTCGGCCAGCGCGAGTTCGTCGGCCAGCGCGAGCGCCAGCGGCTCGGCGAGCTCGAAGCCGAGCGGCTCGGCCTCGGCCACCAGCTCCTCCAACCCGCCGCCCTCGGCCACCGCGACCTCCGGTGGCGGTGGCGGTGCCTCGCCCGGCGCCAGCGGGGCCGCGGGCAGCGGCGGCTGACCCCGGGGCCGGCTGGCCCCGGGTCAGCCGGCCCGCCGCCGGACGTCCGTTGCTCACGGCGTCCGTTGGTCAGGGCGTCAGTTGGTCAGGGCGTCCAGGACCTGTTCGTACTCCTGGCACCACCAGGTGAGCTGGCCCGCCGAGCCCGGGTAGAGGTGGTCGGCGCGGTGGTCGCCGCGCTGGTAGTGCCACTGGAGCATCCAGAGGTCGTTGAGCCGCTCCCACCAGACCCGGTGGGCGGCGGCGGCCAGTTCGGCGGAGGTGGCCGCGCCGGTGGCGCGGTAGGCCCGGGACCACTGGCGGACCCGGCAGAGGTCGAGCACCCCGGTGCGCCGGTCGTCGAAGAGCAGGGTGGCGGCCCGGACGGTCTCCTCGGCGGTGGGCCGGGTGCCGAGCTTGTCCCAGTCGAGCACGGCGGCCACCCGGCCGCCGCGGTGCAGCACGTTGAGGCCGTGGAAGTCGCCGTGGGTCCAGCCGGTGGGCGGGGCGGCGGTGGGAGCGGGGCGGCGGTGGCCGTGGGCGTCCAGCAGGTCCAGACGCTCCGTCAGCCGCCGTTCGGCCAGGGCGTCGAAGGGCAGTCGGGGCCGGGCCGAGCGCGCGCGTCCGCGCAGCTCGCGGACCAGCCGCTCGGTCTCCGCCGGGTCGGCCGAGAGCGTGCCGACGGGCTGGAGCACCGGTGGGCAGACCTCGGCCAGGGTGCCGTGCAGCTGCCCGAGCAGGGTGCCGAGCTCGGCGCAGCGGGCCGGGCCGAGCTCGGTCCCGTGCAGGTGGACGCCGTCGACCCAGGGGTAGAGGGCGAAGAGCCGGCCGCCGTGGGCGACCACGGTGCGGCCGCCGATCGCCGGCAGCGGGGGCGCGACGGGCAGTCCGCGCGCCGCCAGCGCGGTGGAGGCGCGGTGCTGCGCCGCGACCGCCGGGCGGGTGGAGGTGGCCGAGTCCACGTAGCACTTGAGGAAGTGCGGACCGGTCTCGCTCTCCACCCGGTAGCCGCGGTTGAGCAGTCCTTCGGCCACCGGGGTGACCGCCAGGGGCCGGATCCGGAAGCGGCGCAGCACCCCGGTCAGGGCCTGGTCCGGGACCGGGGGGGCTGAGCGTGCCGACGGGGGGAGCGGCCGCGTCCGGGCGGGCCGGTGCGTCCGCGAAGCGGAGGGTGTGGTTCACGTCCCCTGAGCGTAGTGGTGACGCTGGGTGGTGCTTGACATACGGTCGGTGATGTGCTTCTGAAGCTCCGGTGAACCACGCCTCAGTGGTGGTGGTCGGCCTGGTGCCGGGCCACGTAGGCGGCGGCCTGGGTGCGGCGCTCCATGCCCATCTTGGCCAGCAGGCTGGAGACGTAGTTCTTGACGGTCTTCTCGGCCAGGTGCAGCTCGTTGCCGATCTGGCGGTTGGTCATCCCCTCGCCGATCAGGTCGAGGATCCGCCGCTCCTGCTTGGTCAGCTGGGCCAGCCGTTCGTCCTCCTTCTCCCCGCCGTCCCGCAGCCGCTCCAGCACCCGGCTGGTGGCGACCGGGTCGAGCAGCGACTTGCCGGCCGCCACGTCGCGCACCGCGGAGAGCAGGTCGGTGCCGCGGATCGCCTTCAGCACGTACCCGGAGGCCCCCGCCATGATGGCGTCGAACAGCGCCTCGTCGTCCGAGAAGGAGGTCAGCATCAGGCACTTGATCTCCGGCCGCTGGGAGCGCACCTCGCGGCAGACCTCGACCCCGTTCCCGTCCGGGAGGCGGACGTCGAGCACCGCCACGTCGGGGTTGACGGCCGGGATGCGGGTCAGCGCCTCGGCGGCGGTGCCGGCCTCGCCGACGACCTCGATGTCGTCCTCCATGGACAGCAGGTCGTGTACGCCCCGGCGGACGACCTCGTGATCATCGAGAAGGAATACCCTGATATGTCCGTTTCCACTCACGAGCAAATGCTCCCATAAGCGGGTACAGAAGACCTATCCCCCCGGCCGGAAATTGATGCCGATTACCCCCTTACGCGGAGACCGGCGCCCGGATAGCGTGCGCAGGTGTCCTGACGGCACCACGGATGAGAGCCGCGCCACACCCGCGGCTGTTCTGACAGGGAACAAGTAGGACGTCCTAGCGCAGACGCGCCAAGGGGCTGCGCTGGGTAACGTTCTCGTGAGGGAAGCCGTCGGAGAAGGAACACCACCTGCCGAGCAGAGTCGGTGCGCACACCCACGCGCTCTCCACTGCGAGGCGGTGACCGGACCGGTCACCGGCGACCCCGGGCGGCCGGACAGACCGAGGAGTGAACGTGACCGTCAAGAGCACGACGAGGGCGCGCAAGAAGCCCGCCCCCGCCGTCACTGACAGCCGGCGTACGGACGCGCCGGAGCTCGTACAGCTGCTCACGCCGGAAGGCACCCGGGTCGAGCACCCGGACTTCCCGCTGACCACGACGCCGGAGGAGCTGCGCTCGCTCTACCGCGACCTGGTGCTGGTGCGGCGCTTCGACGCCGAGGCCACCTCGCTCCAGCGTCAGGGCGAACTGGGCCTGTGGGCCTCGCTGCTGGGCCAGGAGGCGGCCCAGGTCGGCTCGGGCCGCGCGATGCGCACCGGCGACTACGCCTTCCCGACCTACCGCGAGCACGGCGTGGCCTGGTGCCGCGACGTCGACCCGCTGAACCTGCTCGGCATGTTCCGCGGCGTCAACCACGGCGGCTGGGACCCGAACGAGAAGAACTTCCACCTCTACACCATCGTGATCGGCGCGCAGACCCTGCACGCCACCGGCTACGCGATGGGCATCACCAAGGACGGCGCCGACGACGCGGTGATCGCGTACTTCGGTGACGGCGCCTCCAGCCAGGGCGACGTCAACGAGGCCTTCACCTTCGCCTCGGTCTACAACGCGCCGGTGGTGTTCTTCTGCCAGAACAACCAGTGGGCGATCTCCGAGCCGACCACCACCCAGACCCGCATCCCGCTCTACCGCCGCGCCTCCGGCTTCGGCTTCCCGGGCGTCCGGGTGGACGGCAACGACGTGCTGGCCTGCCTCGCGGTGACCCGCTGGGCGCTGGACCACGCCCGCAGCGGCCAGGGCCCGGTGCTGGTCGAGGCCTTCACCTACCGGATGGGTGCCCACACCACCTCGGACGACCCGACCCGCTACCGCGCGACCGAGGAGACCGAGGCCTGGAAGGCCAAGGACCCGATCGCCCGCCTGAAGGCGCACCTGGAGGCGGAGGGCATCGCCGACGAGGCGTTCTTCGCCGAGGTCGAGGCCGAGAGCGAGACGCTGGGCCTGCGGGTCCGCGAGGGCGTCCGGACCATGCCGGACCCGGACCCGACGCTGATCTTCGACCACGTCTACACCGAGCCGCACGTGCTGGTGGACGAGGAGCGGGCCGAGTACGAGGCGTACGCCGCCTCCTTCGAGGGCGGGGAGAACCACTGATGGGCACGCAGCTCAGCATCGCGAAGGCGCTCAACGAGGCGCTCCGCAAGTCGCTGGAGAGCGACCCGAAGACCCTGCTCATGGGCGAGGACATCGGCAAGCTCGGCGGTGTCTTCCGGATCACCGACGGCCTGCAGAAGGACTTCGGCGAGGACCGGGTGATGGACAGCCCGCTGGCCGAGTCCGGCATCATGGGCACCGCGATCGGCCTGGCCCTGCGCGGCTACCGCCCGGTGGTGGAGATCCAGTTCGACGGCTTCGTCTACCCGGCCTTCGACCAGATCGTCTCCCAGCTGGCCAAGATGCACGCCCGTGCGCTCGGCCACGTGAAGATGCCGGTCACCGTCCGGATCCCGTACGGCGGCGGCATCGGCGCGGTGGAGCACCACAGCGAGTCGCACGAGGCGTACTTCATCCACACCGCCGGTCTGCGGGTGGTCAGCCCGTCCAACGCGCACGACGCGCACTGGATGCTCCGTCAGGCGATCGCCTCGGACGACCCGGTGATCTTCCTGGAGCCCAAGCGGCGCTACTGGGACAAGGGCGAGGTGGGCGACGAGGCCGGCATCGGCCTGCACACCGCCAAGGTGGTCCGCGAGGGCGCCGACGCCACCCTGATCGCGTACGGCCCGATGGTGAAGGTCTGTCAGGAGGCCGCCGCGGCCGCCGAGGAGGACGGCCGCCGCCTGGAGGTCGTCGACCTGCGCTCGCTCTCGCCGGTGGACTTCGCCACCGTCGAGGAGTCGGTGAAGCGCACCGGCCGCGCCGTGGTGGTGCACGAGGCGCCGGTCTTCCTGGGCCTGGGCGCCGAGCTGGCCGCCCGGATCACCGAGAAGTGCTTCTACCACCTGGAGGCCCCCGTCCTCCGGGTCGGCGGCTACCACGCCCCCTACCCGCCGTCGCGGGTGGAGGAGACCTTCCTGCCCGACCTGGACCGCGTGCTCGACGCCGTCGACCGCGCGCTGGCCTACTGAGAACGGAGCGATGATGACCACCGAAGTGCGCTCGCTCCGCGAGTTCAAGATGCCGGACGTCGGCGAGGGCCTCACCGAGGCCGAGATCCTGACCTGGTACGTCAAGCCCGGTGACGTGGTGACGGACGGTCAGGTGGTCTGCGAGGTGGAGACCGCCAAGGCGGCGGTCGAGCTGCCGATCCCCTTCAACGGGGTCGTCGACCAGCTGTTCTTCCCCGCCGGGAGCACGGTGGACGTCGGCACGGCGATCATCTCGGTCGCGGTCGGCGAGGGTGCGGCCGAGCCCGCTCCCGTCGCCGCCCCGGCCGCCGAGGCGGCTCCGGCCGCCGCCGCTGCTGCCGCCGAGCCGGAGCGCCGGGAGGTGCTGGTCGGCTACGGCCCGCGCACCGGCACCGTGCAGCGCCGGGCCCGCAAGACCTCGACGGCCCCGGTCGCCGCCGCTCCGGTCGCGGCCCCCGTCCCGGTCGCGGCCCCCGCCCCGGTCGTCGCGGCCCCGCCCGTGGTGGTGCCCGCGCAGGCCGAACCGGCCGGTGGCGAACGGCCGTTGGCGAAGCCGCCGGTCCGCAAGCTGGCCAAGGACCTGGGCATCGACCTGCGGACCGTCACCCCGACCGGCAAGGACGGCGTGATCACCCGCGAGGACGTGCACGCCGCCGCCGCTCCGGCCCCGGTCGCCGCCGCCCCGGCTCCGGCCGTGGTGGAGACCGAGGCGGTCGAGACCGTCGCCGCCGCGGTCGCGTACGGCACGGACGTCCGGGTGCCGGTCAAGGGCGTCCGGAAGGCCACCGCCCAGGCGATGGTGGCCTCGGCGTTCACCGCCCCGCACGTCACCGAGTTCGTCCAGGTCGACGTGACCCGGACGATGAAGCTGGTGCGCGAGCTCAAGGAGAGCGGCGAGCTGGGCGCCGGCGTGCGGGTCAGCCCGCTGCTGCTGGTCGCCCGGGCGCTGCTCACCGCCGTCCGCCGCCACCCGGAGATCAACGCGGCCTGGGACGAGGCCAACCAGGAGATCGTGCTCAAGGGGCAGGTCAACCTCGGCATCGCCGCGGCCACCCCGCGCGGTCTGCTGGTGCCCAACATCAAGGACGCCGGGTCCAAGACGCTGCCGCAACTGGCCGTCTCGCTCGGTGAGTTGACGGACGTCGCCCGGCAGGGCAAGACCTCGCCGGCCGACCTCTCCGGCGGCACCATCACCATCACCAACGTCGGCGTCTTCGGTGTCGACACCGGCACGCCGATCCTCAACCCGGGCGAGGCCGCCATCCTCGCCTTCGGCGCCGTCCGCGAACTGCCCTGGGTGCACAAGGGCAAGGTCGTCCCGCGCCTGGTCACCACCCTGGCGCTCTCCTTCGACCACCGCCTGGTGGACGGGGAGTTGGGCTCCAAGGTGCTCGCGGACACCGCGGCCATCCTGGAGCGCCCGAAGCGCCTGATCACCTGGAGCTGACGCTCCGTCGGACCAGCCCGAACGGGCCCTACCCACCTGGTGGGCAGGGCCCGTTCGGCCGTTCTCAGTGCGAGCGGCTCCACCGGACGGCCGCGAGGACCCCCGCGCCGAGGGCGATGGCGCCCAGGGCGGAGAGGACGAGGAAGGTGTTCGGCGTGCGGGGGCCGGTGCTGGCCAACTCCGTTGCGGCGGCGTCCTGCTGGACGGCGGTCGCGGAGGCGCTGGGGGAGGTGGACGGCGCGGTCTTCGGTGCCTCGGCGGCGGCCGCCTTGGCGACGGGGGCGGCCGCGGAGGGCTTCGCGGTGGGGGTGGACTTCGGGGCGGAGGCCGGGGTCACCCGCAGGGTCGCGCCCACGCTGCCGGCGTTGAGGTCCTCGCCCTGGGCGAACACCGTGTACGAGACGGTGTCCAGGGCCTTCGGCACGGCTGCCACCAGCGAGAAGCGGAACGAGAGTTCGGCCGACTCGCCCTGCTTCAGCGCCAGCCGGGGCAGCACGTCCTGGTTGACCAGGCCACGGGTGCAGCCCTGCTGGAGCCCGAGCTTCTTCCACGGGCCCTTGCCCTGGCGCCACTCCACGGCGACCTGCTCGACCGCCACGTCGGCCTTCATGTCGTAGTAGTGCCCGACCGAGAACTGCGGCTCGACCTGCTGGTACGGGGCGTCCGTCCGGTTGGTGATCCGGACCGGAACCTCCACCTGCGCACCGCCCGCCGTGATCGTGGTGGGCAGGGTCTTGAGCGCCTTGACCTCCAGGGTGCCCTGGTGCTTCGCGGCCGGGGCGGGGTGCGGGGTGGGCGTGGCGCCGCAGACCGCCCAGGCGGAGGTCGAGCCGGTGGCGAGCGGGACGCCGACGGCGAGGGTGAGGGCGGCGGCGGTGACGGCGAGCGGGCGGGCGATGCGCATGGTGGTGGTCCCCGTGAGGTCGAGAAGTGAGTGGTGGTCAGCGGGCGGTGCGGCGGCGGGCGAAGAGCAGGGCGGCGGTGCCGAGGGCGAGCAGGGCGGCGGCCGAGCCAGCCAGCGCGGCGGTCGGGGACTTCGGGCCGGTGGAGGCCAGCTCGGCGGGGGTGGCAGCGGTGGTCGGGGTGGCCGTGGCCGGCGCGCTGGGGGTGGCCTTCGGAGCCTCGGCGGGTGCGGCGGCGAGTGCGGCGGCCTTGGTGGCGGAGGGGGTCGGCTTCGGGGAGGCCGGCTTGGCGGCCGGGGCCGGGTGCAGGACCTTCAGGGTGGCCGGCGCCTCGGTGGTGTAGAGCAGGATCGAGTCCTGGGCGGCGGGGGTGGTGCTCTTGAGGCCGACCCGGAACATGAAGCGCTTGGCGCGTCCGTCCTCCAGCGAGCCCTTCAGCACGGCGGTGTCGGTGTAGAAGGCGCCGCAGTCGTAACGGGTCGGGAGCGTCTTCCAGGCCCCGCTGACCATGACCTCCACGGTGACGTCCTGCGCGCGGAGGCCCTGCTTGCCACCGGTCGGCTTCGGTGCGAGCAGCCCGAAGCCGGGGGCGATCTGCCGGTAGGCCGAGCCGGTGCCGTTGAACAGCTCGATGCCCACCTCGACCTTGGCGCCGCCGGCCGTGATCGTCCTGGGCAGCTCCGGAATGAAGGACTGCTGCGGCTCGGTGGCGCGGCGCGGGCCCTCGTAGATCGGCTCGGCGGGCGACGGGCCGCAGGCCCAGGCGGTGTCGGCGGTGATCAGGGTGATGCCGCTGGTGAGCAGGAGGGTGGCGACGGAGAGCGGGGCAAGCTTCGCAAAACGGTTGATAACGGACGTGCGCATGACGTGTCCCCCCCAGGGAGTCCGGTCTGACGGTGTGTGAGGTGAAGGACCCTGCGGCGCCGGTCCCCTCGCCGGGGCCGCTCTCCGTGCCTTCAACCGTTAAGACGTCCATCCCCCCGGGGGGTTGCAGGTGAGTTCGAAAAGTTTTTTCGGAGGGCTCCGGCGGGCCTCCGGGATACTGCCCGGGTGACGAGACTGCGGGGGAAGACCGAGGATCCGACGGCTGCTCAGGACGGGCGCCCGTCGCTGCGGCGGGACGTGTCGGGGCCCGCGCTGCTGGCCGGGCTGGTGTGTGTGGCGGTGTCGTTCTCCGGCCCGCTGGTGGTGGTGCTGGCGGCCGCGCAGGCCGGGCGGCTGGACCAGGGGCAGACCGCCTCCTGGATCTGGGCGGTCTCGATCGGCAGCGGGCTGAGCTGTCTGCTGCTCTCCTGGTGGACCCGGACCCCGGTGATCGCGGCCTGGTCCACGCCCGGTGCGGCGCTGCTGGTGACCAGCCTGGGCGACTACCCGTACCGGGAGGCGGTCGGGGCGTTCCTGGTGAGCAGCGTGGCGGTGGCGCTGTTCGGCGTGACCGGCCTGTTCGGGCGGCTGATGCGGGCGATCCCCACCGGGATCGTGAACGCGATGCTGGCCGGCATCCTGTTCTCCTTCGGCGCGGGCATCTTCACCTCGGTGAAGAGCGCCCCGGTGCTGGTGCTCGGCAGCTTCACCGCCTTCCTGCTGGCCCGCCGCTTCGTGCCCCGGTACGCGGTGCCGGTGGCTCTGCTGGCCGGCGGGGTGCTGGCCGCCGTCACCGTCGGGCTGCCGCTGCACCTCGGCCAGGGCGGGCCGGTGCGGCCGGAACTGACGGTGCCGCAGTTCAGCTGGGCGGCCACCGTCGGTCTGGCGCTGCCGCTCACCATCGTCGCGCTGGCCTCGCAGAACGCGCCCGGCCTCGGGGTGATGCGGGCCTCCGGCTACGATCCGGACGACCGGCTGCTGATCGGTGCGACCGGCGGCCTCTCGGTGCTGCTGGCCCCGTTTGGCTCGCCCGGGGTGAACCTGGCCGCGATCACCGCCGCGATCTGCACCAGCCCGGAGAGCCACCCGGACCCGCGCCGCCGGTACGTGGCCGGGATGTCCACCGGGGTGCTCTACATCCTGATCGGCAGCTTCGCCGGGGTGCTGGTCAGCCTCTTCACCGGTCTGCCGCCCGCGTTGATCGCGGTGATCGCCGGGGTCGCGCTGCTGGCCTCCTTCCAGGGCAGCCTGATCGGCGCGGTGACCGAGCCGATCGGGCGGGACGGGGCGGTGGTGACCTTCCTGGTGACCGCCTCGGGGATGACCCTGTACGGGATCGGCTCGGCCTTCTGGGGGCTGCTGTTCGGCGTCGGGACGCACCTGGTGCTGGAAGCGGGGCGGCGCGAGAAGGCCTGACGGGAAGTCAGCAGGGTCGCGGGCTGGGCCGAATGGCTGCCGTCGTCCCCCTCCCCGGTGCCCGTTCCCGCGCGGCGCGCGGCAGCTGACCGGGCCGGGCCCGGTGCCCGCGCATGCTGGACGTGACCTGCGCGGTGGCGCGACCCGCGCACCGGAGCTCCGGCGTGCCGCCAGGGTTCGGACCGCCGCGCGGGAGGGGGCCGGAGTGGACGAGGGCGGGACGTCACGGCTGGCCCGGCGCCAGCGCGCGGTACTGGTGGTGGCGGTTGGGGCCGCCCTGGTCTCCACCGGCGGCTGGGCCGCGTCCTCCCTGGTGGAGTCCCCGGCCGAGCGGACCGTCGGGGCCGCACCGCCGCCGCGCAGCCTGCTCACCGCCCCGGTGACGCTGCGGGCGCTCACCCCCTCGGTGGTGGCCCGGGGCCAGGTCTACCCGCCGACCCGGTACGAGGTGACGCCGCGGGCCTCCTCGCCCGAGATCACCCAGCTGTTCGTCTCCGCGCTGGCCGTCCGGCCGGGTGAGCAGGTGGAGAACGGCCGCCTGCTCGCCGTGGTCTCCGGCCGGCCGCTCTTCGTGCTGCACGGCGCCGTCCCCGCGTACCGGGACCTCAAGCCCGGCTCCACCGGCCCGGACGTCGCCCAGCTCCAGAAGGCCCTGGAGGAGCTGGGCTTCGGTCCGGGCGGCGATCCGGAGGGCAGCTACGGCCGGGGCACCGCCAAGGCGGTGGGCGACTACTACCGCAGCATCGGGCAGACGGCGCCGACCCCGGGGCCGGAGGCCCGGCAGGCGGTGGACGCCGCCCGCCGGGCCGTCGAGGCGGACCAGCGGCAGCTGGCCGAGACCGCCGCCGACCCGGAGCGGTCGGCCCAACTGCCGGAGGCCCGGCGGAGGCTGACGGTCAGCCGGGAGGAGCTGGCGAAGGCCGAGGCGGCCAACGGCCCGATGGTCCCGGCCGGCGAGGTGGTGCTGCTGCCCTCCTTCCCGGCCACCGTGACGGCGGTCAACGCGCCCGTCGGGGCCCCGGTCTCGGGCCCGCTGCTCTCGCTGGCCGGCGGCGGGCTGGCCGTCACCGGTCGGCTGACGCCCGCTCAGGCCACCTCGGTGCAGCCCGGGATGACGGTGGAACTGCTCGCCGAGGTCAGCGGCGCCACCGCCCGGGGCACCGTCACCGGGCTCGGCGCTCCGACCGGCCTGCCGCCCGCCGGGCAGGTGGTCCCGATCGGCGGCCCGGCCCCCGCCCCGGGCGACCCGGCCCGGCCGGGCCCGCTCTACGTCCCGCTGCAGATCACCACCGAGCAGGGCCTGCCCGCGGCCCTGAACGGCCAGGACGTCCGGCTCACCGTGCTGCAGGGCCCGGCCGCCGAGCCGGTGCCGAGCGTGCCGGTGGCGGCGGTCTTCACCGACTCGGCCGGGCGCACCGTGGTCACCCGGGTCACCGCGGACGGCCGCCGCGAGGTGGTCGCGGTCACCACCGGCGCCACGGTCGGCGGCTGGGTCGCGCTGACCGGTGGTGGGCTGGCGGCCGGTGACCAGGTGGCGGTCGGCTCGTGACGGTCCTCGAACTCCGGTCGGAGCCGGGTGGGTTGACCGTCGAGGCGGGGGAGTGGGTGGCGGTCGCCGGGCCGCCCAGTCTGCTGCCGCTGCTCGGCCTGTTCGAGGCCGCCGCCCCCGGTGGCCTCCTGCTGGAGGGCACCGACACCGGGCGGCTCACCGAGCGGGAGCGCGCGGTGCTGCGCGGCCGCCGGATCGGCCTGCTGCTCCGCCGTCCCGCCCTGCTCCGGCTCCGCACCGCCGAGGAGAACCTGCTGCTCGCCCAGGTCTACGTCCGCACCCCGCGCGCCGAGCGGCGCCCGGCGGCCCGGGCCGCCCTGGAGCGGGCCGGCCTCGGCGACCGCTCCGGCGCGCTGCCCGGTGCCCTCACCGCCGCCGAGCGGTGCCGCCTCGCGCTGGCCCGGGCCCTGGTCAACCGGCCGGCGCTGCTGCTCTGCGAGGAGCCGGTCGAAGGCCTGGACCCGGCCGGGGCCGAGACGGTGCTCGCCCTGCTCGACCGGCTGCACGGCGAGGGGCAGACCGTCCTGGTGCTCACCCGGGACCCGGCGGTGGCCGACCGGGCCGGGCGGACGGTGCGGATCCCCGGCGGGGCGACGGCCGAAGCGGCGGTGGTCTGAGGTGCTCCGCAAGCCGCGGCCGGGAACGTGGTCCGCCCTGCGGGACCTGGGAGCCGAGACGCTGGCCGGACTGCTGGAGCGGCCCCGGCGCACCCTGCTCACCCTGCTCGCCCCGGCGCTCGGGACCGCCACCCTGGTCGCCGCGCTCGGCCTGACCGCCACCGCCGACGGCCAGGTCCGCCCGGGCTACGACCTCACCAGGGCCACCACCGTCACCGCGGTGGACCAGCCCGACGCCACCGGACTGCCCCCCGGGGCCGCCCCGCCCACCGGCCTGCCGCCCGACACCGAGACCCGGGCGGCCCGGATCTCCGGGGTGACGGCGGCCGGGGTCTGGTGGCGGGTCGGCGACGGCATCCGGATCGGCACCGGCCCGGCCGCCGAGGGCCTGCCCGGCCCCGGCCCGACGGTCTTCGCCGCCAGCCCCGGAGCGGTCGCCGCGATGGCCCCGGAGCTGACCGCCGGAGTGACGCTCGATCAGTTCCCGGAACGGCGGCGGCTCCCCGTGGCGCTGCTCAGCGAGGAGACCGCCGCCCGCCTCGGCATCGGCCCCGGCCTGGTCGCGGCGCAGCCCGCCGTCTTCCTGGACGGCCTCCCGTTCACCGTGATCGGCCTCTACCGGCAGGTCACCCGGGCTCCCGAGACGCTGCACGGCCTGATCGTCCCGGCCGCGACGGCGCTGGAGCGCTTCGGCAATCCGGGACCGGCCGGGCGGGAGTCCGCCAAGGTGCTGGTCGCCACGCGCCCCGGGGCGGCCGGGGTGGTGGCCCGTCAGCTCCCGGCGGCGCTGCGCCCCGAGGCCCCGGACCGGCTGGCCGTGGACGCCCCGCCCGACCCGTACGAGCACCGGGGCGCCGCTCCCCGGCGCACCGGACTCCTGGTGGCGCTGGCCCTGGCCGGCGCCTGCCTGGCCGTCGGCGCGGTGGTCATCGCCTCGGCCGGCCTGCTCGCGGTGGGGGAGCGCGCGGCCGAGACCGGGCTGCGGCGCTCGTTCGGCGCCGGGGCCCGACAGGTCGGGGCCCAGTTCCTCGCCGAGGCCGCCACCGTCGGCACCCTGGGCGGCCTGGCCGGCACCGGCCTCGGCGTGCTCGCCGTCCTCGCCGTGGCGCTCGTCCGGGACTGGACCGCCGTGCTGCCGGCCTGGGCCGTGCTCCCCGCGCCGCTGCTCGGCACCGTCCTCGGCCTGCTGGCCGGCGCCCACCCGGCGCTCCGGGCGGCCCGCACCGAACCGGTCGCGGCCCTGCGCGGCTGAGCCGGCCACCGCTCCCCGGACGGCGTGGACGGGGCGGCCGGCTCGGACGGCTCTGACGGCCGCAAGCCGGGTGGGCCGCGCGGCGGAACCGGTTGGTCCGGCCCGGGGAACCTGCGGCGCGGGAGTGCTGCGGGGGCGCGGGGTGCGGGTACCTCTCCGCGACCCCCACCCTGGCCCCCGCCGGGTGACCGGAGCACCGAGGACGTACCCGTATGGCGCCTGGCGATACCGGACACCGCGTCCGCCGAGGAGCGGGACGCGGCCTGGCCGTGCTCCTGCTGCTCCCGGTGGCCGGGCTGCCCGCCGCCCTGGAACTCACCGCCCGGTCGCCCTACGAGGTCATCGGCGTCCCGTCGCCCGCCCCCGACCGGGCCGCCCCGCCGAACGGCGTCGAACGGCCCCCCGGGCCACCCGCCACCACGCCGGGCACCGCCCCGACCGTGGACATACGGCGCACCGGTGACCCGGCCAACCGGATCACCCTGGTCCTGCTCGGCGACGGCTACACCGCCGACCAGCAGGAGCTGTTCCGCCGTCAGGCCGACCAGGCCTGGCACGCGCTGATGGAGATCGAGCCCTTCCGCAGCTACCAGGGCTTCTTCAACATAAGGCGGGTCGAGGTGGTCTCCCCGACCCCCGGCATCGCCGAGGGCGAGCCGGCCGTCCGCCACCCCGGCACCCCGCTCGGCATGCACTTCTGGTGCGAGGGCACCGCCCGGCTGCTCTGCGCCGACGAGGCCGCCACCGCCCGCCTGGCGGGGGAGGGCGAGGGCCCGCAGTACCTGATCGCCCTCGCCAACTCCAGGGAGTACGGCGGTGCCGGCGGCACCGGGGTGACCACCCTGGCGGGCGGCAGCCCCGACGCCGGACGGATCATCCAGCACGAGATGGGCCACACCGTCGGCGACCTCGGCGACGAGTACGACAGCGCGCCGGGCGACGCCGACTACCCCAACCTCTCCACCGTGGACGCCGAGGAGATGAGGCGCCGTCAGCTGAAGTGGTGGCGCTGGCTGGGCGCCGAGACCTCCGACGGCGGCGGCACCGTCGGCACCTACCGGAGCGCCAACGGCACCTTCCGCCCCACCGTCGACTCGGTGATGCGCACCCTCGGCGGCAGCTACAACCCGCCCTCCCGGGAGGCCATCGTCAAGCAGCTCTACCAGCGGATCAGCCCCGCCGACCGCCCCGAACCGACCCCGGGCGCGATCACCGGCCGCCCCCGGCTGCTGGTCCGGCCCGTCCCCCTCACCGGGGACCGGCAGCTGGTGGTCGAGTGGCGGGTCGACGGCCTCCCGGTGACCAGCCCCGCCCCCGACGGCAGCTGGCTGGAGACCACCGCGCTCGCCGTCCCCGCCGGACGGACCGTCACCGTCTCGGCCACCGTGCGGGACGACACCGACTGGGTCCGGGACGAGGCCTTCCGGGAGCAGCGGATGACCCGGACGGTGAGCTGGACGCTCAAGGGGTGAGGCGGTGCTTCGTGCACGACGGCCGGATCCCGGCTGTTGACGGGCTGCTTAACCTGTTCGGGTGAGCACCGACCCGGAGATCGTCCCAGCCCCCACCGTCGCCGCCGTCCCCGGCCAGCGGGCACCGGTGCCGGTACCCGCGCCCTCCGCAGCGCCGGGCGGGCGGGCCGCCTGGTTCGCCTGGGCGGTCGCCGCCACCGTCTACGTGCTCGCGGTGATCCACCGGACCAGCCTCGGCGTGGCCGGCATCGACGCCGCCGACCGCTTCGGCATCGGCGCCTCCGCGCTCTCCACCTTCGCCGTCCTCCAGGTGCTGGTCTACGCGGCCATGCAGATCCCCGTCGGCCTGCTGGTCGACCGGTACGGCCCCAAGCGCGTCCTGCTCGGCGGAATCCTGCTGCTGAGCCTCGGTCAGCTCGCCTTCGCCTTCTCCACCGCCTTCGGCCCCGCCCTGGCCTCCCGGGCCGTGCTCGGCTGCGGCGACGCCATGACCTTCATCAGCGTGCTCCGGATCGCGGCCCGGTGGTTCCCCGCCGCCAAGAACCCGATGGTCGCCCAACTCACCGGCCTGGCCGGGATGGGCGGCAACCTGCTCACCACCGCCGTCCTCGCCCAGACCCTGCACAGCGAGGGCTGGACCGCCTCCTTCGCCACCGTCGCCCTGCTCGGCGTCGCGGTCTTCGCGGCCGTCGCCCTGCTGCTCCGGGAGGCACCCCCCGGCGCCGCCCCGCTGCCCTCCACCGCCGACGGACGGCCCTCGCTCCGCTCCCAGGTCCGCGACTCCTGGCGCGAACCCGGCACCCGGCTGGGGCTGTGGGTGCACTTCACCACCGCCTTCCCCGCCGGAGCCTTCGGACTCCTCTGGGGGATGCCCTACCTGGTGGAGGGTCAGGGCCTCTCGCGCGGCGAGGCCGGCGGCCTGCTCACCCTGCTGGTCTTCTCCAACATGCTCTTCGCCCTGCTGCTCGGCCGGCTCCTGCTGCGCACCGTCCGGGCCCGGATGCCCGTCACCCTCACCGTGATCGCCACCACCGCCCTCACCTGGGCCGCCGTCCTCGCCTGGCCCGGCGCCACCCCGCCCACCTGGCTCCTCGTCACCCTCCTCGTGGTGATGGGCAGCAACGGCCCCGCCTCCCTCGTCGGCCTCGACTACGCCCGCGCGAGCAATCCCCCCACCCGCCTCGGCACCGCCACCGGCATCGCCAACATGGGCGGCTTCCTCGGCATCGTCACCACCCTGCTGGGCGTCGGCCTCCTCCTCGACGCCCTCACCCCGGCGGGCGCGGCGCACACGGCGGACGGGTACCGGTGGGCGCTGTGCTGGCTGTACGTGCCGCTCGCCTTCGGCACGGGCATGATCCTGCACCTCCGGCGGAAGGTCGCGTAGGGTTTCCGACCTGCGAGAACGACGAAACCGTAGGACCGTCCGAGGGTATGGAGAACGCCTTCACCCTCAGGACTTCTGAGGGTGAAGGCGTCCTGTTCCCGCTACAGCAGACCGCTGCGCCGCATCAGGTCCACGAACTCGTCCGGCCCGGTGGAGAACCGGAACGGGCCGACCTCGCCGTGCACCGTTCCGCCGAGCGAGGGCTCGGGCGCGGGAGGCCGGGCGTTCAGGCGGCGGACCAGGTCGACCAGCTTGAGCTTCTCGCAGCGCGGGATCGCCTTCCCGCCGCGGATGCCCACGTGCTCGAAGCTCAGGCACTGGAAGTACCCGCCGAAGGGCGGCCCACTGTCGTCCTGACGGCTCGGCACCCGGAACTCCATCTCGCCGTGCCGGCAGTGCACCGTCCCGTCCGAACGGACGTGGAAGTCCGGCCCGAGGTCCTGCTGGACCTCCGCGACGATGTGCACCTGCTGCCCGATCGCGTCGGCGAGGGTCTCCGCCATCCGCTGCTGCTGCCGCGGCACGTCGGTGTCACCCCGCCGGATCGACGGGAGCAGGTCGGAGGTCACCCACCGCTGGAACGGCTTGGCCGACGGCTTGTCCGAACGGAGGAGGAGGGTGTACAGCCCAGCCTCGTTGACCGTCCCGAGCAGCGGGTTGCCGCGACGGTAGGCTTTCTGACCTGCGGAAACGTCGTAACCCTCGGACCGTCCTACGGTTACGTGACGCAGGTCCACGGTCCGGATCTGCCAGGGCTCCAAACCGAAGACGGTGTCGCTCGGGTTGGCCCGCCCGAGGATCTTGCAGACGTCGGCCGTGACGAACCAGGGCTCGCCGTCGATCATCACCACCCGGATCGGCTGGCCGGTGACCGGGAAGCTGGTGCGGACCAGTTCCATCGACTCGTCGTTCATGACAGCCCCTCAATTCTGTTCGGAGGTATGGGCTGTCTGGCACAACGAGGCCGAACGGGTGACGTACTGGCCCGCCCCGGCCGCACGGAAGCGCGAGGTGCGCCACCCCGCGTGCGCGGCGGGAGCGCGCCTCAGCTTGTTCTTTAACCTCAGGGCCCTGGATGCTGGCGTCGTCATGGTTGTGCCAGTGGATGGGACAAGTCGCGGTGATCGAGTCCGTCAGGTACCCGTCGCAGTGCTCGGGCTGCGGCTCCGAGATGGAGTGCGTCGGCGTTCAGGCGTTGGTTGGGCAGAGGCTTGAATGGGACATCGGCTACCACTGCTCCGTCTGCGGCGACGCGTTGTACGAGTGCGGGCCGGGAGGAAGCTGCATACCGGACGACCTGCGCCGGCGTCTTCTGGCCGAACACGGCGAGGCGCGGCTCATACTCAGTGACCCTCTCGCCAGCCCGGTCCTCGTGATGAAGGTTCTTCGCGCCGAACTCGGCGGAGATCTGGCACAGGCAAAGGGGACACTCCAACAGATCCGGGCCGGCACGTTCGCAGGCACGATGCCCGAGATGACTCTTCTCGTCCATCGGCTATGTGCCGCTGGCGTCAAGGCGGAGGCAGAGCATCCGCAGAAGCCTGACGAAACCTCAGCCCGTTGACCCGTGACTGACCATGGGTTCTGACGTTCTCCGGACACCGGATCGGCCTTGGGGTGATCATGTGCGCTGTCGAGACGCTGATGATCGAACCCAAGGCCGTGATGGTGAGTCTGCTGGACGACGCTGCCCACGTTGAGTCGCTGGCCGTGTTGTCCGGGTTCAGGGCTGACTTCTACGGCTGCCTGACCGCCCGGGCGGACGCGCTGTTCGAGCTCACCGACGCGCTGCTGTGCGCCGACGGGCCGGTGAGGTCGCTGGTCGACCTGACGCTGACCGCTGAGCACCGGCGCGGCCACGGCGCACTGTACGACGCGCTGAACTGCGGCCGGATCGAGGTGGACCGGCTGCGCGCCGAGCTGGCCGGCCTGCCGCTGCCGAGGACGGACGACGGCCGGATCGTGCTGGCGGTGGACGTCAGCCCCTGGCTGCGGTCCGACGCGCCGACCAGCGCGGACAGACTGTTCTGCCACGTGCACGGACGAGCGAAGAGCGTCTCGCAGTTCATCCCGGGCTGGCCCTACTCCTTCGTCGTCGCGCTGGAATCCGGGCGCACGTCCTGGACCGGGGTGCTGGACGCACTCCGGCTGGGGCCCGCTGACGATGCCACCGCGGTGACCGCCGATCAACTGCGTTCCGTGGTCAGGCGATTGGTCGCGGCAGGGCACTGGGCCGACGGCGATCCGGACATCCTGGTCGTGATGGACGCCGGCTACGACGTGACCCGGCTCGCCTACGTGCTGGCGGACCTGCCCGTCGAAGTACTCGGCCGGATCCGCTCGGACCGGGTACTTCGACTGCCGAAGCCGCCCCGCGCGCCGGGTACCAACGGCCGCCCGCCCAAGCACGGACCCGAGTTCGCCCTGGCCAAGCCCGCCACCTGGCCCGAACCAGCGCACACCACCACGACCGAGACCACCCGCTACGGCACCGCCACCGCCCAGAGCTGGGACCGGCTCCACCCCCGGCTCACACACCGCACCTGCTGGCTCGACCACGACGGCGAACTGCCCGTCATCGAAGGCACATTGGTCCGCCTGGAGGTCGACTACCTGCCCGGCGACCGCGCACCCGACCCGGTGTGGCTGTGGTCCTCGGCCACCGGCGCCACCGCTACCGACGTCGACCGCTGGTGGCGCTCCTACCTCCGCAGATTCGACCTTGAGCACACCTTCCGGCTGTTCAAGCAGACCCTCGGCTGGACCCGACCGAAGATCCGCACCCCCGAGGCCGCCGACCGCTGGACCTGGACCGTCATCGCCGCGCACACCCAACTCCGCCTTGCCCGCCCACTCGCCGAGGACCTACGTCGGCCCTGGGAGAAGCCCGCCGCCCCGGGCCGACTGACCCCCGCCAGGGTCCGGCGCGGGTTCAGGAACCTCCGCGCCACCATGCTCTGCCCGGCCAGGGCCCCGAAACCTGGCAAGCCCGGCCCCGGACGACCACCAGGATCGAAGAACCGTCGGCCCGCACCCCGCTACGACGTGGGCAAAACCGTCAAACGCGACCTCACCATGGCCGAACACCAAGATCGGAAAGGTTAAAGAACAAGCTCAGGGGGTGACGGCGAAGTGGTCGAGGATGCGGTCGGCGAGTTCGTGGTCGCCGTCGACGGTGACGGGGCCGCGCTTGCCGCGGCCGCAGGAGAGGCGGAGGAAGGTCTCCCAGTCCATGCCGAGCGAGACCGTCGGGGCGAGGGTCACCGACTCGTCGACGGTGCCGCGGCCGTCCGCTCCGACCCGGACGGTGCGGAAGAACTCCAGCGGGCCGGTGACGTCCAGGGCGACGGTGGTGCCGAGGGGTGCGCCGGCCGATTTGGCGACGGTGCGGGGGAGGCCGGCCAGGAGCTGGTCGCGGGCGATCCGGGCGGCGGCGGTGTCGAGGTTGCCGGGGACGCCGAGGGCGCGGCGCAGGTCCTGCTCGTGGACCCAGACGTCGAAGACCCGCAGCTGCAGCAGGGTCAGGTAGGGGACGTCCCGGGAGAGCGGGCCGGCCGGCCAGCGGACGAGGTCCTCGGCCTGGTGGCGGGAGTCCCGCAGGGCGCGCGAGCGCCGGATGATCGTGTACTCGAGCTCGCTGGTGAGCTCGGGCGGGGTGTGGCAGCGCCGCTTGTCGACCGGGAGCTCCATGTAGCGGGCGAAGTCGCCGCTGACGTGCCGGAGGTCGGAAGGGAGGGAGTGGATCGGGCGCGGGTCGCCGAGGAGTTCGGACTCCAGGGCGATGATGTGCGAGACGACGTCGCGGACGGACCAGCCGGGGCACTCCGTGGCGCGGTTCCAGGCGTCGCCCGGGAGGGCGGCGACGAGTTCGGATATCGCCTCGATCGACTGCGTCCAGGCGTCGACGCAGGTCTGCACGGTCGTCTCGTTGTCGGTCACGGGTTATCCGGCCCTCCGTCAGTTCCCTACCTCGGCGCCAAGGTCGGGGCTTCCCCGCGCGGGCGCTACCCGCACGTTACGCTGCCGGGTGACAGCAGGGCAGCGCTTTCGGGTGACGATCGTAGGACTGGTCCCATGGACGGTGGTAGTGTGCGCGCCTCATTGATCCAACTCGCCGTGTCCGACGCCGAGCCGGTGGCCGAACGCCGGGCCAGGGCGGCCGCGTTGGTCCGTGCCCAGGAGGGCGCGGACCTGGTGGTGCTGCCCGAGCTGTGGCCGCTCGGCGGGTTCGCGTACGACGCCTGGTCGGACGGGGCGGAGCCGCTGGACGGCCCGACCGCCGAGGCGATGTCGGCGGCCGCCCGGGCGACCGGGGTGTGGCTGCACGCCGGTTCGATCGTGGAGCGCGATCCGGACGGCCCGATCTACAACACCTCGCTGCTGTTCGCCCCGGACGGCGAGCTGGCCGCGACGTACCGCAAGATCCATCGCTTCGGCTTCGACAGCGGCGAGGCGGTGGCGATGGGCGCGGGGCAGGAGATCGTCACGGCCACCACCGAGCTGGGCACCCTCGGCCTGGCGACCTGTTACGACCTGCGCTTCCCGGAGCTGTTCCGGGCGCTGCTGGACGCGGGGGCGGAGCTGCTGGTGGTGCCGGCGGCGTGGCCGGAGCGCCGCCGCGAGCACTGGACGCTGCTGGCCCGGGCCCGGGCGGTGGAGGAGCAGGCGTACGTGCTGGCCTGCAACACCGCCGGGACGCACGCCGGGGTGGAGCAGGGCGGCCACTCGATCGTGGTGGACCCGTGGGGCAAGGTGCTGGCCGAGGCCGGTGCGGGCGAGGAGGTGCTCACGGTGGAGTTCGACGGCGCCGGGGCGGCCAAGGCCCGGGCCGAGTTCCCGGTGCTCCGGGACCGCCTGCTCGGAATCCCGGCCCCGGTCCAGCGCTGACCGCGCTCCGGCGCCGGCCACCGGCGCCGGAGCCCCCCGCAGGAACCGTGCTGACCTGCGGACACGGTCGAATGTCCGGATATGGAGGCCGTGAGGCTCTTGCGCACCAGCTGGGCGCATTTGAGAAGATGAGCCTCGGTCGTGTTCCCGCCCGGGCCGGCCGAGGGCCAGCACGGAGCCGGAGAGGAGCCCGACGACCGCATGTCCAGCACCCTGGGGCTCCCCGGCGACGGCCGTCCGGCGATCCAGCGCAACAGCCTGCGCGAGCAGATCGCCGCCGCGCTCCGCGAGGAGATGATGGCCGGCCGGCTGGAGGCGGGCCGCAACTTCACGGTCAAGGAGATCGCCGAGCTCTACGGGGTCTCCGCCACCCCGGCCCGCGAGGCGCTGGTCGACCTGGCCGCGCAGGGCCTGCTCCGGGCCGAGCACCACCGGGGCTTCACCGTCCCGGAGTTCTCCTGGACGGACTTCCTGGAGATCTTCGAGGCCCGCGCCCTGCTCACCGACTCCGCCCTGCGCCAGCTCCACGGCCGGGCCAGCCGCTACGACTGGCACCGTCTCCCGTCCCTGCGCCGCCGTGCGGAGGCTGCCCAACGGGCCTCCCGTGCCGGGCAGTTGGACGTCCTGGTCGGCTGCGACCTGCGGTTCTGGCACGAGGCCGCCGTCCTGCTCGACAACACCCGGATCGCCGGTTACCTCGGCTGGCTGCGGGTGCAGTCCTGGATGTACGCCGCTCCCCACCTGCGCGCCGCCGACTCCATGGAGGGCGTCTGCTGGGACCGCCACCCCGAGCTGGTGGACCGGATCGAGGCCCGCGACATCTCCGGTGCGCACCGGATCGTGAACCAGTACAACCTGTTCACCGTCGAGCTGCTGGCCAGGCTCGGCGGCCACTCGCTGGAGTCGGTGGCCGTGCTCTCCCTGCTGCGCGCGCCGGTCCCCGGCGGCGGCCACCCCGGGCCGCCCGGGGCCGTGGAGCCCGCGGCCGGTCCGGCCGCGGAACCGGAGGTCGGCCACGGACTGGTGCCCCTCCCCAGGGCCGTCCCGCCCGGCCGCTTCGGCCGCCCGTCCGCTCCCCGCGGCGGGAAGCCGTCCGAGGAGCCCGCCGCGCGCCGGGAGGCCCTGCCCGGGCAGTAGGGTGGGCTCTCCGTTGCCCACGCCCCCTGAGAGGAAGAGCCGGCCCATGGCCTGCGACCTCTGGCTCGTCCCGCTGGTGGACGTCCTGACGTACAGCTCCGACAACCCGTTCCGGGACGACCTCGCCCGCTACGACGCCGCGCTCACCGCGCACGGGCTGCCGCCGGTGCCGGTGTACCAGTACTCGGCGGAGCTGAGCGGCTCGGTGGAGCCGATAGCCGCCTTCGACTACGACTCGCTCCACTTCCTCCGCCGCGCCTACCTGTTGGGGCTGACCGGGTTCCAGATCACCCCGGTGGACGCGCTCGGCAGCGACTACGAGCAGCTGCTGGAGATGTTCGAGTCCACCGCCGAACAGTCGCACCTGGTCTGGCACTTCGACCACGCCGGGGCGTACGTTCCGATCGACTTCCAACTGCCGCTGGTCGCCGACGAGTTGCTCGCCGAGGGTGGGCCGCTCGGGTCCTCCTACGGGCTGCTGCGCGAACTCCAGGCGGTGGCGCCGGTGTTGGGCATCGACCCGCTCGACCCGCCGGCCCCCACCCGCCCGCTCGCCCCCACCGAGCTGGAGCAGCCCTTCGAGCCCCCGATCGACGACCTCCACCCCTACGCCCGCGAACGCCACGCCTGGGCCGGCCTCTACGCCGCCGCCACCCGCAGCGTCACCCAGGGCTCCATGATCGTCTTCGCCTGACTGCTCCGCGGAGGGCAACCGCCGGGGACCCAGGGGCGCGAGGAACTGCGCGAGTCGGAAGAACGAAACCCGTGTGCCGGGTACGGACACTCACCTGCAAGTGAATCCCCGTACCCGGCACACGGGTCACTTCCTTCCGCTTCGCGCAGTTCCCCGCGCCCCCGGGGTGGCCACCTGCCGCGCGCCCCGCGGGGTCACCGCAGCGGCCCCTCCGGGGGGCGTTGGCGCGGCATGGTGGGCCGGGTGCCCGGCGGGGGCAGGACGCGGACCTGGGCCCCGGTGCCCGGTTCGGTGCGGCCGCCCCAGGGGCCGGGCGACTGGGTGGGCAGCTGCGTCATGCCGGCCCGGAACTCGAGCATCCACTCCGAGGTCTCGCTGCGGACCACGTCGGAGACGTCCTCGCAGAAGCGCCGCAGCACCCCGAGGCACCGCTCCGCCGCCTCGCCCGCCGTGCCCTCGGTCGGCCCGAGCACCTCCCGCACGCACTCCGAGGCCCAGTCGAACTGGAAGGTCTCCAGCCGCCGTTGCAGGGCCTGCGCGGTGGAGACGTCCCGCATCCAGCCGGAGGTGAGTCCGAAGGCGCGGTCCAGGCCGTAGCAGGCGGCGGAGAGCGCCAGCCCGACGTAGCCCCAGGAGGCGTGGAAGGAGAAGGCGCCGGTCATCGAGACCAGCGGCGCCGTCACCCCGGCCACCGCGAACGAGGCGGAGCCGAAGCGGAGCAGGCGTGCCCAGCGCCGCTTCCACACCCGGTCCCGGCGGTACCAGTCGATGGCCTCGACCGCGCGCTCCTCGGACCAGCGGTAGAGCTCCTCCAACCGCTCGGCGGGCTCGCCCCAGTCCCCGAGCGGGAACTGGCGGGCGCTCAGGTCGGTGCGGCGGCGGGTCGGGGTCGGGCTGGAGGTGGCCACGGGCTGGTCCTCCTCACCGAGGTCCTTGCCCCAGGGGCTCTCCTCGGGCTGCATTTCCGGCTGGCTCACCTGTGGGGCTCCCTGTGGCGGGCGGACTGCTGAGGCCCTGGCGGGGTGCCGGGCCTGACGGTGCGTCGGTCGGTCGGTGTCGGGGGACACCGGCCGGATCTGACACCGTGTCGGACGGCGGCGCCAGGAGCGGGTGCGGGTCGCCCCATGGTGCCGTGCCCCGGCCGGGGCCGGGGGCCGTACGACAGACCTTCTTACCGCCGAATGGCTGACCGTGTGGCCGCTTCGGCCGCGATCGTTATCGGAATTCACCCCATCGACCCGAGGTGGGAGAGTTGCGGCGGCCGATCGGATTTCACCCGTCCGAGCGAGCCCGTCCGGTCCTGCGGCCCTGACTCCGGCCACCCTGCCGCCTCCCGCGCCGGGTGCCCGCTGGAGCTTCCTCCAGTCTCCGGGCCCGGGATCGGGTGATCGTTCGGAGCTTGACACGGGGCCCGCGACCAGGGCCGGAACGGCCACCGACTACGCTTGCCCAGCGTGAAGGTCCTCGTCATCGGCGGCGGCGCCCGCGAACACGCCCTGTGCCGCTCACTGTCCCAAGATCCTGCCGTGACCGAGCTGCACTGCGCCCCGGGCAACGCCGGGATCGCGCAGGTGGCGGTGGTCCACCCCGTCGACCAGCTGGACGGTGCGGCCGTGGCCGCGCTGGCCCGCGGGCTCGGCGCCGAACTGGTCGTGGTCGGCCCGGAGGCCCCGCTGGTGGCCGGCGTCTCGGACGCCGTCCGGGCGGCCGGCATCCCGGTCTTCGGCCCGTCCGGGGAGGCCGCCCAGCTGGAGGGCTCCAAGGCCTTCGCCAAGGACGTGATGGCCGGGGCCAACGTCCCCACCGCGCGCTCCTACGTCTGCCGCACCCCGGAGGAGGCCGCCGAGGCGCTGGACGCCTTCGGCGCCCCGTACGTGGTGAAGGACGACGGCCTGGCGGCCGGCAAGGGCGTGGTGGTCACCTCCGACCTGGCCGAGGCGCTGGCCCACGCGGCCTCCTGCGAGCAGGTGGTGATCGAGGAGTACCTGGACGGTCCCGAGGTCTCGCTGTTCGCCATCACCGACGGCACCACCGTGCTGCCGCTGGTCCCGGCCCAGGACTTCAAGCGCGCGCTGGACGGCGACGAGGGCCCGAACACCGGTGGCATGGGCGCCTACTCCCCGCTGCCCTGGGCCCCGGAGGGCCTGGTCGACGAGGTGCTGGAGACGGTGCTGCAGCCGACCGTGGACGAGCTGCGCCGGCGGGGCACCCCGTTCTCCGGCCTGCTCTACGCGGGTCTGGCGCTGACCTCGCGCGGCACCCGGGTGATCGAGTTCAACGCCCGCTTCGGCGACCCGGAGACCCAGGTCGTGCTGGCCCGGCTGCGCACCCCGCTGGCGGGCGTGCTGCTGGCCTCGGCCAACGGCACGCTGGGCGAGCTGGAGCCGCTGCGCTGGGACGAGGGCGCCGCGGTCACCGTGGTGGTGGCCTCCGAGGGCTACCCGGCGGCGCCGCGCACCGGTGACCCGATCGAGGGGCTGGCCGAGGCCGAGGCCGAGGGCGCGTTCGTGCTGCACGCCGGCACCAAGGAGGGCCCGGACGGCTCCGTGCTGAGCGCCGGGGGCCGGGTGCTCTCGGTCACCGCGACCGGGGCCGACCTGGCCGCGGCCCGCGAGCTGGCCTACCGGGGCGTCGCGAAGATCGCGCTCAAGGGCGGTCAGCACCGCACCGACATCGCGCTGAAGGCCGCCCGGCAGTAGGGGGACGGCCGCCGGGAGGGCGCTGCGTCCGCGGGATCACCCGCCGGACGCAGCGCCCTCCGTCGTTCAGCGGATCGCTCTCCCGTTCGACTCCGGGGCGGGCCGCCGCCCCGCTCGGCGGCAGGATTCCAGTCCTTCGGGTGATCCGATGACCATCCGGCTGACGTGGCCGTGTCCCGGGTCGTAGGGTGCGCTGGATCGCAGGGGCGGCCGTCGGCCGCCGCGGTCTCCGTCGGGTGTCCGGGCCCGGCCGGGGGGAAGCTGGCGGTGGCGTCCCGGGTGGTGGTTGTCACCAGGACGGGTGGAAACGGTAGCGATCCGGAACACCCACCCGTGGACGGGCGTCAAAACTGTCAGAAGTGCCAAGCACGATGCACAACCGGGAGCGGCCTCCGTCGCCTCCCGGTCGGATACTGATCATTTCGAGTCGGCCCGGGTGACCGGATCGCCGCCTCCTTCCGGAGGGCGGTGCGGTCCGCCCGTCCCCCGGGCCCCGAAGGGGGTGCCGCGCCACATGGCCGCTGTCGACGCAGCCCGCGCACGTGCCCAGGCCGTGCTGAGGGTCCGCGGTTTGGCGCTGGGCGCCGCCGCGCTGCCCGTCGCCGTCGCCGTGGTGCTGCTGGCCGGCCGGTTCACCGGCCGGATCGGCGCACCCGGCTCGGCCGACGCGGGGGTCTGGGACGCCGTCCGCTGGGTGGTCTGCGCGGTCGCCGCGCTGGTGCTGCTGGCCGCCGGCCTGGCGGCCGGGGCCTACGCGAGGGCGGTGCCCCCGCGCACCCCTGCGGTGCCGCTGGCCGAGGAGGCCGCGCCGGAGCTGTACCGCCAGATCCGCGACCTGGCCGAGCGCCTCGGCGTCCCGGCGCCCTCCGCCATCGCCCTCACCCCGGACTGCGACAGCTGGCTGGAGGAGCCCAGCGGCCGCCGCCGCAAGGCGCCTGACGGTGCGTCGGCCCCCGTGGGCGACGAGCTGGGCGCGGGGCGGGACGGGCGGGCGGCCGCCCCGGTGCTGGTGATCGGCTCCCCCTTCCTCTGGTGGATGCGGGCCGGGGAGCTGCGCGCGCTGCTGGCCCCGGTGGTGGCCGGGACGGCGGCCTCCGCCGATCCCGAGATCGCCGCCGCCCGCCGCTTCCTGCGCGCCCTGGACGCCTCGCTCGGCGACCGGCGCGGCCCCGGGGCACTGCCGGGCGCGCTGCTGGACCGGCTCACCCGGCTGCTGCTGGCGGCCTGCCGGGACCACGCGGCCGAGCTGGAGCGGGCGGTCGCGGCCGCCGCCTCCGAGCAGGCCAAGTCGGTGGACTACGGGCTGCGGATCGCCGCCCAGGAGCAGGTGGGCCTGGCCTACGCGGGCTGGGACAGGCTGCTCACCCGGGTCGCCCTCCCGGCCTGGCGGCTCGGCCGCCACCCGGCCCACCTGAACGCGGGCGTGGTCTCCGCGCTCACCGAGCTGTCCCGCCGGGACCGGCTGGCCGACGGCTACGGCAGCCGGCTGGGCGACCGGCCCGCCTGCGACCTGCTGGAGGAGCCGGGCGAGGTGGACGCGGCGGTCTCGCTGCTGGCCGCCGAGGTGCTGTTCGGCGAGCCGGTGGGCACGGTCGGGACGGGCTGGCGCGAGCTGGCCTGGGCCGACTACCCGGCCGAGGTGGTCGAGGCCGGCTGGCGCGGCCAGGCCGGTGCGCTGCGCGAGGTGCTCGGCGAGCGGGCGCCCGAGGAGCCCGGCCCGGCGCTGCACCTGGTGCTGACCCGGCTCGCGGAGGGCGGCGGCGAGCCCCTCGCGGCAGCACTCGCCGCGCACGTGGCGCGCACCGGACAGGTCGCGCCCCCGCTGCAGGTCGTGCGCACCGGCCGGGACCTGCTGGCCGACCACGTCACCGCGCTGGTCTGCCTGACCGCGGTGGAGGCGGGCGCCGGCCGCCCCGGGCTGGACTGGCTGGACGGCCCGGTGCTGCTGCTGGCGGGCGCCCGCAGGCCCGAGTTGGCGGCCCTGGTGGCGGAGGCGGTGGAGCAGGGCGAGGATGCCCCGCTGCGGGCCTGGCTGGAGTCGACGGGGCTCCGGACGGCGGGCTCCGTACGCCTCTGACGAGCCGTCATGCCCCGGTCAGGCGAAGGATCCGGGACGAATCAATTTTCAACGACACTTGTTGCTACGGTGGGGTGACGCAGCGCCAGCACTGTGGTGTGCTGGTCCGCACGCACATCCGCGTGGCACATGCCACCGGGGGCCGAGCCGGGCCGGTGCGAGGGGGGAGGGGCGCGCGTGGGGACGGAACTCAACCGCCGCTGGGAGTCGGGGACGCTCAAGCACGGGGTCTCGGACCCGTTCGGCCAGGGCCCGCTGCCCTGGCTGCGCAGTCCGGACCACTACGTGGCCGGCATCGAGGGCGCGGTGCCCTGGTACGTCAGCCTGGACGCCCCGGGCCAGCGCCCGCAGGCCGCCCCGCGCCCCAGGCCACCGGTCGGCACCCCGGCCAACTCCGACGACGTGGTGCAGCAGATCAAGGGCTTCGCCTCCGCCGGGGTGGTCCGCCCCGGCGGCTCGGTGGACCTGCGGGTCACGGTGAACCCGCCCCGCGGCTTCACCGTGGACGTCTACCGGATCGGCCACTACGGCGGTGACGGCGCCCACCACATGACGGCCAGTCCGCTGATCTCCGGCCTGGCCCAGCCGGCCCCGCTGGTGGTCGGCCGCACCGTCTCCTGCCACCACTGGTGGCAGTCCTGGCGGCTGCAGGTCCCGCTGCACTGGAGACCGGGCGCCTACGTCGCGGTGCTGACCACCGCCGACAACCTGCACCGCAGTCACATCCCGTTCACGGTACGGGACTTCGAGCAGACCGCCGACCTGCTGCTGGTGCTCCCGGACGTCACCTGGCAGGCCTACAACCTCTTCCCCGAGGATGGCCTGCACGGGGCCAGCCTCTACCACGCCTGGGACGAGGCGGGCGGCCTGCTCGGCGAGGAGGAGGCCGCCGTCACGGTCTCCTTCGACCGACCGCACGCCGGCGCCGGGCTGCCGCTGCACGTCGGCCACGCCTACGACTTCATCCGCTGGGCCGAGCGCTACGGCTACGACCTGGCCTACGCCACCGCCACCGACCTGCACGCCGGGCACGTCGACCCGGCCCGGTACCGGGCGATGGTCTTCCCCGGGCACGACGAGTACTGGTCCGAGCCGATGCGCCGCGCCGTCGAGCAGGCCAGGGACGGCGGCACCTCACTGGTCTTCCTCTCCGCCAACTCGGTCTACTGGCGGGTCGAGCTGACGCCCGGCCCGTCCGGCGAGCCGCACCGGCTGCTGAACTGCCGCAAGCGCCAGCGCGTCCCGGCCGACCACCCGGCCGCCGGGGTGCCGGGGGCCCGCAGCGCCCTCTGGCGGGACGCGGGCGAGCCCGAGCAGCGGCTGCTCGGCGTGCAGTACGCGGGCCGGGTGCCGACGCCGGTGCCGCTGGTGGCCCGGCACACCGGTCACTGGCTCTGGGAGGGCACCGGCCTGCGCGAGGGCGAGGAGCTGCCCGGCCTGGTGGCCGGCGAGGCGGACCGTTACTTCCCGAGGGTCGCGCTGCCCGAGCACACCGAGCGGGTGCTGCTGGCGCACTCGCCGTACCGGGACGCCGAGGGCCGGGTGCGGCACCAGGAGAGCTCGCTCTACCGCGCGCCCAGCGGCGCGTACGTCTTCGCCTCCGGCACCTTCGCCTGGTCACCGGCCCTCGACCGCCCCGGTCACACCGACGAGCGGATCCAGCGGGCCACCGCGAACCTGCTGGACCACCTCTGC
>NZ_BAAAYB010000151.1:0-118900 GCF_039535905.1 Kitasatospora albolonga | reverse complement strand
AGCTCACCGGCCGTCCTCCGCCGACCTCTCACCCCCGCGCGCGCCCGTGTGCCCGCGTGCCCAAGCACGCCACGCACCGCCGCGCGCCCCCAGAGACCCCGGAGGGCTCACCCCGTCATGTCCGTCTTCACCCTGCTCGACCCCGCCGTCGGCCTGGCCCACGACGCCGTCGCGGCGCTCGCCGCGCACCTGCCGACCGCCCTCGCTGTCGTCCTGTTCACCGCCGCCGTCCGACTGCTGCTCCACCCGCTGGCCCGCGCCGCCGCCAGGGGCGAACGGGTCCGGGCCCGACTGGCGCCCCGGCTGGCCGAGTTGGGCCGCACGCACAAGGAGCGGCCGGAGAGGCTGCGCGAGGCGACCGCGGAGCTGTACCGGTCGGAGGGGGCGTCCCCGTTCGCGGGCTGCCTGCCGATGCTGGCCCAGCTCCCCTTCTTCACCGTGATGTACCGGCTCTTCACCACGCCGAACGACCTGCTCGGCGCGACGCTGTTCGGCGTCCCGCTCGGCCTGCACCCGAGCTCCGCCCACTCCGGGCCCGAACTCGCCCTCTTCGCCGCCGTGTTCGCCGCCCTCGCGGCCCTCGGCTGGCTGGGCTTCCGCCGCGCCCGCCGGACCATGGCCGCCCAGCCGACCCCGCCCGCACCGGGCACCGGGATCGCGCCGTACCTCTCCTACGGCACCGCACAGTTCGCCCTGGTGCTCCCGCTCGCCGGGGCGCTCTACCTGCTCACCACCACCGCCTGGACCCTCGCCGAACGCGCCTGGCTGCACCGCGGCACCGACCCCACGGCGGAGGCCGGTGCCACGGTGGCGCGGACGGTGGCGCGGAAGAGGGGGAAGGCCATGTCCTGAGGCCTCAGCCCCGGTCCCACCCGGCGAGGTAGCGGTCGATCTCACCGATCAGCCGGGCCTTGCCGGGTGCGTCCAGGAAGCTGGCCTCGACCGCGTTGCGGGCCAGCCCGGCCACGCCCGTCTCGTCCAGGCCGAGCAGCCGGGCGGCGACCTGGTACTCGGTGTTCAGGTCGGTGCCGAACATCGGCGGGTCGTCGCTGTTGACCGTCACCAGCAGCCCGGCGTCCACCATCTGACGGATCGGGTGGTCCTCCATCCGCTCCACCGCCCGGGTGGCGATGTTGGACGTCGGGCAGACCTCCAGCGGGATGCGGTGCTCGCCGAGGAAGTCCAGCAGGGCCGGGTCCTTGACCGCCTGGGTGCCGTGGCCGATCCGCTCGGCGCCCAGCACCCGGATCGCGTCCCAGACCGTCTCCGGCCCGGTGGTCTCGCCCGCGTGCGGGACGCTGCGCAGGCCGGCCGCCCGGGCCCGGTCGAAGTAGGGCTTGAACTGCGGCCGCGGCACGCCGATCTCCGGGCCGCCGAGGCCGAAGCTGACCAGGCCCTCGGGGGCCAGGTCGACGGCCAGCCGGGCGGTCTCCTCGGCGGCGGCCAGACCGGCCTCGCCGGGGATGTCGAAGCACCAGCGGAGCACCACGCCGAGGTCCTTCTCGGCGGACTTGCGGGCGTCCTCGATGGCCTCCATGAAGGCCACGTCCGGGATGCCCCGGCTGACCGAGGAGTAGGGGGTGACGGTCAGCTCGGCGTAGCGGATGTTCTGCCGGGCCATGTCCTCGGCCACGCCGTAGGTGAGGGCGCGGACGTCCTCGGCGTCGCGGATCAGGTCGACCACGCTCAGGTAGACCTCGATGAAGTGCGCGAAGTCGGTGAAGGTGAAGTACTCGGCCAGGGCGGCCGGGTCCAGCGGCACCTTGGTCCGGCCCTCGTGACGGGCCGCCAGCTCGGCCACCACCCGGGGCGAGGCGGAGCCGACGTGGTGGACGTGCAGCTCGGCCTTGGGCATCCCCGCGATGAACGCCCCGATGTCCCGCTTGCCCTCAGCGCTCTCGACCACTGCGTTCTCCTCACCTCGTGCACCGTTGCAGTCGCTGCATGCTAACTCCGCCGTGCCCGATGCGTCGGACACGCCGTCAGCCCCCGAGCGCCACCGCCACGGTGTGGATGAGCAACCCGGCCAGCGCGCCGACCACGGTGCCGTTGATCCGGATGAACTGGAGGTCCCGGCCGACGTTGGCCTCGATCTTCCGGGAGGCGTCGTCGGCGTCCCAGCCGGCCACGGTGTCGGAGATCAGCGCGGTGATCTCGGCTCGGTAGGTCTGCACGACGTACCCGGCGGCGTCCTGCAGCCAGCCGTCCGCCTTGGCCTGGAGCCGCCGGTCGGTGGCCAGCCGGCTCCCGAACGCGCGCAGGCCGTCGCGGATGCGGCGCCGCAGCTCGCTCTGCTCGTCCTCGGCGGCGGTCAGCACCAGGGTGCGGACGGCCGCCCAGGAGGAGGCGATCAGGTCCTGCACCTCCGGGCGGGCGAGCAGCTCGTCCTTGGCCCGCTCCACCCGGGCGATGGTGGCCGGGTCCTGCTGGAGCTCGACGGCGAAGTCGGCGAGGAAGTCGTCGACCGCGCCCCGGGCCGGATGGTGCGGGTCGTCCCGGATGTCGGTGACGAAGCGCATCAGCTCCTTGTAGACCCGCTCGCCGACCTGGTGGTCGATGAACTTCGGGGTCCAGCCCGGGGTCTTCTGGGTGATCCGCCCCACCACGTCCTGGTGGTGCCGCGTCAGCCAGTCGTGCACCCGGACGGCGACCAGGTCCACCACCCCGTGGTGACCACCGTCGGCGGCCACCTTGCCGAGCAGCCGGCCGGCCGGTTCGGCCACCGAGGTGGCGGCCGCCCGGCGGGTGACCGCCTCGGCCACCACGGCCTGCACGTCGTCGTCGTTGAGCACCGCGAGCACCCCGCGCAGCGCGGCGGCGGCCTCGCTGGTGACCCGCTCGGCGCTGCCCGGCGCGGCCAGCCACTCGCCGAGCCTCCGGGCGATGCCCATCCGGCCCAGCCGCTCGCGGACCACCGGCGCGGAGAGGAAGTTGTCGCCGACGAAGTCGCCGAGCGACTTGCCGAAGGCGTCCTTCTTGGTCGGGATGATCGCGGTGTGCGGGATCGGCAGCCCGAACGGGCGCCGGAACAGCGCGGTGACGGCGAACCAGTCCGCCAGCGCACCCACCATCCCGGCCTCGGCGGCGGCCGCCACGTACCCGGCCCAGGCGCCCGCCCCGGCGGCGTCGGCCCAGGTGGCCAGGCCGAAGACCACCGTGGCCACCCCGAGCAGCCCGGTGGCGAACAGCTTCATCCGCCGGACGCCCCGGCGCTTCTCCTCGTCGGCGGCGGTGAACCGGACCCCGGTCCCGGCCGTCTGATCGGCACTCACCCCGCCAGTCTGCCCCGGACTCCGGCCGGAGACGGCCGGGGCGCGGTGGAGTTCAGGGGCAGTTCCGGGTCACCCCGAGGAGTTCAGCACGACGGGCCGGCCCCGCCGCCGAGCACGATCCGGTGCACTCCGGCCCAGCGCGCCGGATCGGTGACCCGCCGCCCGTCCAGCAGCACCCGCACCCCGGGCAGCTGCTCGGCCCCCAGCGTCCGGTACTCGGCGTGGTCGGTCTGCACGATCGCCGCGCTCACCGGCTCGCCCCGGTGCGGCGGCAGCCCGAGCGCGGTCAGCTCCTCGGCCCCGTACAGCGGGTCGGCGACGTACGGCCGGGCCCCGGCCGCCCAGAGGGCGTCCACCAACGGGAAGACGCCGGAGCAGGCGGTCTCCTTCACCCCGCCCCGGTAGGCCGCGCCGAGCACCAGCACCGGACGGTCCGTCAGGTCGAGCACGGCGGCCAGCCGGTCCACCGCGTGGCCGGGCATGGCGAGGTTGGCCTCCCGGGCGGCGCGGACCACGGTCGCGGAGGGGTCGCCCCAGAGGTAGAGCCGGGGGTAGACCGGGATGCAGTGGCCGCCGACCGCCACGCCGGGACGGTGCAGGTGGCTGTAGGGCTGGGAGTTGCAGGCCTCGGCCACCTCGGCGAAGTCCACCCCGATCCGGTCGGCGTAGCGGGCGAACTGGTTGGCCAGCCCGATGTTGACGTCCCGGTAGGTGGTCTCGGCCAGCTTGGCGAACTCGGCCGCCTCGGCGGACGCCAGCGCCCACACGCCGTTCGGCCGGGGCAGCTCGGGCCGGTGGTCGAAGTCCAGCACCGCGGTGTAGAACTCCACGCCCTGCCGGGTGGAGCGCTCGTCGATGCCGCCGACCAGCTTGGGGTAGCGGCGCAGATCGGCGAAGACGCTGCCCGAGGAGACCCGTTCGGGGCTGAACACCAGCCCGAAGTCCGCTCCGGGGCGCAGCCCGGAGCGGGCCGCCAGCCGCTCGGCCACCCGGCCCCGGACGGTGCCCACCGGGAGGGTGGTCTCGTACGAGACCAGCGCCCCGCGCCGCAGCCCGGCCGCCACGGCGTCGGTGGCCGCGTCCAGCAGGGCGAAGTCCGGGCTGTGGTCGGGAGCGGTGAGCAGCGGCACCGCGACCACCACCACCGAGGCCCCGGCCACGGCGGCCGCCGTGTCGCCCCCGGCGGTCAGCCGGCCCTCCGCGACGGCCCGCTTCAGCCGGTCCGCCAGCTCGGGCTCGCCGGGGAACGGGGTCTCGCCGTCGTTCACCTGACGGACCACCAGCGGCGCGACGTCCGCCCCGAGCACCCGCCACCCGCTCCCGGCGCACTGCACCGCGAGCGGCAGCCCGATCTTGCCCAGCCCGACCACGCAGACCGTACGGTCCACCGCCGCCGCGCCGTCCTCCCCCGCCACCGGCACACCCTCCGCCGCCGCCACCGCCGCGCCGTCCACCCCCGCGCCGTCCACCCCCGCGCCGTCCACCGCCGTGCCGTCCATCTCCGCCACCACTCCCGTCAGCCCCCGCTCACCTTGGTGGTGAACCGCCGCCACCCGGCCCGGCGCCGCAACTCCCGCCGGGCCCGCTCCGGCACCACGTCCCGCCAGAGCTGCCGCGGCACCGCCAGCCGCTCCCCCGGCCCCCCGCCGGCCCCGGCCTCGTCCTCGACCAGCCCGCGCACCGCCCGCCAGCGGCCCTCGGCCGCCAGCTCCAGCCGCAGCCGCTCGGCGGTCCCCAGCTCGGGGAGCACCGAGCAGTGCTCCCGCACCAGTCGCCCGACGCCCTCCACCAGACGCCGCTGCTCGCCCGGCGCCAGGTCGAGCAGGCCGGCCCGGAGCAGCTGCGGCACGTCCCAGCCGAAGTGACGGAGGTTCAGCGCCCGGCGCTCGGGGCTGCCCGGTGCGGTGAACTGCTCGACCACGGCGGTGATCGCCTCCAGGCCGCGCAGCCGGTTGAGCAGGCCGGAGCGGACGGTGACGTTGCCGCGGTCGGCCCGGAGCACCGCGTGGTAGCAGTCGTAGTCGGCCAGCACCGAGACCGGGCCCTCGGCCCGCAGCAGGGCCTGCAGGGTGAAGGGCTGGTCGGAGTAGACCGGCAGGTCCTCCCGGCGGCGGACGCCGTGCCGCACCAGCGGCTCCCGGCGGAACAGCTTGGTGTCGGAGAGCGCCCAGGCCAGCGCCGAGTCGGCGAAGGTGACCGACGGCTCGGTCCGGTCGAAGACGCCCTGCGGGACGTGCCGTCCGCCCTCACCCACCATCCGGCCGAGCACCACGTCCGAGCCGTACCGGTCGGCCATCGCGACCATCAGCTCCAGCGCGCGCGGGCCGAGCCAGTCGTCCGCGCCCAGGTAGAACACGTACCGGCCGCGGGCCAGGTCGGTGGCGCGGTTGCTGGGGGCGGCGGGGCCGCCCGAGTTGGGCTGGTGGACCACCCGGAACAGGCCGGGGTGCGCGGCGGCGAAGCGGTCCAGCTCGGCCCCGCTGCCGTCGGTGGAACCGTCGTCCACGGCGACCACCTCCAGGCGTCCGGGGCCCAGGGTCTGCCGCACCAGGGAGCTCAGACAGACCGTCAGGTACGGCATGGTGTCGTAGACCGCGACCACCACGGTGACGTCGGGCACCCGCCCCTCACCGGCGCTCATCCGGCCACCTCCAACCGGCGCTCATCCGGCCACCTCCAGGGGTACGGGCCGCCCGGCGGCGGCCAGGACGGACTCGGCGACCGTGACGGTGCGCAGGCCCTCGGCCAGCGGGACGATGGTGGCGGGGCGCCCGGCCACCGCCTCCCGGAACTGCTCGTGCTCGCTGAGCAGCGGCTCCCGCTTGGGGAAGGCGTACCGGACCACGTCGCCCTCGGTCACCCCGCGGAAGGCCCGGACCAGCTCCCACTCGGTGGCCACCGCGCCGTTGGCGTGCAGGGTGAGGTCACCGGTCAGGGTGTCGGCGACCAGGCAGCCGCGCTCCCCGGTGACCGCGACCTGGCGCTCCTTCTGCGGGCTGAGCCAGTTCACCAGGTGGCTGACCATGGTGCCGTCGGCGAGGGTGCCCACCACCGCGACCATGTCCTCGTGCGGACGGCCGCTCTTGCGCACCGTCCTGGCCGCCACCGAGGCGTAGGCCTGGCCGGTGATCCAGCCGGTCAGGTCGATGTCGTGGGTGGCCAGGTCCTGCACCACCCCGACGTCGGCGATCCGCTGCGGGAAGGGGCCCTGACGGCGGGTCGACACCTGGTAGACCTCGCCCAGCTCGCCCGCCGCGAGCCGGGTGCGCAGCTGCTGGAGCGCCGGGTTGTACCGCTCCACCTGGCCCACCCCGGCGACCAGCCCGTCGAAGGCGGCCACCAGGCGGCCGGCCGCCCGGGAGTCCGGGGCCAGCGGCTTCTCGATCAGCGCGGGCACGCCCGCCTCCGCGAGCCGGAGTCCGACGGCCTCGTGCTCGGCGGTGGGGCAGGCCACCACCGCGTAGTCGATGCCGAGGGCGAGCAGCCGTTCGAGCTTGCGCAGCACCGGCACCCCGCACGGGCCCGCTCCCCCCAACGGGTCCACCACACCGGCCAGTTCGACACCGGGGAGACCGCCGAGCACCCGGGCGTGGTTGCGCCCCATCGCCCCGAAGCCGATCAGCCCGGCCCGCAGCGGGGCACCGCTGCGCTGCCGCCCCACGGAACGGGTCCGCTGCTCGGCCCTGACCAGTCCGGGCCGGCTCCCGCTCTCAGGCGACCGCACTCGACACCGCCCCGTCCCCACGACGTACGGCCGGGTCGGCCCGGTCGACCGGTCCGACCGCGCCCAGGGCGCCGCGGACCGCCTCCGCCACCCGCGCCACCTCCCGCTCCGTCAGCGAGGGGTGCACCGGGAGCGAGAGCACCTCGGCCGCCGCCAGGTCCGTCTCCGGCAGCTCCCACCGGCCCCGGAAGGGCGGCAGCCGGTGGATCGGCACCGGGTAGTACACCTCGCTGCCCACCCCCGCCGCCGCCAACTCGCCGCGCAGCCGGTCCCGTCGGGCGCCGAGGACGCGCACGGTGTACTGGTGGTAGACGTGTCGGGCCCCGGCCGCCACCGCCGGGGTGACCAGCCCGGCCGCGTCGAGACCGGCCAACTCGCGGTCCAGCAGGGCCGCATGGGCGCGTCGCCGCTCGTTGGCGGCCGGCAGCCGCCGCAGCTGGACCCGGCCGACGGCCGCGGAGACGTCCGTCATCCGCAGGTTGGCCCCGACGATCTCGTTCCGGTAGCGCTGCTCCATGCCCTGGTTGCGCAGCAGCCGCAGCTTCCGGGCCACCGCCGGGTCGGCCACCGTCACCATGCCGCCCTCCAGGGCGTGCATGTTCTTGGTCGGGTAGAAGCTGAAGCAGCCCGCCGCCCCGAAGGCGCCGGCCGCGGTGGCGCCCAGGGCGGCGCCGTGCGCCTGGCAGGCGTCCTCCACCACGGCCAGTCCGTGCCGCTCCGCCAGCCTCCCCAACCCGCCCATGGCGGCGGGGTGCCCGTACAGGTGGACGGGGAGCAGCGCTGCCGTACGGGGGCCGACGGCGGCGGCCGCGGCGGCCGGGTCCAGGCCGAAGCTCCCGGGCTCGATGTCGGCGAAGACCGGCTCGGCCCCGGCCAGCCGGACGGCGTTGGCGGTGGCGGCGAAGGAGAACGAGGGCACCACCACCTCGTCGCCCGGCCCGATGCCGAGGGCCAGCAGGGCCAGGTGGAGGGCGGAGGTGCCCGAGTTGACGGCCACGCACTCCCGGCCGTCCACCAGCTCGGCGAACTCCCGCTCGAAGGCCGCGACTTCGGGCCCCTGGACCACCGAGCCGGAGCGCAGCACGCGCACCGCCGCCGCGATCTCCTCGTCCCCGATCACCGGCCGCGCCACCGGCACCGGCCCCTCCGTGCTGCCGGTCTGCCCCGCCATCCCCGCCCAACTCCTCGTGCCCGTGCGGTACTCCGGGATGTCAACGAGCAGCGACACCCCGGAGTCACGGAATCCACCCTCACGAGTGAACGCACCGCACACCTGATCACCGGGTCAGCCGATCGCCACCTCGGCGTACATCCGCGCGATCACGTCCTCGATGGCCGGCTCGCGCACCGAGAGGTCGACCAGCGGGTACCGCTCCGCGACCGCCGCCACCAGCGGGGCGGCGCTCTGCTCGGCCGGGAAGGCCAGCCACTGCCGCGGCCCCTCGACCTTCACCACCCGGGCTCCGGGCACCGCGATCTCCGGCCCCTCCTCGGCCAGGTCGACCACCAGGGTGCGCTCGCTCTCCGCCGCCGCGTGCAGCCCGTCCAGGCCGCCGTCGTAGACCACCCGCCCGTGGTCGATCACCATCACCCGGCCGCACAGCTGCTCGATGTCGGTCAGGTCGTGGGTGGTGAGCAGGACCGTGGTGCCCCGGTCCCGGTTGACCTCGCGCAGGAACTCCCGGACCCGGGCCTTGCTCACCACGTCCAGCCCGATGGTGGGCTCGTCCAGGTAGAGCACCTGCGGGTCGTGCAGCAGGGCCGCCGCCAGGTCGCCTCGCATCCGCTGGCCGAGCGAGAGCTGGCGCACCGGGGTGTCCAACAGGCTTCCCAGGTCCAGCAGTTCGACGCAGCGACCGAGGTTCTCCCGGTACCGGGCGTCGGGGATGCGGTAGATCCGCCGGGCCAGCTCGTAGGAGTCGCGCAGCGGCAGGTCCCACCAGAGGGTGGTGCGCTGGCCGAACACCACCCCGATCCGGCGGGCCAGCTGCACCCGCTCCCGGGCGGGCTCGACCCCGGCCACCCGCAGCCGGCCGGCCGTGGGCACCAGGATGCCGGTGAGCATCTTGATGGTGGTGGACTTCCCGGCGCCGTTCGGCCCGATGTAGCCGACGCACTCGCCGGCCTCCACCCGGAAGCTCAGCCCGTCCACCGCGCGGACCGTCCGCTTCTCCCGGCGGAACCGGCCGGCCTTCGCCCGCACGGTGAACTCCCGGCTGACGTCGTCGAGTTCGATCAGAGACATGTGTCCGTACCTCCGTACGCGAGAGTGGTCAGTTGCCGGTGCCGCGGTAGGCCCGCAGCCCGGCCCGCCAGGCCAGCCCGGCGGCCAGCACGCAGAGCAGGGCGGCCACCGGCGAGGCGAAGCGGAAGGCCTCGGGCAGGCCGAGCGGGTCCGGCTTGCCCAGGACGTGCAGCGCGGGCAGCCAGTTGACGAAGGCCAGCGGCAGGCCGAAGACGGTGCCCGCCACCACCTCCTTGGCGAAGACGGTCGGCGGGTACTGCAGCAGGGTGCCGCCGCCGTAGGTGAAGGCGTTCTGGAACTCGCCGGCCTCGCCCCACCAGAACTGCACGGTGGCGAAGCCGATGAAGACGGTGCAGAAGATGACGCTGCCGCAGACGAGCATCACCGCGAGCAGCAGTACCTTGTCCGCCGTCCACCGCACGTCCAGCCGCCCGATCGCCCAGCCCAGCACCGCGGCGGCCTGGATCGGACGGCCGACCCGGCGCAGGGTGAAGCGCTCGGCGCAGAGCTGGGCCAGCACGGCGGCGGGCCTGATCAGCATGGTGTCCAGGGTGCCGGTGCGGATCCGGTCGCCGAGCGCGTCCACGCAGCCGACCAGCAGGTTGGCCGTGCCCAGGGCGAAGCCGGAGGTGCCGTACAGGAAGGCGAGTTCGGCCAGCGACCAGCCGCCGAGCTGCTCGGTGTGCTGGAACATCAGCAGGATCACCACGAAGTCCAGCGCGGTGATCACGGTGCTGGCCACCAGCATCATGGTGAAGGAGGCCCGGTAGGCCATGCTGGCCCGGTTCCACATGGCGGCCACCAGCCACCAGGAGCGCAGCGCCCAGGCGGCCTTGGCGGCGAAGCCCTGGCGGGGGAGCAGGAGTTCAGCCACCCTGGACCACCACCTTGCGGGTGGCCAGCAGCTGGACACCCCTGCCGAGGGCCAGCAGGCCGACGGCCCAGGCGAGCTGGAAGGCCAGGCCGGTGAACAGGGCGGCGCCGGTGCGCCGTTCCAGGATGACGTCGGTGGGGATCTGCACCATGCCGGACCAGGGCAGCACGGTCGCCAGGGTGCCCAGCCAGCCGGGGTAGACCACCACCGGGAGCAGCGCGCCGGAGAAGAACATCGCGACCACCACCATCACCGAGCGGATGCCCTCCGAGTCGTGCAGCCAGAAGCCGGTGAGCGCGACCAGGAAGCGCAGCCCGAAGCTGACCACCACCGCGAGCAGCACCGAGAGCAGGAAGGCGGCCCAGACCAGCGGGCTGACGGGGAGGGCGAAGCCGAAGGCCAGCGCGCCGATCGCGGTGGGCGCCAGGCCCCGGCCGAGCAGTTGGAAACCGGCCCGGCCGAGGTCGGTCGCCAGCCACCAGCCCATGAAGTCCACCGGCCGGTAGAGGTCGACCGCGATGTCGCCGGTGCGGAAGCGCTGCTGGACGTCGTCCTGGAAACCGCCGCCCCAGACCGCGACGGTCATCAGCAGCGACTGGCTGACCCAGATGTAGGCCACCGCCCGGTCGGCGTCGTAGCCGCCGAGCCCGGGGCGGGCCTGCCAGAGGGCCAGGAAGGTGTAGGCGAGGACGAAGCCGAAGACGGTGTTGGTGAAGACCCCGGCCAGGGTGGCCGCCCGGTAGGTCGAGTAGCGGCGGAACGCCCCGGCCGCCACCCCGAGGTAGAGCCGGGCGGTGCCCGACCGATCCGGAGGGCGGAGCCGCTGTGCGAGCAGCATCATGTGTCTCCTTGTCGACTTTTCTGTCCGCGCGGGGGCGCGCGGAGGCATGGCGAAGTGCGCGGCAGGAACGCACCCGGGGGCAGACCGGAGCGGCTCCGACCGGCTGGCCCCCGGGGGTGCCGGGAGTCGCGGGCGGAGCTGGTGGTCTGCGCTGGGACCTGCTGCGCTATGGGGTTGTCACCTTTCAACGTACCGCCGACGCCCGCACCGCGCAGCCGATTTACCGCCGGACCGCCACGCCGCCCACCGCTCCACCCGTCGCTCCGCTCGCCCCGCCCCTTCCCGCCCGCCCCGTCAAACCACCTGATTCAGCGTCAAATCGCCCATACTTCCCCCATGGACCAGCAGCCGGAGCGCCGAGACGCCGACGGACCGGCCCCCGACAGCCTGGAGTCGGAGGACCGGGCCGAGGGCTCCCGGCGTGACCGCCGTCGCGCCCGGCGCACGGCCCGCAGGACGCGCCGCCGGGCCCTGCCCTGGTGGCGTCGGCTGGTGCCCACCTGGCGGATGGTGGTCGCCACCCTGCTCACCCTGCTGCTGCTCGGCCTGGCCGGCTTCGTGACGCTCTACCTGATCGTCCCCGTCCCGGACCCGAACACCCGGGCGGTGGCCCAGAGCAACGTCTACTTCTACGCCGACGGCACCACCGAACTGGCCCGCACCGGCTCGGTGAACCGCCAGGACGTGCCGATCCGTCAGATCCCGCTGGACACCCAGCACGCGGTGGTCTCCGCCGAGGACCGCAGCTTCTACCGGAACAAGGGCGTCGACCTGCGCGGGATGGCGCGGGCGGCGTGGAACACCGCCACCGGCAAGGGCACCCAGGGCGGCTCCACCATCACCCAGCAGTACGTCAAGAACTACTACCTGACCCAGGACCAGACCCTCTCCCGCAAGGTCAGGGAGCTCTTCATCGCGCTCAAGGTCGACCAGCGGCAGAGCAAGGACGAGATCCTCCAGGGCTACCTCAACACCAGCTACTTCGGCCGCAACGCCTACGGCATCCAGACCGCCGCCAAGGCCTACTACGGGGTGGACGTCTCCCGGCTGAGCGTCGGTCAGGGCGCCTACCTGGCCGCCCTGTTGCAGGCCCCCAGCGCCTACGACGTGAAGACCGCCACCCCGGTCAACCGCGACCGCGCCCTGGCCCGGTGGAACTACGTGCTGGACGGCATGGTCTCGCTCGGCTTCCTGGACGCCGCCGCCCGGGCCGCCACCGCCTTCCCCGAACCGCTGGACCCGCAGCCGGTCACCGGCCTCGGTGGCCAGGCCGGGTACCTGGTGGAGATCGCCGACTCCTACCTCACCGGCAACGACGTGCTGGACGCCGCCACCCTCAAGGCCGGCGGCTGGCGGATCACCACCACCTTCGACAAGGCCCGGCAGGACGCCTTCGTCCAGGCGGTGAAGGACGAGCTGACCAGCGAGCTGGACCCGGCCGCGCGCCCCGGCACCGACACCGACGTCCGGGTCGCCGGGGCCTCGGTGGAGCCGGCCACCGGGAAGCTGGTGGCCGCGTACGGCGGGCCGGACTACGCCAAACAGCAGTACAACGACGCGCTCCGGCAGGACAACCAGGTCGGCTCCACCTTCAAGCCCTTCGACCTGGCGGCCGGGCTGGAGGGCGGCCGCACCCAGGACGGGCGGCCGATCACCACCCAGGCCCTCTACGACGGCTCCACCCGCCGACCGGTGGTCGGCGGCCCGACCGCCTACGCCCCGCCCAACGAGGACGACGTCGACTACGGCTCGATCACCCTGCGGTACGCCATGGTGAAGTCGGTGAACTCGGTCTACGCCCAGGAGGGCGTGGACGCCGGGCTGGCGAAGGTCCGGGACACCGCCGTCCGGCTCGGACTGCCCGCGGCCACCCCCGGCATGGACCCGGCCAACTCCTCGATGACGCTGGGCACCGCCACCCCGAGCGCGGTGGACCTGGCCGCCGCCTACGCCGCGCTCGCCAACCACGGCCAGGCGTACGCCCCGTGGGCGGTGCTGAAGCTGGAGCGCTCCAGCGGCTACACCGACCTGCCCGAACTCCCCGCCCACACCGCACGGGAGGCGGTCGGCCGGGGCACCGCCGACGCCGTCACCGACGTGCTCCAGGACGTCGTCGCCCCCGGCGGCACCGGCGCCCGGGCCCTCGGGCTGCGCCGCCCGGCGGCCGGCAAGACCGGCACCACCGACAGCAACCGGTCCGCCTGGTTCGCCGGGTACACGCCCGAACTGGCCACCGTGGTCGGCCTGTTCAGGGAGAACCCGGACACCCACGCCAAGGAGTCGCTGGCCGGCACGGCCGGCTACAGCCGGATCAACGGCGGGGCCTTCCCCACCCAGATCTGGACCGCCTACATGACCGGGGCGCTGCGCGGCTCCCCCGTGCGGCAGTTCGACCTCCAGCCCAGCCGGGGCAACGCGCAGCCGTCCGAACCGGCCTCGCCGACGGCCTCCGCGACGGCCTCGGCCACCGCCCCGCCCACCATCTCGCCGACGGCCTCCACGACGGCCCCGAGCCGGACCCCGGTGGCCCCGCTCTCCCCCTCGTCCCCGCTCTCCCCGTCCCGGCGCCCGGACCGCTCCCCCACCGGCACGCCGTCCGGCAGCGGCTCCGCCACGGCGACCGGCCCGGCCGCACCGCCCAGCCGGCTCCCCGCGCAGGGCACCAGCCGGGCACCGGGCCCGGCGGACCAGGAGGCCGCCGCGGCCCGCGCTCCCGAGTCCCCGTCAGGCCCTCAGAGGTAGAGCCCGGTCGAGCCCTCCGCGTCACCGAAACGGACGGCCGCCACCGCGTGCAGGTCGCGCTCGCGCAGCAGCACGTAGGTGGCGCCGCCCACCTCCACCTCCAGCTTGTCCTCCGGGTCGTACAGCACCCGGTCGCCCGGCTCCACCGAGCGCACGCTCTGGCCGACCGCGGCCGCCTCGGCCCAGGTGCAGCGCTTGGACAGCTCGGCGGTGGCCGGGATGAGGATGCCGCCGGTGGAGCGGCGCTCCCCCTCGCTGCCCTCGGTCTTCACCAGCACCCGGTCGTGCAGCATCTTGATCGGCAGCTTCTCGCCCAGACGCTCGTGCCTGGTCTGTTCCCGCTGCTCGTTCAGCTCTTCGTTCACGCCCCCGACGGTACCCGGACACCCGCGCCGGCGTGACGCCGGACCGGCACACGGAGACGGGGCCGGGCCCGATCGGCCCGACCCCGTCCGCCTGCTCCGCGTACTCAGTCGCGTCCGCGACCCCGCCGCCGCACCGCGGCGACCAGCAGCACCACGCCGACGCCGACCAGCGCCGCCGGGACGATCCGGTCCGGGCGCGGCTGTCCCTTCTCGTCGGTGAACCGCGCCTTGAGCTGCTCCACCGCACCACTGGCGGCCACGTACGCCCGGCCGGCCTTCTCCTCGACCGCGCCCGCCACCTTGGCCTTGGTCTGGGCGGCGATGGTGCTCGGGTGCACCCGGACCGCCAGCTCGTCCAGGGTCGCCGCGAGCTGGGTGCGGGTGCGCGCGATGTCCGCCTCGATCTGTGCGGTGGACCGCCCCGCGTTCTGCTGTGCTCCGGCCTTGCCCACTCGGGCCACCCCTTCTCACTCGGTCTTGCGCTACGTCAGGTGTCAGTCTGTCAGCTCCCCGCCCGGGCCGCGCAGTGCCACCCACCAACGGAGGTAGGTTGGCCGAGGCACGACCCACGAGCGAGCACGAGGAGAAGCCCCACCATGAGCGAGCGCCTTCAGGCCGGCGACACCGCCCCCGCCTTCACCCTGCCGGACGCCGACGGCAACCAGGTCTCCCTCGCCGACCACCTCGGCCGCAAGGTGATCGTCTACTTCTACCCGGCCGCCCTCACCCCCGGCTGCACCAAGCAGGCCTGCGACTTCACCGACAACCTGGAGGTCTTCGCCGGCTCCGGCTACGACGTGATCGGCATCTCCCCGGACAAGCCGGCCAAGCTCGGCAAGTTCCGCGAGGCCGAGAACCTCAAGGTCACCCTGCTCGCCGACGAGGACCACGCCGTCCTGGAGGCCTACGCCGCCTACGGCGAGAAGGTCAACTACGGCCGCACCTACCAGGGCGTCATCCGGTCCACCGTGATCGTCGACGAGGAGGGCAAGGTCGAGCGCGCCCTCTACAACGTCAAGGCCACCGGCCACGTCGCCAAGCTGCTGCGCGACCTGAAGATCGAGACCGCCTGACCGTCCGTCAGGAACGCGAAGGAGCGGTGGCGGTGCACCCCCCGACCGGGTGCACCGCCACCGCCGTCTGTTACCTCAGCGCCTCAGTTCAGCAGGGGCCGAGGTCGGTCCACACGCCCCACTGACCGGTGGTCGAGGGGTCCTCGTTGGTCGTCCACCACTTGTTCTGGTAGTTGCGACCCTTCCAGGACACCTTGGTGGTGGTGGCGTACACGGCGCCGGCGCTCCAGCTCGGCGCGGTGCAGGTGCCGCCGGTCTGGCTGGCCGAGGGGCTGGCCGAGGCCGACGGGGAGGCCGAGGCGCTCGGGCTGGCCGAGGCCGACGCGCTCGGGGAGGCCGAGGCGGACGGCGAGGCCGAGGTGCTCGGCGAGGGCGAGGTGGTCGCGCCGCCGCTGCCGCGGGTCAGGTCCACGGCCAGGCCGTAGAGGGTGCCGCCGACGTTCACGGTCCAGTTGCCGGGGGTCGAGACCGGCAGGTAGTAGGTGAAGTCCATGGTGAGCGAGGCACCCGGGGCCAGCGACTGCCAGGACGGCAGCTTGACCGAGGCCCGGTTGTAGATGCCCTTCAGGCCGCCGACGTTGTTGCCGGTGTGGTCCTGACGGATCGTGGTGAGGCCGAAGCCCGAGGAGTCCTTGGCGTTGCCCGGGGCCGAGCTCGAGTAGTCGAACTGGAACTCGGTACCGCCCGGCAGGGTCACCGTGGAGTTGTTGGTGATCTGCAGCTTCGGGCTGATCGGGTAGTTCGAGTCGCCCAGCGCGAAGTTGTTGAACTGGATGTCGATCGGCAGGGTCTGCTTCGGCAGCGCGATGGTGGAGCGGGTCGCGCCGTAGCCGGAGGCGGCCTTGAACTTGTCGTACATCAGCGAGGTCAGGGTCGAGCCCGGGACGTACTGGTTCTTCGCGGCGTCCCACTTGTAGTCGCCCGCGAGCTCCCAGATCATCGCGCCGCCGATGCCGTTGTTCACGACGTAGTCGGCCTTGGCGCCGACCGACTGCTCGTCCTCGGTGGAGAGGAAGACCTTCTTCTGCGCGTTCCACAGCCACGGCGCGACCAGGGTCGAGTCGTAGTTGCGGGTGTAGGTGCCCTGGAGCGCGGTGTCGGTCAGGCCGTACTTGGAGAGGTAGTCGGGCAGGATGCCCTTCTCCAGGTTCTTGGCGTGCCACATCGGGTTGGAGCCCGCCGGGGACTCGACCCCGTTGGTGTCCTTGTCGTTCCAGAGGTTGTCGATGCCGACCGCGCCGTCACCACAGGTGGTCAGGCCGGAGCCCGCCGGGCAGGTGTTGGTCGAGGCGGTGCCCCAGAGGCCGTTGGTGCCGCCGGTGACGTTCTTGAAGCCGCGGGTGTAGTACGGGAGGCCGACGTTGATCCGGCCGGCCGTCATCGCACCGCGGAAGTAGTGGTACGCCCAGTCGGTGTTGAGGTAGCCGATGCCGCCGTACTGCGAGGTGCCGTACACGTTGGCGGCGGCCAGCTCGGCGTCCTTGCCGTCGTCGAACAGCGAGGCGTTCGGGCCGACGTACTTGTTCCAGGCGCCGTGCAGGTCGTACGACATGATGTTGACGTAGTCCAGGTACTTCGCCATCTGGTACGTCTCCATGCCGCGGAGCAGGTACCCGGAGGACGGAGCGGCGACGGTCAGCATGTAGTGCTTGCCGTCGGCGGCGCCGGCCCGGTCCAGCTTCTCGCGCATGGTCTTCAGCAGGGCGTCGAAGGCCTTGACCAGCGAGCCGCGCTTGGCGTTCGCGGTGGTCCAGTCGAGCGGGTTGCCCGCGTCCTTCATCGAGGTGGCGTACTCGTAGTCGATGTCGACGCCGTTGAAGCCGTACTTCTTGATGAAGTCGACCGAGGAGTCCGCGAAGGTGTTGATGCCGGCCTGGTTGACCGAGCCGTCCGCGTTGACCGTGGTCGAGTAGAAGCCGCCCGAGTTGACGCGCTTGCCGTCGGCACCGAAGTAGCCGCCGGTCTCGGCCCAACCACCCACCGAGATCAGGGTCTTGACGTTCGGGTACTGCTTCTTGTACTTGGTCAGCAGGTTGAAGTGACCCTTGTACGGAAGCGTCGGGTCCATCTCCGCGCCGGCCACGCCGGGGAAGGTGATGCCGGTCGCCTCGTTGGTCGGGGTGTCGTCACCGACCGAGAGCTTGTTGCTGCCGTCGATGTGGCCGAAGGCGTAGTTGATGTGGGTGACCTTGTCCCACGGGACGTTGTTCACCAGGTAGGCGGGCGTGCCGTCCTTGCCGGTGCGCCAGCCGGTGAAGTAGCCGATGATGCGGCGCTGGTGGTCCGCGCCCATCTTCTCGCGGCCCTCGGTGTCGTAGACGCTGCAGTACGGGACGTCCACGCCGGGCGTGGTGTACATCCCGTCGGGGCGACAGGACTGGTTGTCGACGGCGGCGGCGGCCTGCGAGGGCGCGGTGCCGAGCGTGGCGACGAGCAGACCGGCCATGGCGGCGGCGGCAGAGGTGGCGAAGGCCACGCGCTTGCCGGACGTCCGACGGCCCGCAGCGGTGGGACGCTGCTCCGTCGTGGATCGGATCAACACTCGTTCCTCCAGGGGGAGAGTGCCGGCGCGCGCTGTGGGAACGCACGCTGTGGGGGAATTGCCGAGAAGCTATGTGGTCTGAACCACACAGGTCAATAGGTCTGTACCAATCGACGAAGAACCGAGACCTGAACCGTCAGGTGATCCTCATCACCCGTTCATCTTCCGTATGCGCGCGGCCCCTTGGCCCCAGTGGTGCTTCGCATCCGGTGGCGTTCCGGGCCCGCCGCGCCACCGCTGCGGCATCGAGACGATCACGGTGACCCGGCCGGGCCCCGGGGTGCCGCCGTGGCCGGATCCGGCAGCGCCGACGGGCCGCCCCGGCGCACGCCCGGCGGGTACCGGCCGTAAGGCGGGTGCCGGGCGGCCGACCGGCCAAGTAGCATGGCGGCGAAGCACCCTGCGGCCTTGGCGGAACGGCAGACGCGCTGGCTTTAGGTGCCCGTGAGGGAGACCTCGTGAGGGTTCGAATCCCTCAGGCCGCACAACGGGGAAGGCCCCCGCCTCCGAACCACTCGGAGGCGGGGGCCTTCTCACGTCGCGTCAGAGGGCGGCGCGGGCCTGACGGCGCTTCAGCCGAGCAGCTCCCGGACCACCGGCGCGAGCCCGCGGAAGGCCTGGCCCCGGTGGCTGATGGCGTTCTTCTCGTCCGGGGTGAGCTCGGCGCAGGTCCGGGTCTCGCCCAGCGGCTGGAGCACCGGGTCGTAGCCGAAGCCGCCGCTGCCGGCCGGCTCGGTGCGCAGCGTGCCGAGCAGCCGGCCCTCCACCACCCGCTCGGTGCCGTCCGGCAGGGCCAGCGCCGCCGCGCAGGCGAAGTGCGCGCCGCGGTGCGGCTCGGCGATGTCGGAGAGCTGGGCCAGCAGCAGGTCGAGGTTGGCCCGGTCGTCGCCGTGCTTCCCGGCCCAGCGGGCCGAGAAGATCCCGGGCGCGCCGTTCAGCACGTCCACGCAGAGCCCGGAGTCGTCGGCGACGGCGGGCAGGCCGGTGGCGCGCGCCAGCGCGTGCGCCTTCAGCAGGGCGTTCTCCGCGAAGGTCACGCCGGTCTCCCGGACGTCCGGGACCTCCGGGTAGGCGTCGGCCCCGACCAGCTCCACGTCGAGGCCGGCCGCACCGAGGATGTCGCGCAGCTCGGTCACCTTGTGCCGGTTCCGGGTGGCGAGGACGAGTCGTCGGGTAGTCATGCGGCCAGCCTAGGGTCTGGGAGGGACCCCGGGGCCCGCCGACCCGTCCTCGACGGAGCGTCAGCCGGTGCAGACCTTGGTGAGGTTGGCGGCGGCGTCGCCGAGCGGCTTGAGGTCGGGGACCTGCTTGCCGTTCGCCGCCTGCTGGAGCTTCTCGACCTGGGTCTGGAGGTCGGTGACCGCCTTGGCCACGTCGGTGTCGCTGGAGTTGCGGCCCAGCTGGTCCAGGTCCGTCTTGAGCTTCTGCAGCGCCTGGCCGGCCGCCTGCGGGTCGTTCTGGGCGTTCCCGAAGGCGCTGCTCACGTTGGCGATGTCGGTGCTGACGGTCACCGCGGTGTTGCCGCAGTCCAGCGCCTTCTGCGCGGCCGAGCAGCCCACCGCGAGCGGCAGCAGCAGGGCGAGCGCGGCGACGGACAGGACGGTGGAGCGGTGGGTGCTGAACGGCATCGGGTCCTCCGGTCGGGTGGGCGGGCACCGGGGAGGACGAGTGACGGCCCTCCCCGGTTCCCGGACCGGTCCGCTCCGCGGGTCCCGACGCACGGTCAGGCCTGGAGCGACTCCAGCGCCTTCTTCTGGACCTCGTCCAGCTCGGCGCAGCCCAGGGTGCCCAGGTCGAGCAGCTGGTCCAGCAGCGCGCGGTCGAAGGGCGCGCCCTCGGCGGTGCCCTGGACCTCGACGAAGCGGCCGTCGGAGGTGCAGACGATGTTCATGTCGGTCTCGGCCCGGACGTCCTCCTCGTAGCGGAGGTCGAGCATCGGGACGCCGTCGATGATGCCGACGCTGACGGCGCTGACGCCGCCGGTGATCGGCTGGCCCTTGGCGCGCAGCAGCTTCTTCTCGCGGGCCCAGGAGACGGCGTCCACCAGGGCGACGTAGGCCCCGGTGATGGCGGCGGTGCGGGTGCCGCCGTCGGCCTGGAGCACGTCGCAGTCGAGCACGATGGTGTTCTCGGCCAGCGCGCGGTGGTCGATCACGGCGCGCAGCGAACGGCCGATCAGCCGGCTGATCTCGTGGGTGCGGCCGCCGATCTTGCCGCGGACCGACTCGCGGTCGCCGCGGGTGTTGGTGGCCCGGGGCAGCATGGCGTACTCGGCGGTGACCCAGCCCTCGCCGCTGCCCTTGCGCCAGCGCGGCACGCCCTCGGTGACGCTGGCGGTGCAGAGCACCTTGGTGTCCCCGTAGGAGACCAGGACGGAGCCTTCGGCGTGCTTGCTCCATCCGCGTTCGATGGTGACCGGGCGGAGCTGATCGGGCGTGCGGCCGTCGATGCGAGACATGGTCCCGAGCCTATCCGCTGCGGGCGCCCCACCCGGAAACGCTGAGGCCCGTCGACCCCCTGACGGGGTGACGGGCCGGAGCGGTGATCGGAGACCTGAGGGGGTCTCAGCTCACATCATGTCCTCGATGTCGGCGGCGATCGGGTCGGCGTCGGTGCCGATGACGACCTGGATCGCGGTGCCCATCTTGACGACGCCGTGGGCGCCGGCTGCCTTCAGCGCGGCCTCGTCGACCAGGGAGGAGTCCTTGACCTCGGTGCGGAGGCGGGTGATGCAGCCCTCGACCTCTTCGATGTTGTCGATCCCGCCGAGACCGGCGACGATCTTCTCAGCCTTGCTGGCCATGTCCTTCTCCCTCTGTCTCGGCCCCCGGCGGCTGTGCCCGGAGCCGTACCGCTCGGTGCTGGTGGCAGTGGCCGGAAAGTGACGCGGGCTCAGATGCCGCGCCCATGACGGCACCCGGACAGCATCGCCCGATTCCGACCGACTTGTCACGTTAGTCCACTTTTGGCCGAGCACGACGCGCGCGCCGCCGATGATCACCCGAGGATGACGATCAGTGGGAACTCGGACCCGTCGGACCCGCAGTGCCAGAAGTGGTCTACACCAATATTAGGTGCACTTCGGACAACGCGCCGACGCCCTCCGGTGTTCCTGCCCGGACCGGTTCGGCACTCGGAGGACGATGATGAGTTCGGCAGGCGCGGCAGTTCCGCAGAGACAGTGGTGGCACGGCCTGTACGGCGGCCTCCAGAAGATGGGCCGCAGCCTCCAGCTCCCGGTGGCCGTGCTCCCCGCCGCCGGCCTGCTCAACCGGATCGGCCAGCCCGACGTGTTCGGCGCCGACGGCCTCGGCTGGGACAACGTGGCCAAGGTCTTCGCGTCCGCCGGCGGCGCGCTGCTCAGCTCCACCCTCGGCCTGCCGCTGCTGTTCTGCATCGGCGTGGCGATCGGCATGGCGAAGAAGGCCGACGGTTCCACCGCGCTGGCCGCGGTGGTCGGCTTCCTGGTCTACTTCAACGTCCTCGCCGCCTTCCCCGAGGACTGCACCGGCGCGGCCAAGCTGGTCGGCAACCAGTGCGTGGACTACGCCGCCCAGAAGTCGTCCAACGCGGTCTACCAGAACCCCGGCGTGCTGGGCGGCATCGCGATCGGGCTGATGTCGGCCTGGCTCTGGGTCCGCTACCACCGGGTCAAGCTGGTCGACTGGCTCGGCTTCTTCAACGGCCGCCGCCTGGTCCCGATGATCACCGCCGTGATGGCCTGGCCTTCGCCTGCCTCTGCCTCTGGGTCTGGCCGCCGATCGGCGACGCGCTCAACTCCTTCTCCGAGTGGCTCTCGACCTGGACGCGGTGGGCTCCGGCATCTTCGGCCTCGCCAACCGCGCCCTGCTGCTGATCGGCATGCACCAGCTGCTGAACACCTTCCTCTGGTTCCAGTTCGGCTCCTTCACCAAGCCGGACGGCACCGTGGTGAACGGCGACATCAACCGCTTCCTGGCGGGCGACCCGACGGCCGGTCAGTTCACCTCCGGCTTCTTCCGATCATGATGTTCGCCCTCCCGGCAGCCGCCCTGGCCATCGCGCACTGCGCCAAGCCGCACCGCCGCAAGGAGATCACCGGCCTGATGCTCTCGGTCGGCCTGACCTCCTTCGTCACCGGCGTCACCGAGCCGCTGGAGTACTCCTTCGCCTACATCGCCCGCGGCGCTGTACGCGCTGCACGCGATCCTCACCGGCGTCTCGATGGCGGTCACCTGGGGCCTCGGCGTGCACGACGGCTTCTCCTTCTCGGCCGGCCTGATCGACTACGTCATCAACTGGAGCCTGGCCACCAAGCCCTGGATGATCATCCCGATCGGGCTCTGCTTCGCGGTGGTCTACTACGTGGTCTTCCGCTTCGTCATCATCAAGTTCGACCTCAAGACCCCCGGGCGCGAGGACGAGGACGAGGTCGAGGACGTCACCAAGGCCTGACCCTCCGTCAATCCGCCCGAAAGGCCCTCGGACCCACCGGTCCGGGGGCCTTTCGGCATGCCGGAGAAGGGACCAAGTGCCCTGGCGGAATTCACGCCGGAATTGGCAAAACCAGAAGTGTCGCAGTTATTTCCTCCGGACTTAAACGGCGTGTTAGAAAAGTTTTCGCACCCCACTGGTGTAGACCAATCGGCCGATCACCGATCGGTGCGCAACGCCGCCCACCGCCCGAAGGACAGCCCATGAGCACGACCGCCGCCGCACCGGCGAAGAGGCCCGGAGCCGGCCTCCTGCAAGGTCTCCAGAAGATCGGACGCAGCCTCCAGCTCCCGGTCGCCGTACTGCCGGCCGCCGGCATCCTGCTCCGCCTCGGCCAGGACGACGTCTTCGGCAAGGACGGCCTCGGCTGGGGCAAGGTGGCCACGGTCTTCGCGACCGCGGGCGACGCCGTCTTCGCCAACCTGCCGCTGCTGTTCTGCGTCGGCGTGGCGATCGGCTACGCCAAGAAGGCGGACGGCTCCACCGCACTCGCCGCCCTGGTCGGCTACCTGGTGTTCCACAACGTCCTGACGGCCTTTCCGATGGCCGGCACCGTCACCGAGGCACTGCCCAAGGGGTCACCACAGAACCCCGGGGTGTTCGGCGGCATCGTGATCGGCCTGCTGAGCGCGATCCTGTGGCAGAAGTACCACCGCACCAAGCTGGTCGACTGGCTCGGCTTCTTCAACGGCCGCCGACTGGTCCCGATCATCATGGCCTTCGTCGGCACCCTGGTCGGCGTGGTGGTCGGCCTGGCCTGGGGCCCGATCGGCACCGGCCTGACCAACGCGAGCGACTGGCTGGTCGGCCTCGGCTCGGCGGGCGCCGGAATCTACGGCGTGGCCAACCGGATGCTGATCCCGATCGGCATGCACCAGTTCCTCAACACCTTCTTCCAGCAGCAGGTGGGCAGCTTCACCGACGCCTCCGGCCACACCTGGGTCGGCGACATCCCGCGCTTCTTCCACGGTGACCCGACGGCGGGTCAGTTCATGTCCGGCTTCTTCCCGATCATGATGTTCGGCCTCCCGGCCGCCGCCATCGCCATCGCGCACTGCGCCCGTCCGGAACGCCGCAAGGCCGTGATGGGGATGATGGTCTCGGTCGCGCTGACCAGCTTCATCACCGGCGTCACCGAGCCGATCGAGTTCTCCTTCATGTTCATCGCCCCGGTGCTGTACGTGATCCACGCACTGCTCACCGGCCTCTCGATGGCGCTCACCTGGGCACTCGGGGTGCACGACGGCTTCAGCTTCTCGGCCGGCCTGATCGACTACGCGCTGAACTGGAACCTCGCCACCAAGCCCTGGATGATCATCCCGATCGGACTCTGCTTCGCGGCGCTCTACTACGGCTCTTCCGCTTCGCGATCACCAAGTTCAACCTCACCACCCCGGGCCGCGAGCCCGAGGACGAGATCGAGGACATCACCAAGGACTGACACCCCCTCAGCCCGCGGCCCGCTCCCGGTGGAACCCCCACCCGGAGCGGGCCTTTTTGTTGCGCAACTCGCCAAAATCGCGATTACGGCGGGTAACCATGATCACCAATCCAAAAGAAGGTTTCGATTTCATAGCGCTTCCCACCTGCGCGGCACCCGGGGGTACCGAGGCTCCTCCGCCCGTGCTAGAAAACTGGTCTACACCACTAGTGGTGTAGACCAGTTCGCGGTTCGGCCCCCGATGCACCGCCCCCGACCGACCCGCCCTGACGTTGAGGAACCACCCCCATGACCACGACAGCAACGGCGCCGTCCCCGGCCAAGAAGGCCGGGCAGAGCCTGCTCCAGGGCCTGCAGAAGATCGGCCGCAGCCTCCAGCTCCCGATCGCCGTCCTCCCGGCCGCGGGTCTGCTGCTCCGCCTCGGCCAGGACGACGTGTTCGGCAAGGACGGCCTCGGCTGGGGCAAGGTCGCCGCCGTCTTCCTGACCGCCGGTGACGCCGTCTTCGCCAACCTGCCGCTGCTCTTCGCGGTGGGCATCGCGATCGGCTTCGCGAAGAAGGCCGACGGCTCCACCGCGCTCGCCGCGCTGGTCGGCTTCCTGGTCTACAAGAACGTGCTCACCGCGTTCCCGATCACCGAGGGCCACATCGCCGACGGCAAGTGGGTCGCCCCCACCTACCAGAACCCGGGCGTGCTCGGCGGCATCGTGATCGGCCTGCTGAGCGCGATCCTGTGGCAGAAGTACCACCGCACCAAGCTGGTCGACTGGCTCGGCTTCTTCAACGGCCGCCGCCTGGTCCCGATCATCATGGCCTTCGTCGGCACCGCCGTCGGCGTGTTCTTCGCGCTCTGCTGGGGCCCGATCGGCGACGCGATCGCCAGCCTGAACGACACCCTGATCGGTGCGGGCGCGCTCGGCGCCGGCGCCTTCGGTCTGATCAACCGCGGTCTGCTGCCGGTCGGCATGCACCAGTTCGTCAACTCGTACGCCTGGTTCCAGACCGGTGACTACACCAAGGCCGACGGCACCGTCGTGCACGGTGACATCACCCGCTTCTTCGCCGGCGACCCGACGGCCGGTCAGTTCACCTCCGGCTTCTTCCCCATCATGATGTTCGCGCTGCCCGCCGCCGCGCTGGCCATCGCGCACGCCGCCAAGCCCGAGCGCCGCGCCGCCGTGATGGGCATGATGATGTCGCTCGCGCTGACCTCCTTCGTCACCGGTGTGACCGAGCCGATCGAGTTCGCCTTCGTCTTCATCGCCCCCGCGCTGTACGTGATCCACGCGGTGCTGACCGCCGTCTCGATGGCCGTCACCTGGGCGCTCGGCGTGAAGGTCGGCTTCACCTTCTCCGCCGGTCTGATCGACTTCGGCCTGGCCTACTCCAAGGCCAGCTCGCCGCTGCTGATCATCCCGATCGGCCTGGTCTTCGCGGCCCTCTACTACGTCCTGTTCCGCTGGGCGATCGTGAAGTTCGACCTCAAGACCCCCGGTCGCGAGGACGACGCCGAGATCGAGGACATCACCAAGGCCTGATCCGGCCCCCGCTCCACCCCACCGACCCCGACCGGCAACTGCCGGTCGGGGTCGGTGCGTTGTGGACGGAGGTTGACGGGCCGCCAGGACCGCTGGTCCACTGGGGGCATGCGCGCCTCGTGCTTCCTGGTGACCCGCGACCACATCGACTTCGGTCGCGTGTGGTCGGCGGCGTGTCGTCGCTGCGGTTGATCCCAGCCCAGACACGACACCACCTCCGGAAGGCCGAGGCCCCGCCGTGCCCCACTCCCTGCTGCTCTCCTCCGGTCTGGACGGCCCCGGGCCGCTGACCGCCGCGCACTACACCGAACTCGCCCTGCTCGCCGAGCGCGGCGGGCTGGACTTCGTCACCCTGGACGACTCGCTCGCCCCCGGCTCCAACCTGCTGGACGCCCTCGCGGTGTTCGCCCGGGTCGCCCCCGCCACCTCGCGGATCGGGCTCGTCCCGACCGTCACCACCACCCACACCGAGCCCTTCCACACCTCGCTCGCGGTGAACACCCTGGACTGGGTGAGCGAGGGCCGGGCCGGCTGGCTGGTCGACGTCTCGGCCACCGAGGAGGAGGCCAGGGCCTTCGGCCGCCGGGCGGTGCTGCCCGTCGAGGAGCTCTGGCAGGAGGCCGCCGACGCCGTCGAGGTGGCCGCCCGGCTCTGGGACAGCTGGGAGGACGACGCGGAGATCCGCGACCTGGCCACCGGCCGCTTCGTCGACCGGGAGAAGCTGCACTACGCGGACTTCGAGGGCCGGTGGTTCTCGGTCAAGGGCCCCTCGATCACCCCGCGCCCGCCGCAGGGCCGTCCGGTGGTGGCGGTCCGGCTCGACCACCAGGAGACCGGCGCCCGACGGGAGTTGGCGCTCCACCAGGCCGACCTGGTGCTGCTGGACGCGCCCTCCCCGCAGACCGCCGCCACCGCCCGGGCCGCGCTGCGCACCGCCGCCGGGCGCGACCTGCTGGTGCTGGCCCGGGTCTCCCCCGGCGTCCGCCCGGCCGACTGGGCCGGCGCGGTGGACGGCCTCCACCTGGTGCCGCGTCATCTGCCCGCCGACCTGCGGGAGTTCATCGACGCCACGGCGGCCGGCAGCGGCCGCCGCGGGACCCTGCGGGACCGGCTCGGCCTGGCCCGTCCGGTCTCCCGTTACGCCGCCACCGCGGGGGTGGCCCGATGAGTGCGCGCCAGAAGAAGCAGGTGCACCTCGCCGCGCACTTCCCCGGCGTCAACAACACCACCGTCTGGGCCGATCCGGCCTCCCGGAGCCAGATCGAGTTCAGCTCCTTCCGCGAGCTGGCCCGCACCGCCGAGCGCGGCCTGTTCGACTTCTTCTTCCTCGCCGAGGGCCTGCGGCTGCGCGAGGTGAACGGCCGCATCCACGACCTGGACGTGCTCGGCCGCCCCGAGTCGATCACCGTGCTGAACGCGCTGGCCGCCGTCACCACCCACCTCGGTCTGGCCGCCACGGTCAGCGCCACCTTCAACGAGCCGTACGAACTCGCCCGCCGGCTGGCCTCCCTGGACTTCCTCTCGGACGGCCGGGCGGCCTGGAACGTGGTCACCTCCAACGACGCCTTCACCGGCGCGAACTTCCGCCGGGGCGGCTACCTGGACCACTCCGACCGGTACCGCCGGGCCGAGGAGTTCGTCCAGCTGGCCTCGGAGTTCTGGGCCTCGGACGGCAGGGTGGTGCTCCACTCCAGGCCGCAGTTCACCGTCGAGGGCGCAGGGCCGCTGCCGCCCTCGCCGCAGGGACGGCCGGTGATCATCCAGGCCGGGGACTCGGACGAGGGGCGGGAGTTCGCCGCCGCCCACGCCGACGTGGTGTTCAGCCGGCACTCCACCCCGGAGGCCGGCCGGGCCTTCCACGCCGACGTGAAGCGGCGGCTGGCGGCGTACGGGAGGCGGCCGGAGCAGCTGAAGATCATGCCGGGGGTGACCTTCGTGCTCGGCTCCACCGAGGCGGAGGCCGCCGAGCGCTCGGCGCTGATCCGCCGTCAGCAGGTCGGCCCGCGCACCGCGCTGGCCCACCTGGAGCAGATCTGGGGCCTCGACCTCTCCGACCACGATCCGGACGGCCCGCTCCCGGCCGCCGACCCGGTGGTCGGCTCCGCCCTGGTCCAGGGCCGCACCCGGCTCGGCGACCCCCTCGAACTCGCGGCCCGTTACCGGAAGCTGGCCACCGAGAAGGGGCTCAGCTCGCGCGAGGTGGTGATCGAGCTGAGCGGCCGCCACTCCTTCGTCGGCACGCCCGAGTCGGTGGCCGCCGCCCTGGACGAGCACGTCCAGCGCGACGCGGCGGACGGCTTCATCCTGATCCCGCACCTGACGCCGGGCGGGCTGGACGACTTCGTCGAGCACGTGGTGCCGCTGCTCCAGCGGCGCGGCGTGCACCGCACCGAGTATCCGGTGGGGACGCTGCGGGAGCGGCTGACCGGCAGCCCCTGACCCCCGCCGGGCGCCCGGCGCCGTCAGAGCTGGTAGACGGCGCCGGGGCGGGCCACCTCGACCGGTCCGGCGAAGGCGGCCTGGGCGTCCCGGCGGTTGACCTCGGGGTCGGTCCACGGCGGGATGTGGGTGAGCACCAGCCGGCCGACCCCGGCGGCGGCCGCGTGCTGCCCGGCCTCGCGGCCGTTCAGGTGGACCGCCGCGAAGGTCTCCTTGCCGTCCGTGTAGGCCGCCTCGCAGAGGAACAGCTCGGTGCCCCGGGCGAGTTCGACCAGCTCCGGGCACTCGCCGGTGTCCCCGGAGTAGACCAGGCTGCGGCCCTCGTGCTCGATCCGGAAGGCGAAGGCCTCCACCGGGTGGTTCACCCGGGCCACCGTGATCCGCAGCGGGCCGAGCTCGAAGCTGCCCTCGGCGAGCGTGTGGAAGTCGAACACCTCGGTCATGCCCGGCTGTTCGGGCATGTCGTAGGCGCGCGCCAGCCGCTCGGCGGTGCCGGTCGGGCCGTACACCGGCACCGGGTCCGGGCAGCCCTCCATGCGGTAGTTGCGGGCCACCCAGTAGGCGCAGAGGTCGATGCAGTGATCGGCGTGCAGGTGGCTGAGCAGGATGGCGTCGATCTCGTAGAGCCCGGCGTACTTCTGCAGCGCGCCGAGCGCGCCGTTGCCGAGGTCCAGCAGGACCCGGTAGCCGTCGGCCTCGACCAGGTAACTGGAGCAGGGGGACTCGGCCGAGGGGAAGCTCCCCGAGCACCCCACCACGGTCAGTTTCATGCCGAGCCCCTCCACCCCGTCTGGTCATGGTCCGAGCCCCGGACGCCCACCGACTGGCGGTGGCCGGGCTGCCTGACGAGAGTAAGGGCCGGACGTCACTTTGCCCCCGTCCCCGTGCCGTGCTGTGGCTGATGTCACCAGAACGGGCCGCCGACGGCGGACGGGGCGTCACCGGTTCCCCGGGCGGTTGCGGGCCCAGGCCCGGATGGTCTCCGCGAACCAGCGCGGGTGGCCGCTGCCGTCCACCACGTCCGGGTCGGGCAGCAGGCCGTGGCGGCGGTAGTTGCGGACCGTGTCGGGCTGGACGTTGATGTGCCGGGCGATCTCCGAGTAGGACCACAACTCGCGGCTGCAAAAGGACATCTGGGCCACCTTCAGGTGCGGCTGATCTTCCGTGGTCAGCTTTTCCGGCCCAACGAGGATCTTTAGTGCGGAACGGACTCCGTGGCCGTTCCGTGACGAATCGGCAGCGCCGAACGGATAAATCCCCGACTGTCACGACGCTCCGGGCCCTCCGGGGTACGGTCTCCGGATGGACAAGGTGCTGATCACACTGCTGGTGGTGGCCGCGCTCGCGGTCGTGCTGTGGCTGCTGCGCAGGCGCGCCACCCCGGCGCCCGCACCCCGCCGCACGCCCTCCGGCCCGGTCCGCACCACCGGCCGCCCGGCACCGCAGGAGATCTGGTGGGCCGAGGTCCCGTTCGAGGACGGGCCCGGGGCCAAGGACCGCCCCTGCCTGGTGCTCGGCGTGAACCGCCGCACCGCCACGGTCGTGAAGATCACCAGCAAGCACCACGCCGGCCGCCCCGGTGTGCTCCCGCTGCCGCCCGGCTCGGTCGGCGACCGCCAGGGCCGGGCCAGCTGGCTGGAGACCGACGAGCTCCGCGAGGTGCCGGTGGCCGCCTTCCGCCGCAGGGTCGGCAAGGTCGACGGACAGACCTGGTCCCGGGTGCAGCGCGCCCTGCGCTAGAACCGCGGAAGGCGCACTCCCCCGCTGGGGAGTGCGCCTTCCGGCGGTGCGTCCGACCGGGCGTCAGGCCCAGAGCTGGCCCTGCAGGGCCTCGACCGCGGCCTCGGTGGTCTCGGCGGTGTAGATGCCGGTGGAGAGGTACTTCCAGCCGCCGTCGGCGACCACGAACACCACGTCCGCCCGCTCGCCGGCCTGGGCGGCCTTGCGGCCGACGCCGATCGCGGCGTGCAGGATGGCGCCGGTGGAGACGCCGGCGAAGATGCCCTCCTGCTGGAGCAGCTCCCGGGTGCGGCGCACCGCGTCCTCGGAGGTCACCGAGTACCGGGTGGTGAGCACCTCGGCGTCGTACAGCTCCGGGACGAAGCCCTCGTCCAGGTTGCGCAGCCCGTAGACCAGGTCGTCGTAGCGCGGCTCGGCCGCCACCACCTGGACGCCGGGGACCTTCTCGCGCAGGTACCGGCCGACGCCCATCAGGGTTCCGGTGGTGCCCAGGCCCGCCACGAAGTGGGTGACGGTCGGCAGGTCGGCGAGGATCTCCGGGCCGGTGCCGGCGTAGTGCGCACCGGCGTTGTCCGGGTTGCCGTACTGGTAGAGCATCACCCAGTCGGGGTGCTCGGCGGCGATCTCCTTGGCGATCCGGACGGCGGTGTTGGAGCCGCCGGCCGCCGGGGAGGCGATGATCTCCGCGCCCCACATCCGGAGCAGCTCGCGGCGCTCCTCGCTGGTGTTCTCCGGCATCACGCAGACCATCCGGTAGCCCTTGAGCTTGGCCGCCATGGCGAGCGAGATGCCGGTGTTGCCGCTGGTGGGCTCCAGGATGGTGCAGCCGGGGGTGAGCAGCCCCGCGGCCTCGGCCCGCTCGATCATGTGCAGGGCCGGCCGGTCCTTGATCGATCCGGTCGGGTTGCGGTCCTCCAGCTTGGCCCAGAGGGTCACCTGCCCCTCCCCGTTGCCGGGCACGGCGGCGGAGATGCGGGGCAGGCGGACCAACGGGGTGTTGCCGACGGCTTCGAGCGGGCTGTCGTACTTCATCAGATCCGGGGCCTCCGGCGATCGGGGGGTGGAGCAAGGAGCGGGGCTGGGGTGCGTGCCTCGGCGGTGCCGACGAGGGAGTCCATGCGGAGCATCGGCGACCGAGGAGAAGCCGGCGAGGTGCGTGCCCCGGGCCCGCGACGCCGCCCCCCGATCGCCGGAGGCCCCTCAGCCACCGGCCACGGCGGGGAGGATGGTGACGCTGTCGCCGTCGTTCAGGCCGGTCTCGATGCCGTCCAGGAAGCGGACGTCCTCGTCGTTCAGGTAGACGTTCACGAAGCGGCGCAGCTCGCCGTTGTCCAGCAGGCGGGCGGCGATGCCCGGGTGGCGGACGTCCAGGTCGGCGAAGAGCTCGCCGAGGCTGGCACCGGCACCCTCGACGGACTTGGCGCCGTCGGTGTAGGTGCGGAGGATGGTCGGGATGCGGACCTCGATGGCCATGACTGCGCTCCTGTGGAGGTGGGTTCGGGGTGGGCCGCAGGGGCGCGGCAGGGCGGTGCGATCCCCGTACGGGGCAAGGCGGTTGGCCGGGCTCAGCGAGCGGCGGCGGGGCCGGGACAGATCGCGCTGGCGAGCCGGCACAGGTCGACGTGCAGGCGCGCGACAAGGCGGGTGCCCTGGGCCTGGTTGCTCACATCGACGGAACGCATGGGCTCATCGTATAGATTCCCCGCCCCGCTCCGACATCCACGTCTCGCCATCCGGATGAATGTGTGTCACATCCCGGGACGCGCCGAGGGCCCGCCGCTCCACCGGGGGGTGGTGCGGCGGGCCCTTCGGCCCTGCTCAGTAGGCCTCGACGAGCTCCACGGGCTCCTCGGTGATGACCCCGTCGACGATCCGGAAGGAACGGAACTGGAACGGGTCGCCCGGCTCGGTGCCCTCGGCGGTGGAGACCAGCACGTAGTGGGCGTTCGGCTCGGAGGCGTAGCTCACGTCGGTGCGGGAGGGGTAGGCCTCGGTGGCGGTGTGGGAGTGGTAGACCACCACCGGCTCCTCGTCCCGGTCGTCCATCTCCCGGTAGAGCTTGAGCAGGTCGCCGGAGTCGAACTCGTAGAAGGTGGGCGAGCGGGCGGCGTTGAGCATCGGGACGAACCGCTCCGGGCGGTCGGTGCCGGCCGGGCCGGCGACCACGCCGCACGCCTCGTCCGGGTGGTCCGCGCGGGAGTGGGCGACGATCGCGTCGTGCAGCTCTCGGGTGATGGTCAGCATCCGGTCAGGATAGCCACGGCCCCCGCCCGCGCCCGCCGTCCGTCTCAGTCGCCGGACCTCGCGTGGACGTGGTCGTGGTCGTGCCCGGTGGTGGCCCCGGGGTTGCGCCGCTTGAGGGCCTGGTAGCCGAGGACCAGCAGGAGGGCCCAGACCGGGAAGACGTAGAGCGAGATGCGGCTGTCCTCGTCGATCGCGATGAGCACCACGACCAGCACCAGGAAGGCCAGCGAGGCCCAGCTGGCGATCACCCCGCCGGGCGCCTTGAAGGTGGGCGGCGGCAGGTGGCCGGCCTTCCAGGCGGCGCGGTAGCGGATCTGGCAGATCAGGATCATCGCCCAGGTCCAGAGGCCGCAGACGGTGGCGACGGAGGTGATGTACTCGAAGGCCTTGGCCGGGGCCAGGTAGTTGAGCACCACGCCGAGGCCCATCAGCAGGCAGGAGACGGTGATCGCCAGCGCCGGGGTCTTGCGGGCGTTGAGGTCGGTGAGCTTCCCGGGGGCCTGGCCGCGCAGCGCCAGGTCGCGCAGCATCCGGCCGGTGGAGTACATCCCGGAGTTGCAGGAGGAGAGCGCGGCGGTGAGCACCACGAAGTTCACGATGCCGGCCGCGGCGGGGATGCCCATCTTCTCGAAGGCGGCCACGAACGGGCTGACCCCGGGGGCGAATTCGCGCCACGGCACCACGGCCAGGATGACCACCAGGGCGCCGACGTAGAACAGCGCGATCCGCCACGGCAGGGTGTTGATCGCGCGCGGCAGGGTCTTCGCCGGGTCCTCGCTCTCGCCGGCCGTGACGCCGACCAGCTCGACGCCGAGGTAGGCGAACATGACGATCTGCAGGGTCATCACCGTCGAGCCGATGCCCTTGGGGAAGAAGCCGCCGTCCGACCAGAGGTTGGAGATGGCCGCGGTGTCGCCGGCGTCGCTGAAGCCGAGGGTGAGCACCCCGATGCCGATCAGGATCATGCCGATGATCGCGGTCACCTTGATCATCGAGAACCAGAACTCGATCTCGCCGAAGAGCTTCACCGAGATCAGGTTGGCGCCGTAGAGGATGACCAGGAAGACCAGGGCGGAGATCCACTGGGGGATGGACGGCGCCCAGAACTTCACGTAGACGGCGGCGGCGGTGGTCTCGGCCATGCCGGTGACCACCCAGAACAGCCAGTACGTCCAGCCGGTCACGTAGCCCGCGAACGGGCCGAGGAACTCACGGGCGTACTCGGCGAAACTGCCGGAGACCGGACGGTACGTCAGCAGCTCCCCCAGCGCCCGCATGATCGCGAAGATCACCAGGCCGGCCACCGCGTAGCTGAGGATCAGGCTCGGCCCGGCCTTGGAGATGGCGGTGCCCGCGCCCAGGAACAGCCCGGTGCCGATCGCCCCGCCGATCGCGATCATCTGGATCTGACGGCTGCCCAGACCCCGCTCGTAGCCCTCCTCGTCGGGGACCGGATCCGTCACCTCGTCGTACTGCTGCTGGGCCATGGGCCACCGTCCTTGCTCGTGGGGAGTGGCAGTCGTACCACGGCACGCCCGGATACCGGTGCGTATCTGAGCGATATTTGAGCATGGAGCGTCCCTGTTCGGTGGGATCTGCCCGGAATGCCGGGAGCCCCGTCCCAACACCTGGGACGGGGCTCCGGCGCGGCGCGTCGGGCAGGTCGACCGCTAGCCCGCCATCGCCTCCAGCAGCGACTCCTGGAGCATGCCGAACCAGAGGTAGGCCATCACCAGCGGCTTGCGCGGGTCCTCGTCGTCCAGCTCGTAGAGGCCCTCGTCGTCGTCCTCGCTGACCTCCAGCCGGGTGCCGAGGGTGAGCCGCAGGTCGTTGAGGCCGCCGAGCCAGTGCCGGCACTCCTCGGCATCGGCCTTGAGCACGCCGCCGACGCCGCCCAGGCCGTCCAGCGAGCGGATCACCGCGAGCGCGTCGTCCCGCTTGCGGGCCCGCAGGTCCAGCTCGGTGTAGCGGCGGAACTCCCCGGCGGCGGCCACCTCCTCCGGGCCCGACGGGCCGTCAGGACCGCCGTAGGCGTCGGGGAAGAGCCGGGCCAGCGCCGGGTCGGCGGGCGGGCTGGAGGGGCCCTCGGCGAACAGTGCGGCCAGCGGGTCGTCGCTCTCGCCGCCCGGGCCGGGGCCGATCAGCTCCAGCATCTGCACCTCGAAGGAGCGCAGGATGGACGCCTCGACCTCCTCCAGCGCGATCGCCGCACCGCCGTCACCGGCACTCTCGAACAGCCCAGCCATGATTCCTCGTCAGCCCGTCTACGTCGTGGGGTGGTTGATGGTCCGCCGGGCCCTCGGCCCGCTCAGTCGTGCTGGAGGGTGGCCCACAGGCCGTAGCCGTGCATCGCCTGGCAGTCCCGCTCCATCTCCTCGCGGGTGCCGCTGGAGACCACCGCCCGGCCCTTCTGGTGCACCTCCATCATCAGCGTCCTGGCCTTCTCCTTCGGATAGCCGAAGTAGGCCTGGAACACGTACTGGACGTAACTCATCAGGTTGACCGGGTCGTTGTGGACGATGGTGACCCAGGGGGTGTCCGGCTCCAGTGCCGGAATGCCTTCGACCTCCGGGCGCTCGATCTCCACGGGCGCGACACTCACGGCTGACACTCCTCGTCGGGGCTCGGTTCTCCACTGCTCATGCTTCCATCCGGGGGACCCGCGAGCGAATCCGGTCCCACTCGAACGAGAAATCGTCAAAGTGACGCTAAGTCCGCTAGCATCGTTCCCATGGACGCCACCACCGCGCGCCACTCCACGGCGCTGCTCACCGACCGGTACGAACTGACCATGCTGCAGGCAGCCCTGCGCAGCGGCGCCGCCCACCGGCGCTCGGTCTTCGAGGTGTTCACCCGCCGGCTCCCCGACGGCCGCCGCTACGGCGTGCTGGCCGGGGTCGGCCGGGTGCTGGACGCGGTCGAGGACTTCCGCTTCACCACCCCGCAGCTGGACTGGCTCTCGGACCAGGGCGTGGTGGACGAGCGGACCCTGCGCTTCCTCGCCGACTACCGCTTCACCGGCGACATCCACGGCTACCCCGAGGGCGAGGTCTACTTCCCCGGCTCCCCCGTGATGACCGTCGAGGGCAGCTTCGCCGAGGCGGTGATCCTGGAGACCCTGATCCTGTCGATCCTCAACTTCGACTCGGCCGTGGCCGCCGCCGCCTCCCGGATGACCAGTGCCGCGGGCGACCGCCCCTGCATCGAGATGGGCGCCCGCCGGGCCCACGAGCGGGCCGCCGTGGCCGCCGCCCGGGCCGCCTACGTCGCCGGGTTCAAGGCCACCTCCGACCTGGAGGCCGGCTTCACCTACGGCATCCCGACCACCGGCACCGCCGCGCACGCCTTCACCCTGCTGCACGACAGCGAGCGGGACGCCTTCACCGCGCAGATCGACTCGATGGGCCGGGGCACCACCCTGCTGGTCGACACCTACGACCTCAAGGAGGCGGTCCGCACCGCCGTGGAGGTCGCCGGTCCCGAGCTCGGCGCCGTCCGGATCGACTCCGGCGACCTCACCCTGCTGGCCCACCGGGTCCGCCGCCAACTGGACGAGCTCGGCGCCACCGCCACCCGGATCATCGTCACCTCCGACCTGGACGAGTACGCGATCGCCGCGCTGGCCGCCGCCCCGGTGGACGGCTACGGGGTCGGCACCAGCCTGGTCACCGGCAGTGGCCACCCGACCTGCGCGATGGTCTACAAGCTGGTCGCCAGGGCGGCCGGCCCCGAGGGCCCGCTGGTCTCGGTGGCCAAGCGCTCGGCCGGCGCCAAGTCCAGTGTCGGCGGCCGGAAGTGGGCCGCCCGGCGGCCCGACGCGGAGGGCGTCGCGGAGGCCGAGGTGACCGGCACCGGGGCCGTCCCGGACGCGCTGGAGCCGCATCTGCTCCAGGTCCCGCTCGTCAAGGCCGGCGAGGTGGTCGGCCGCGAGCCGCTGGCCGCCGCGCGCGAACGCCACGTACGGGCGCGGGCCGGCCTGCCGCTCTCCGCCACCCAGCTCTCGCGCGGCGAGCCGGTGCTGCCCACCGAGCTGCTGCTCGGCCGCTGAGCCGGCGGCCGTTCCCCTTTCGCCTACGCGCGTCACTCCCTACAGTGGCGAACGTCCGGGCCCACCACACCGCCCCCGTCGGGGGAGAAGGAAGCAACGCCATGCAGCGGGCACTGATCGTCGTGGACGTGCAGAACGACTTCTGCGAGGGCGGCAGCCTGGCCGTCGCCGGCGGCGCCGAGGTGGCCGCCGCGATCACCGACCTGATCGCCGGTTCCACCCCCGGCTACGCGCACATCTGCGCCACCCGGGACCACCACATCGACCCGGGCGCGCACTTCTCCGCCGAGCCGGACTACCGGGACTCCTGGCCGGTGCACTGCCTGGCCGGCACGGAGGGCGTGGGCTTCCACCCCAACCTGTCGCCGGTGGTGCTCTCCGGCGCGATCGAGGCGGTCTTCGACAAGGGCGCGTACTCGGCCGCCTACAGCGGCTTCGAGGGCGCGGACGAGAACGGCGCGGGGCTGGCCGAGTGGCTGCGCGAGCGCGGGGTGACGGAGGTGGACGTGGTCGGGATCGCCACCGACCACTGCGTCCGGGCGACCGCCCTGGACGCGCGCCGGGCGGGCTTCACCACCCGGGTACTGCTCGATCTGACGGCCGGGGTCTCGGGCCCCACCACCGAGGCCGCACTGGCCGAACTCACCGCTGCGGGCGTGGAGTTGACCGGAGCGCCGATCGTCCGTTCCTGACGTCCGGCGCGGCGCGGGGCGGCAGCCCCGGAGCGGGGCCGGAGGGTCGAGGAGCGGCGGGTGCGGCGCGACTGGTGCGGCTGGTGCGGCGGAGGTGGTGCGCCTGGCGGGCCCGCCTCCGCAGGCCGGTCACCACGGTTCGGTCGTCGCAGGGCGCCGCAGGGGGCGCCACACGTCCCGTTCAGGTGACCACCAGCTCGACCACGTCCTCGCCACCGGCCAGGAAGGCCTCGCGCAACTCGCCGCCCACCACGTCGGGTTCGGCCTCCAGGCGGTCGGTGGAGACGTAGACCACCCGGACCCCGAGGTACTCCATCCGGTGCTGCCCGCCCCGGACCCAGGCCGCCTCGCCCTCGCTGACGCAGCGCAGCTCCGAGTCCACCTCCACCGCGACCGCCGCTCCCGGCCAGTACAGGTCCGGCACGGCCACGAAGGTGCCGCCCTTCATCCGGAGCTCGGGTCCGGCCAACGGCACCGGCAGCAGCCACTCGTCCACCAGCTCGTTCAGCCGCTCCAGCGCCGACTCCCGCCCGGCGGCCAGGAGTTCGTCCACCGCGGCCCGCACCCGGGGCTCGGTGAGCAGCCCGGCCTCGGCCAGCTCGGCCAGCAAGTCCCGCACCGTGCAACCGGTCTCGCCGCGGGAGACGGACTCGCGCAGCACCGCCCGCAGCTGCGCCGGGTGCACCTCCCCCGTGTCGAACGCGGCCGAGTCGGTCCACTCCCGCAGCGTGTCGGCGACCGCCCGGGCGACCGGGGCACAGGCCAGGCCGTGCACCGAGCGGGCCTCCAACTCCCTCTCCGTACGCCGGATCCGGACCTCACCCGCGTCCTTGAGGCGACGCTGACGGGGCACCAGCACCTCCACCCCGGTGACGGCGGGCAGCCGGGGCGCGGAGGCGAAGCCGTACAGCGCCAGCGCGGCCGCACCGGTGATCACCGCACCCTCGCGGCGGCCCTCCTCGCGGCCGTCCTGGGCGGCGTACAGCAGTGCGGCCCACATCCGCTGCTCCGGGGTCGGCTCGCCGCCCTGGAGCAGGTAGACCTTGGGCAGCAGCCGCTGCCAGGGGCCGCCCCGGCGGCAGCGCTCGCTGACCAGCCGGGTGGGCACGCCGCGGGACCGGAGCTGGTTCGCGGTGATCACGTTCTGCTGGCGGCGGGCCAGCTCCTCGAGGGAGGGCGAGGGCGAAGGAATCTGGTAGCTGCTCATGCCGCCTACCCTCCCCAACACCCCCCGCTCCGCATCCACGACCTGACGCACCGTTACCCAACCGTCGCGAAACCGGGACTAGCCCGCACTAAAGTCCCCATACCCTCACCCATTCGGCCCAAAGGACGTTCATCGGACTGCCGGTATCGACCGCAGTTGGCCTGTACCATCCGCATTTCGCACACCGTTTCGGCCATCGGCGCGACGCCCCGGCACCCGCCGCGACCTGCGGTGCCTGACCGAGAGTGACGAGCGCCATACGCATCCCCGCCGCTCGGGGGTCACACCGCCCGCGCAGGATTGCCTAACATCACACTCATGCCACGTGACGAAACCGCCTCCCTGCGCGCTGCCCAGCTGCGCCTAGGCCGACTGCCCGGCTACGTCCGACAGCCGGACCTGGCCCGCCGCAGCGGCGAGGAGGGCCACTTGTACAAGAAGGGGTGGGAGGTCCGCTTCACCGCGCGGACCGAGGAGGAGATAGCGGAGATCCGCGACCTGGTGGTCGCGGCCGGCTTCGCCCCTGCGCGACCGTTCTTCAAGGGCAACCAGCTGATCCAGCCGGTGTACGGCATCGCCGCCGTGCACGCCTACCTGGCCGCACGGGAGGCGCTCGAAGCAGCCGGCGTCCCCGAGCAGCAGAACCGCCGCGCCGCCGCTCCCTCCGCCGCAGCCGCCGCAGCAACGGCCGCCACAGCCGCTGCCAAGCGGGCCCGCCGCAAACCCGACGAACCCAACCGCACCTGCTGAACCCCTCCCTCGGGGTCCGGCCCCCGCCCGGATCGGCACCGCACCCCGACCGGCCCCGGGCCCGGGCCCTCACGGCTGCCGCCCGTGCGGCCGGACCGGCGCCGCCGAGCAGCGCGACCGGTCCGGGGCGCGCTGCCACCGGCACGCGCGCGCCCACCACGCACGTCGGCACCACCTCCGGGCCCCCGCACTGCTCCACGTGCCCTCATGCGGCCCCGCACCGGCACCCGCAGCGCCCCGCTCCGAGCCCCCGAGACCGCCGCGCGGCCCCCTCTGTGGCCCCCTGCGGCCCCTGTGCGGCCCCTGCGCCCCTCGTACGGCCCAGTGCGACCGGCCTACGGCCGAGGTCCCCGGCGCGGCGGCGCCGGCGCCCCTGCCGGCCGGCCCGCCGGCGCACCGATCGCCGCCCGCACCAAGGGAACTGACACCCCGTCACACAACGGCTCAATCGCATCCCTCGCACGGGTATCTGATGGGACTTGTCACACAGAGCAGTCATCCGAGGCCCTAGAGTGAAGGACGGCCACCCCGTCGCCGAACCCGTCGTCGCACCCGGATCGAGAGGCTGATGTGACCAACCGTCATGACCCGGTCTCCTCGGTGGAGTTCGCCGCCTTCCGGGAGCTGCACCATCCGCGGTACCTGAGCTACGCCCGGGTCTGGTTCCGGGACGCCGCGCAGGCCGCCGCAGTGGTCGAGGAGGCCTTCGGCGCCCTCGCCGCCGCCTGGCCCGAACTGCTCGGCAGCCCCAACCCGACCGCCGACGCCTGGCGCATCCTGCGCGCCACCGTGGCCGAACGCGGCGACGAGGCCCGGGTGCCACCGCAGCGGCCGACCGCGACGCCGGACGAGGATCTCGCCATCCTCCACTACGTGGTCGGCCTGGCCACCCCGGAGATCGCCGACGTGGTCGGCGCCGACCACGCCAACGTGGCCAGCCAGCTCCGCCACGCCCTGCGCGCGGCCGCCGACTGGTGACCGGGCCCGCGCGGCACCGGGGGCGCGTGCGGCACGGAACTCGGCACGGTGTGCGGTGCGTGCGGTGAAGTGCGTGCGGTGGGGTGCGTGCGGCTCGGTGATCACGATCACCCCGGCGGGTCCTTCTCAGGCCGGGCTTCGCGGGCGAATGATGTGGAGGGCCGCCCGACTGACGGGTGGTCAGCCCCACCGCAGAGCTCCAGGGAGGCGCCAGTGTCCCTCGCCCGAACCGCCGCGATGTTCGACCGGCAGGCCGACGCCTGCGACGAACTCGGCTCGCCGCTGTACGCCTTCCTGATCCGCCGGGCCGCGCGGGACCTGCTGGAGAACGGCCCGTGCGCGGCTGCGGTCAGCGGTCACGAGGACGCCCCCGGACCCGACGCCATCGCACTCCGACTGATGGGCGGGGTGCACGCCCTGGTGCTCAGCGGACGGGCCCCCGCCCTCGCCGCCCACTACCCGAGCGCCGGCGGAAGCTGTCCGTCCCCCGTCCCGGAAGCCGTCTGGGAGGACTTCCGGGCCACCGTGGCGGACCACCCCGACTGGCTGAAGGACTGGCTGACCAGGCCCCCGCAGACCAACGAGACCGGCCGGGCCAACCTGCTGATCGCCGGCGTCCTGCACGCCCTCGACGGCGCCGACCTGCCGGTCCGGCTGTTCGAACTCGGTTCCAGCGCCGGGCTCAACCTGCTCGCCGACCACTTCCGCTGCGCCTGGTCCACTCCTTCCGGTCCCGAGGCCGGAGCGACTGCCGCTTCCGCGAGCGGAGCCTTCGGCCCCGCCGACTCCCCCGTCCTGCTGGCCGACGCCTGGCGGGGCACCCCGCCGTCCCCGCTCGGCGCGGCGGCGGAACTCCCGCCGCTGCGCTTCGCCGAACGGCGCGGCTGCGACCTCGACCCCATCGACCCGCGTTCCCCCGAGGGCGCCCTCGCGCTGCGCTCCTACGTCTGGGCCGACCAGCCCGAGCGGGCCGCCCGGCTCACCGGAGCCCTCCAGCTGGCGGAACGGCTGCCCACCACCGTCGAGCCCGTGGGTGCGGCCGAGTTCCTCCGCGGGGTCTCGCTCGCGGAGGGCGCCCTCACCGTCGTCTGGCACTCGGTGATGCGCCAGTACGTCCCGGCCGCCGAATGGGCGCTGGTGGAGGCCGAGTTGGACCGCCTGGCGGCCGAGTCCACCCCTGCGGCCCCGTTCGCCCACGTCTCCTTCGAGCCGCGCCGCACCCCGGACTGGCGCGAGCACCGCTTCCTGCTCACCGTCCGCACCGGGCCGGCCGCCGAGTCCGTGCTCGCCGAGGCGGTCCCGCACGGCCTTCCGGCCTGGCCCCTCGCCTGACGGGCCGGTTCGGCTGCGGGGTTGCGGGGCTGCGACCGGCGGACCGGCTGAGCGGCGGACCGGTCAGATCGTGGGGGCGTCCCTCGGTGACGTCGTACAGGTGGTGCACCGGGTCGTGGATCAGGTACCGGGCGAAGGAGGCCACCGTGAAACGGGCACCGTCGCTGCGACGCCCCGGCCGCTGCCACTGCCCGCCCTCGACCCGGTCGAAGGCGGCGGCCAACTCCTCGGCCGCCTCGGCGAGTTCGGCTGAGACCCGGGCCGGGTCCTGCTCGCCGTAGCGCTCGGCGACGGCGGTCTCGTCCTGGTCCCAGTTGGCGAACAGCGGGTCCTGCTCGTCCAGCATCAGCCCCAGCCGGACACGGAACAGCCGGAACACGTCCCGCACGTGGCAGGCGTACTCCAGGTCCGACCAGACCTCCGGTACGGGACGGCTCCGCAGCGCCGCCTCCGGCCGCTCCGCGAGCAGCGCCACCCAGGCGGCGGCGTTGGCCCGGACCAGGTCGGCGACCCGCTCGGCGTCCACCTCCGGGGTGTCGAAGCCGCAGTCGGGGCAGGCGCGTTCCAGGACCCAGGTCCAGTCCTTGGTGTCAGGCGTGATCATGGCTCCAGCATGGCGCGGACCGCCCGGGCCCGGCCAGTGGCCACGACGCCAGCACCCGCCAAGATCCTGCCAACGCCGCCAACGGCCCCCAACGCCGGTCAGACGAGCGGACGGTACATCACCAGCAGGTCCACATAACCGAGCTCGGCGTGCCGGAAGCCCTCCGGGACGGTGCCGATCACCGCGAAGCCGAGCGACTTCCACAGCTCCACCGCCCGGGTGTTGGTGGCCACCACGGCGTTGTACTGCATCGCCCGGTACCCGTCCGCCCCGGCCTGCTCGATCACGTGCTCCGCCAGCGCCCGTCCGACGCCCTTGCCGGCATGCTCCGGGGCGACCATGAAACCGGCATTGGCGATGTGCGAGCCGGGGCCCATCTGGTTGGGGTGCGTCTCGGCGCTGCCGAGCACGGTGCCGTCCCCGTCCACCGCGACCACCGTCCGGCCAGGGGCCCGCTTCATCCAGATCGCCCGGGCGTCCTCCTCGCCGATGTCCCGCGGCCAGGTGAAGGTGTCGCCCGCCGCCACGATCCGGTGCAGGAACCGCCAGATGGCCGGCCAGTCCGCGGCCGTCGCCTCACGAATGATCATCCCGCCAGTCTGCCCCGGCCGTTCGGACCCGACCACCGGTTTTCCTCCTGGCACCGGCCTCCGACGGCGCGCGGACGGAATCCCGTGGCGGGGCCCGGCCCCGCTGACTACAACTGAGAGGTGATCAACGACGAGGCCCTCCGCCACAAGCCCACCCTCACCGGCGAACGCGTCCGCCTGGTGCCGCTCTCCCCCGCCCACGCCGACGACGCCTGGCGCACCTTCCAGGACCCGGAACTGCTCCGGCTCACCGGCACCACCAAGCAGTTCACCCGCGCCGAGATCGACGACTGGTGCGCCACCCGCGCCGACCAGCCCGACCGCCTCGACCTGGCCGTCGAAGACCTCCGCACCGGCGCCTACCTCGGCGAACTCGCCCTCAACGAACTCGACCGCCCCACCGAATCCGCCTCCTACCGGATCGCCCTCGACCCCGCCGTCGCCGGCCGCGGCCTCGGCACCGAAGCCACCCGGCTCCTGCTCTCCCACGCCTTCGACGCCATCGGCCTGCACCGCGTCCACCTGGAGGTCTTCTCCTACAACCCCCGCGCCCGGGCCGCCTACCTCAAGGCCGGCTTCCTCCCCGAAGGCCGCCTCCGCGACGCCCACGTCTGGGACGGCACCCGCCACGACATCCTGCTGATGGCCGCCCTCGCCCCCGAATGGCGGGCGGCCACCACCCCCTCCGCCGCTCAGCCCTGACGGACGGTACAGCTGGCATCCACCGAAGTCGCCGGCAGCCCCACGATCCCCTGCGCCCAGCCCAACAGGTCCGAACAGACCTTCGCCTCCTCGGCGTTGGCCGGGCCGTGGTTCTCCGACGCGGACGCGGCGGCGGCACCCCCGAAGGTGGCGGCCGCCAGGCCAGCGGCGAGCAGCACGGCGGGGAGCCGGCGGCGCGAGGCGGGGGCGGAGGAGGAACTGGCGAACACCCGGAACATGGAACGGCCCTTCGGTCTACTGACGACTTGACTGGTCATCAGTACCCGAAGGGCCGTTCGCCGTGCTCGGATTGTGCGCCGTTCGTGGGCGTGTCAGCGGTACGGGTTGCCGCCGCCACCCTGCTGCGGCGGGGGCGGGGGCGGGTAGCCCTGGCCCGGCTGCGGCGGCTGCGGATACTGCTGGTACTGCTGCTGCGGCGGGTACTGCTGCGGATACTGCTGCCCACCCCCGTACGGAGGCTGCGGCGGCTGCCCCCCACCGCCGCCACCACCACGACGGCGAGCCAGCACGATCACCCCACCGACCACCACCACGGCCAACACCCCGACGACCCCCCACACGAACACCGGGATCCCACCGTCGTCCTTCTTCTCCCCCACCGGAGCCGCCGTCTGGCCCTCCTTCGCCCCACCGGTGGCGGGCGCGGAGGCAGGTGTCGAGGGGACTGCGGTGGAGTTCGCGCTACCTCGAGCGAGGAGCGGATTCTCCTTCGGCCCGTTGTCCACCTCGGGGTTAGGGGCAAGAGCCCTCTGCGGTGAAGCGATCCCGTACCCGTAGCTGTCGTTCGGGAGCTTCTGACCGTCCGGGACAACTGCGGACTTGATCATCCGATTGATGACCTGCCCCGCCGACAGGTTCGGGTACTTGGAGCGCACCAGTGCGGCGATGGCCGACACGAAGGCAGTTGAGTCCGACGTACCGTTCGCCCGACGGTAGTCACCGGGTGCCTTTGCCTTCGGCCCGGCCGAGTAAATGTCGACACCTGGCGCAACCAGCGTGAGCTCGGGGCCCCGGTTGGACTTCTCCCAGACGTTCCCGTCCTGGTCCACCGCACCCACCGCCACGACTCCTGGAATCGAAGCCGGCTGGCTCACGGTCCCGCCGTGGTTACCGGCGTTCCCGCTGCCCGCAACCAGGACAACATCCTTGTCGATGGCGTACTTGATGGCCTCGCGGCCTTCCTCCCCGGCAGCGCTGGTGAAGGACATGTTGATGACCTTAGCCCCGTTGTCCACCGCGTATCGGATGGCCTTCGCCACCTCATCGTTCTGCGCCGTGACAAGTTGATCGCCACCGCTCAGGTTGATCCTGACCGGCAGGATCTTCGCCTTCGGAGCCAAGCCGATGATGCCGTCCTGATTGCCGTGCCCATGGCCCGCGATCAAACTGGCCATGCCCGTGCCGTGACCGTCGACATCGATCCGGCCATCCCCCTGCTTACCCGTGAAGTCGGCGCCGGGAAGCACTTGGCCAACCAGATCCGCATGATCCGGCAGGACACCGGTGTCGATGACGGCGACGACGACGTTCTCCCCCTGGCTGATCGGCCACACCTTGTCGGCGGCTCCGAACTTCAGGATGGGCCACTGAGCCTCGCGAATGTTGTCCGCGGCCGCCGGAATCGTGGCAGCACCCCAGAGCACGGATCCGGCAACGAGCGCAGCTGCTCCTCGAACCTTCCGACTGAACCTCAAGACTCGCCACTCCGCTCGCTGAAATCGTCCGTGCCGCGCTTCGCGGCGGGCGTCAAGCTGATGACGCCCGCCCGTGAAACTCCGTCAGTCCACCACGTTGGGATTGGACGGTTTGCCGGTGGCCCATGTCTCCTCGTCCTCGACGAGGTAGTCCGGGCGCCTCTTGTCCTTCTGGTCCTTCTTCTTGGCCGCCTGGTTTGCACCGTGCACGGCGCCGCCGCCTTGACCCGCTGCGCCCTGGCCACCAGCCTGACCGCCACGACTCCGGCCGAGGCCGGACCCGCCCTCGGTGAACGCGCCACGGCCACCGGCACCGCTGCCTGCCGCACCGCCGACCGTGCCGCCACCCATCCGGCCGGCACCAGCTCCGGCTCGGCCGGCCCGTCCGCCGCCGAGACCGGAGCCGCCACCCAGGCCGCCGGCAGACCCGCCTCCGCCCTGCATTCCACCCGCGCCAAAGGCACTGCCCCCACGGCTGGCGCCACCGGCTCCACGACCGAGACCACCGCCGACACCACGAGCGGAATCACCGAACTGGCCGCCACCGCTCTTTGTGCCACCAATGTGAGCGCCACCAAGGGTGCTGCCACCACCGGGCCCGGAGGAGGACGAGGCGCCGGTACCGCTACCACCGGTACCGGTCCCTGAGATGACCGGACTGCTGGGGCTCGAAGTACCCGGCTTGGGAGCAGTCGTCACACCGTCAATTCCGGTGCCCGGACCGTACGGAGTGGGAGACGGTGACTTGGGGATCGGATTCGCGGTCCCGCCCTTGATCCCCGGATCAGTCGGACGGCTGGGCTGGACGCTCTTCGGCGACTTGACCCCTGCCTGACCGGTGGCGGGTGCGCCGGACCTGGCCCCGAGCACGGTAGAGCCCGAGCTCTTGCCACTCGCGAAGCCCACACCGCCACCCATGATCATGGCGCTGAAGGCAGCCGTACCCATCGAGTCGGACGAGACCGTCTCGACCATGTCGTCGATACGCGCGGGAGGCGGCTTGAGGTAATTGGTGGCGGCCCGATAGCGAGTGGCCAGCAGATTCATCACCGCCACCGCTTGAGCCTTCTTCTCGTCCGTAACGGCGGTCTTGGTGTCCTCGTCGTCGCTGCCCATCGCAGCGGAAGCGGTGTCACCGACAGCGTCAGCCGCCTTGGACCAGAAGCTCGGCTCCTCCGGCATCGTGCTCTTCGCCTCGGCGATTGCCTCGGACATCATCTCGAGCGTGAGGGCGGCATCGTTGGTGTAGGCCGCGACGTACCTGACCTGATTGGCCAGCGTCGTCATCTTGGCCTCGAAGGCGGTACTGGTTTCACCCTCCCACGAGGTGGTGGCGTCACCCGTCGAGGTGACGAGGGCATTGTGGATCTGCTTCAGCGCCACGGTGGCCCGGCGCCACGGATCTGCCGCGGCCATCACACCGCCCGAGTCCATGGAGCCAACCATGCGACGAAGTTCGGAGTGGCTGTAGCCGTCGAAATTGGTGTGTTCGTTCATGAGCCGGTACCCCCTGTCGGCTGGTGATCACTGCCCCGGAGCTTCGAATTCGTCACCATGTCGACTGGGGTCCTCCACTTCCAGTCGGGGTCGCCCCAGGAGCCTGCGCCCTCGGCGTCGGACCAGAGGACGGGCTCTGCGGGGAGTGATAGCTCGCAGGCCGTGTCGTGGAGCCCGAACCGACCGACCATCCGTCGGAGTTCACCTTCAGATGGCGCGCGGTCTCCGACTCCTGCTCCTCGTAGTTCGAAGCCGTGAGGTCCGCCTTGCGCTGCGCATCGTCGATGGCGTCCTGGAGCAAACCCAGGACGTCCCGCAACCCATCACGCGTGGCTTCGTACTTCTCGCGCAGCGCGTTCGCCTCGGCGAAGCTGCCGAACGCACTGTTGGCCACGCCGGTCTGGCCGTGGGTGCGGGTGCCGTCCGCTCGTGATTGGAACTCGTCCAGTAGGCCGCGTACCTGGGTAGCGAAGGCCCGCAGGCTGTCCACTTCGACGCGGTAGCCCTTGCCCGTACTCACGACTGTCCTCCCCCGTGGAGCCAGTGCTGGGACTGGTTTGTGTGACTCGATGTCAGGTGTTTCGTGGGCGACGGGTCCGTGGCGACCGCCCCCTCAACCCTCATGTCTAACACATGGGATGCCCGGGCCGGAGGGTGACGTGACGCACCGTCGGGGATTGGGACGGAATCAGTACACGGGGCGGGCGAGGGCGGTGGAGAGGGCGCGGCGGCAGAGGGAGTCGGCGCGGCGGGTCGTTTCGGGGAGGCGGTAGGTGGGGGTGAGGCGGACGACGGTGGCGAGGGATTCGGGGAGGCCGATGCGGTGGCCGGTGGAGACGAAGACGGGTTTGACGTCGGGGCGGGTGCGGAGGGCGGCGCCGACCTGTTCGCCGGTGGTGGGGTCGAGGAGAGGGGTGGTGGCGCCTCGGGTGGGGGCGGGTGGGGTGTGGGTGAAGGTGAAGGGGGTCTTGGCGACGCCGAGGGTGGGGAGGTCGGTGAGGAGGCCGAGGTGGGTGGCGAGGCCGAGGCGGCGGGGGTGGGCGAGGCCGTAGCCGTCGCAGACGACGAGGTCGGGGCGGGTGCGGAGGGAGGCCAGGGCGTCGAGGACGGTGGGGAGTTCGCGGAAGGCGAGCAGGCCGGGGACGTAGGGGAAGGAGATCCGGCCGGTGGCGGTGGTCTCCTCGACCACGGTGAGGGTGGGGAGGGAGAGCAGGACGGCGGCGGCGACCACCAGGTCGCGTTCGTCGTCGTAGGCGACGTCCACGCCGGCGACCAGGGCGTCGGGGGCCGGTTCGGGGCCGGTCGGGTCGATCAGCGGGCGCAGTCGCAGCTGTTCCGCGACGGCCTCCTCCTCGGTGCGCGGCCAGCCCTCGGGGGTGGTGGACGGGTGGGACGAGGACGGTGGCACGGGCACGGTTCCCCCGGGGTGTTCGAGCGGTCGGGTGCCACCGTATCCAGCCTGCGGGGCCCCGGAGGGAAGGGGACGGGAAAGGTACTTGTCCGGGACCGGGGGTGGGTAGACCTTGGACAGGTAAGGCAAGGCTTCCCCCGCTCCGCACCCTCCCCTCCCCCGTACGCGAAGGACGGTCCGTCATGTCTCGTCCCACCCTGGCTCACCTCAGCACCGGCGTCCTGACCGTGGTGGTCGCGGCCGCCGTCCTGCTCGCCGTCTCCGGGTCGAGGGGGGTGTTCGAGATCGCGGTGCTGGTCGGGTTCGCCGTCGCGCTCGGCACCCTGACGACCGCTCTGCTGGTGACCGGGGCCGATCGGCGGCGCCGGATCGCGTCGGTCGGGGCGCCGCAGAGCGCGCCGGCCCGGGAGTACGCCGCCCACCGCTGATCCGGGCCGGACGTACGGACGCCCCGTACGGCAGGGCCGCGGGAGCGGCGGCCGTACGGGGCGGGTCCGAGCGCGCGGGTCCGAGCGTGCGGGTCCGAGGGTGCGTCAGGCGGTGCTGACCACCACGGTCTTGGCCGCCTTGTCGTGGATCGCCTGGCGGTAGGGCTTGTCGAAGACGCCGAACAGGCCGTCGACCACCCACCACAGCTGGCCGCAGCAGATCAGTGCGGGGGCGGCGAAGGTGGCCGCCCGGCTCCAGGCCGCGGCGGCGGTCGGGGGGCTGCCGTCGACGAGCATCGCGACCCGGACCTTGGTCACCTTCTTCCCGACGGTCTGGCCGTCCCGGCTGAGCATGACGCCCTCGTAGATCAGGTAGAGGACGTAGGTGACCCAGAAGGTGCTGAGCCAGCCGTTGCGCGAGCCGAGGTCGGCGAACGGGGCGGCGATCACCACGGCCACCACCTGGACGATCAGGTAGTCGATCACCCGCGCACCGATCCGGGCGCCCCAGCCGCCGAGCGGCGGCATCCCGGGCACCGGGCCGGCGCCCACACCGTACTGACCACCGTAGGGGGCCTGACCGTACGGGGACTGGCCGTACGGGTCCTGGCCGTAGCCGGGCGGCGGCGGGGGCGGCGCCGCCCCGTAGGGCGAACCGTGGGCGCCGGGCGCCCCGTTGTACGGGCTGCCGCTGCCGTAGGGGTCGGCCGGGGGCGGCGGGCTGCCGTACGGGTCGGCCGGCGCACCGGACGGCGTACCGGACGGCGGGGGTTGCTTGTCGAAGGAGGGCCGGTCGCCCCCCTCCGGTTCGGATCCTGACGAGGGGTCATGGGTGCTCATGACCCGAGTAGAACACCCTGATTACGGCAGCGTTGGGATATTTGGTCCGTTTTGCCTACCTGACGAGTGGTCAGGGTCAGGACCGGACCACCCGGGTACCGGCCGCCCGGTCCTGCCAGGCCCGTCGGCCCTTCCGGTCCAGGACCGGGGCCAGCAGGCCGAACACCGAGAGCAGCGCCGCCTGCCGCACCACCCAGCGCAGTGCCGAACGACCGAAGGAGGGCGCGGCACCGGGACGTTCCGCGTCGACCACCCTGATCCCGGCCAGCCGCTTGCCGAAGGTCTGGCCGGTGCGGGCCACCGGGAGCACCTCGTAGAGCAGTGCGGCCAGCAGCACCACGCCCAGCAGCACCCCGGCCCGGCCGAGCACGGTGCCGTCGACCAGCCAGACCTGCACCTGGGCACCGCTGTTGGCCCGGCTGGCCTGCGCGGCCTCGCCGAGCTTCTGGTCCAGGTGGACGGAGATCGAGCGGACCATCGGCACCCCGGCCGCCACGGCCACCAGCACGAGCACCAGGCCGTCGACCAGACGGGCCGTCAGGCGGCGGCCGAGACCGGCCGGGACGGGCGCGGCGGGCCTGCGGGCGGCTGCCGGGCCCCGGCGGCGCGCGGCGGCAGCGGCGGGCGAGGGGCCGGAGGTGGACCCGGACGTGGATCCGGAGGCGGACCCGGTGGCGGACCCGGAGGCGGACCCGGAGGCGGACGTGACCGGCTTCCGCCGGGCGGCGGGGACGGCGCCCCCCGCCTTCGGGGCGACGGGCTCCGCGACCGCCGTCCGCTCGGGCCGCGACCCCCGCTCCCGGGGCCACGGGCTCCGGCGCGGGAGCCGACACGGGCACGGGCGCGGGCACAGGTGCGGGCACGGGCACGGGCGCGGGTGTCACGACGGTGGCGGACGCGGTCGGCACCGGTTCGGGGGTGGTGACCGCCGGGGCGCCCCAGGAGATCCGCTCGGCCGGCCGCGACTGGGTGGCCTTCCACCCGGCCGCCACCGGGGCCGGGGCGGGGTTCGCGGCCACTGCCGGAGACGGGGTCGGGGGGAGCGGCCGGACCGGCGGTGCGACGGCCTCGGCGGCGAACGGCGCCATCACGAAGGACGCGCCGCCCGAGGTCTCGTCGAAGAACACCGGGCCGGTCTCGTCCGCCCGCACCGGCGGAGCGCCCCCCGCGAAGGCGCCGCCGAAACCGGGAGCCGGGGCGGGAGAGGGCGAGGGCAGGACCGGTGGCGGCGGGGCGGCGGCGGCCAGGTTGGCGGGCCGCTGGGCGACGCCGCGGGGCGGCGCCAGGTGTTCGCCGGCCACCGGGGCCGGACGGCTGGTGCCGGGCACCCAGGAGGCACCGCCCCAGTAGCGGACGAAGCCGGGGACGGAGGGGTCCGGGTAGTAGCCCGGCAGCGGGGCGGGCGCGGCTGCGGCCAGCGCCCCCGGTTCGCCCTGGTGAGTTGCGAAGGGGCGTTCCGTCATGGGGTCTTCTCTCCTGGCAGCACCGTGGGGCGACGCACCGTCACCAGCCGGTCGCGGTCGGACAGTCGTCGAGCAGTCACAAAGGGTAGTGCCTCGGCGCCGTCGCGGCGGGCAGTTGGTGAATCCCGGAACGTGCGCCGAATGTGTGTAAGACCTTCGCCGCGCCCCGCTCTCCTCCGGTGGAGGGGTTCGAGAGCGGACCCCGCGGACACCGAGAGGAACCCGTCATGGAACGGTCCACGAGCGTGGTCGAGCACGAGCTCGAACTGAACCTGGTGCTCTCCCCCGAGCGCAGCGTCCCCGTCCCGGCCCGGCTGTCGTACGGCAGCCACGACCCGTACGCCGTCCACATCACCTTCCACCTGGACACCGGCACGCCGGTGACCTGGGTGTTCGCCCGGGAGCTGCTGGTGGAGGGCACGTTCAGGCCGTGCGGGCAGGGGGACGTGCGGATCTGGCCGACCCGCTCCGGGCGGCGCAGCGTGCTCTGCATGGCGCTCAGCTCCCCGGCCGGGGACGCGCTGCTGGAGGCGCCGCTGCCGGCCGTCGCGGCCTGGCTGGAGCGCGCCCACCGGCTGGTGCCGCCGGGCGCGGAGCTGGCGGCACTGGACCTGGACCACTCGCTGGCCGAGCTGCTCGCGTGACGCCGCCGGACGGCGGAGGACCCCCGCTCGGCGGAGGCGGGAGCCCGAGCAGGAGCAGGAGCAGAGCTGGAAGCAGAAACGGGCGCGGGCACGGGCGCGCGTCCGGTGGTGCGGCGTGGGCCTTCGTGGTGCACGCCGGGGAGCATGCGGCCGGGCGTGGGGGCCGGCCGACGCTCCGTCAGCGGAGCGCGCCGCCCCCACCCCCGGATGAGGGAGCGTCAGCTCACCGTCGCGGTGCGCCGGCCCCTTCGGGTGCCCTGCGCTGGGTCGGCAGGCTGACCAGCGGCGCCCCGGCGAAGCGGCGCCGGGAGCGGACCCGGAGTGCGGCGGTCAGCAGGAAGCAGAGGCCGACCAGCGGGTAGACCGCTGCCGGGAGCTGGGCGATCGGCGACAGGTGCAGGTCGAGGTCGCCCTTGTGCGGGACGAGCCACATGCCGAAGGACACGAAGGCGAGCAGGGTGGCGCCGAAGATCGGCCGCCACCGCAGCCGCCGGACCAGGGCCGGGCGGGAGCGCTCGTGCGCGGCCTCGGCGGCCAGCAGCACCAGCACCGGGACGCACCAGACCCAGTGGTGGGTCCAGCTGATCGGCGAGATCAGCACGGCCGTGACGGCGGCGCAGCAGACGCCCCAGGCCTCGGCCCGGGGGGCCCAGCGCGCGCTGCGGTAGGCCCAGGCCGCGGTGGCCAGACCCGCCACCGCGACCACGGCCCCGGCCAGGGTGGCCACGGTGCCCGGTTCGGCGGTGTGCAGCAGGCGGGCGACGGCGCCGCGCACGGACTGGTTGTCGACGATCTCGGTCTTGCCGACCCGGGAGGAGTCGTAGAGGTACTTGGTCCAGAAGCCCCAGGTGGCGTCCGGCAGCACCAGGGCGCCGATCAGGAAGGTGCCGAGGAAGGTGAAGCCCGCCACGAAGGCGGCCCTGATCCGGCCGGTGATCAGCAGGTAGACCGCGAACAGGCCGGGGGTGAGCTTGATCCCGGCGGCGATGCCGATGGCCAGGCCCTTGGAGCGGTGGCCGTCGGGCCGGGTGAGGTCCCAGAGGATCAGGCAGGCCAGGGCCAGGTTGATCTGGCCGTACCGCAGGGTGGTGAAGACCGGCTCCAGCCAGACGCCGAGCCCGGCCACCAGCACCACGCCGACCGGGCGCAGCTCCTTGCGCGGCCAGCCGACCAGCTTGAAGGAGAGGTGGGCCAGCAGGCCGAGCAGCGCGACGTTCCCGAGGGTGATCGCCACTCGGAGGAACGGGACGCCGAACCAGGTGGTCGGCACGAAGAGCATCGCGGCGAACGGCGGGTAGGTGGCCGGCAGGTTCCACTCCGTCACCCGCAGGGCGTAGAGGTCGGTGCCGTTGGCCACGGCGGCCCCCTCGGCCCGGTAGACGATCATGTCCACCATCGAGGTGCCGACGAAGTGCCGCAGCACCGCGTAGACCAGCAGGGAGAGGACGGCGACCACCGAAGCGGTCACCATGAGCCGCCTGGGTGCTTCCTTGACCGCCTCCCGGACGGCCTGCGGGGTGGCCCGGAGGGTACGGGCGGGTGACGGGGAAGGCGCCCGTTCCGGGGCCTCGCGCTGTTCCTGCGCCGTTGTCACGTTCCGCTCCGTCCGCCGGTCGACCAGCTTGCGACCTTACCCGACGGTCCGCGGCCACGGCCCGGCGAGCGGCCGGGCAGACGTTGGGCAGGCGGTCGGGCAGGCGGCCCGGCGAGCGGCCGGGGCCGTCGAGCACGGCCGGGGGCTCCTGACCCCCCGTGAGGTCAGGAGCCCCCGGCCGCGCGGGACGGACGGAGCGTCAGCCGGTGTAGGCGCCGAGGGCCCGGGTGAAGTCCAGCGGCTGCTGGGCGATGCTGCTGCAGGTCGCGTCGGCGGCCTGCTTCGGCCCGCCCGGGCAGGCCTTGTCGCGGGTGCCGGACCACATCGAGAGCCAGGCCAGGTGCTTGCCCTTGGCGAACGCGGCCAGCTCGGTGGCGTCGGCCACGGTGAAGACCTCGGTGGAGACGTCGTTCACACCGATCATCGGGGTGACCGCGACCTTGGACCAGGCCGCCGCGTCGGACAGGCCGAGCACCGACTTCAGCTGGGCCTGGGTCGCGGTGGCGGCGTCGATCGCGTACTTGCCCATCCGGCCCTGCGGGTTCGGGGCCGCGCCGGCGCCGTAGTCCATCGCCATCACGTTCACCGCGCCGATCGCCACCCCGGCGGCCTTGGCGTTGGCGACCAGGTTCACGCCGTCCTGGGTGAGACCGCTGGGCAGCACCGGGAGGGTGAAGGAGACGTCCAGCGGGCGGCCCTTGGCGGCGGCGTTCTTCTGGAGCTGGGCGATGGCCTGGGCACGGCGGGTGTTGGCCGCGGTGTCACCGAGCGCACCGCCCTCCACGTCGAAGTCGACCTTGGTGAGGGCGTAGGCGTCCACGGTCTTCTGGTAGGCGGCGGTGAGGTCCGCCACCGAGGTGCAGGCGGTGGCGAGCTCACTGCCGTTGGCGCCGCCGAAGGAGGCCCGGACGTCGCCGCCGATCGCGCGCAGCGCACCGATCTGGGCCGCCACCGGGTCAGCGGCGAGGTCACTGACGCCGCCCCACTTGGGGGTGCAGCCGCCGCCGGAGACGACGAAGGCGAGGTTGAAGTCCTTCACGCCGCCGGCCTTGGCGGTGGCCACCAGGTCGAACGGGGGCCAGAGGGAGGTGTCCACGTACGGGGCGAAGTGAGCCGTCGTCACCGGCGGGGCGGTGGTGCCGGTCGGGGACGGGGTCTGACTGGGCGTCACGGTCGGGGTCGGCTTGACCGTGGCCGTCGCGGACGCGGACGCGGAGGCAGAGGCGGACGCGGACGGAGAGGTGGAGGCGGTCGGCGTGGTGCTCGGGCGGCCGGAGGGGGTGGGCGGCGGGGTGCTGCCGCCCTTGCACGGGGAGTCGTTGACGGTGCAGTTGGCCGGCTCGGCCTGGGCCCCGCCGCTGCCCTGGACCACGAAGCCGACCTCGACGGTCTTCCCCGGCTCGATCCGCTTGTTCCAGGACTGGGCCTTCACGGTGACGTGCCGGCCGGTGGCGCTGAAGGTGGCGTTCCACAGCGAGTCGATCCGGGCCCCGTCGGGGAGGTCGAAGCCGAGCGTCCAGTCGTCGATCGCCGCACTGCCCGGGTTGGTCACCAGGTACTGGCCGGTGTAACCGGACTCCCAGGTGCTGGTCCGGCTGTAGACGGCGCCGAGGCTGGCCGCGCCGGCCGAGGTGGCGAAGGTGACGGCGGCTCCGGCGGCGAGCACGGTGGCCAGGGCGGCCGCGAAGGCCACCGGCCCCTTGCGGCTGCGGCGGCGGTGTCCCGAACGGCGGGTGGGCTGGCTCATCTGCTCGCTACCTCCGGCGTCACCGGAAGCCCCACGCCTCCGGACCCGCCAGACGCTAGCCCGGCCGGACCGGCCGGAAGCCGTCCCTCAGCCAGCCGAACACCTCCCTTACGGCGCCGTTAAGGAAGAGCGGTGGGGGCGCGGCGAAAGTGGTCACCCCGGGGGCGCGAGGAACTGCGCGCGGGGGAACGGCACCACGTGCAACTGGCTCGCCTGCCCCGACCTGGCACTGGTCCGCCTTCCGACTCGCGCAGTTCCTCGCGCCCCCGGGATCACCACCTGCGTTCCCCGCGCCCCTGGTGCAATCACCCCGGCCGACGCCACGCGCCGAACCGTGCACGCGCCCCCGGCAGGGGGTCAGCGGACGACGGTCTGGACGTCCGGGTGGTGGCCGTTCCAGGTGGCGAAGACGGAGTTGGTGGCGCCGTCCTTGGTGAAGTCGACGCGGAGCCACTTGTCGCCCTGCCAGATCTGCATCTGCCAGTCCTGGTCCGGTGTGGCCGAGACCAGTTCGGCGGTGGTGGGCTGCATGTCGAGCGCGACCCGGCCGCCGGGGACGCGGTAGCTCTTGACCGAGGAGACCGCGGCCGCGCTGCCGGGGGCCGACGCGGCGGCGCTGCCGGGGGCGGCGGGCTTCTTCGCCGGGGTGCGGCCGGGGGCCGGGCTGGTGGGGGCGAGCGGGGTGGCGGAGGGGGTCGGCGAGGCGCTCGGGGACGGTTCGACGGCGGTGGGCGGGGCGGGGGTTGACGGTGCGTCGGACGAGGGGTGGGCGGCCGAGGTGGGGAGCTGGAGGGCGGAGGGCTGTTCGAAGGCCGTCTCGGCCAGCACCGCGTGCACGCCGAACCAGGACAGCGCCACCGCCGCCCCGGTGGCAGCCGTCCAGGCGCCGAGTTGTACGAGTCCGTTCCGCATCGCGTCCACATCCTGCCGTACCGCCGCGACCGGCTGGCGTGCAGGTCAGGGAATCGGCAGGGAAGTTGCACAAATGACACCGAGGTGGCAGGGAGCGGCCGTCCGGCACTCCTGCCAGACCGACCGAGGTACAGACCACTGCTCCGGGATGGACTAGCCTGCGGCCCCATGGCAACAGTGCTCGTGGTCGAGGACGACCCCTTCGTACGCTCCGCCCTGATCCGGCACCTGGCCGATTCCGGCCACGCGGTCAGGAGCGTCGGCACCGCGCTGGAGGCGCTCCGCGAGGTGGCCCAGGTCGGGTGCGACCTGGTGATCCTGGACCTCGGTCTGCCGGACCTGGACGGCTCCGAGGCGCTGAAGATGATCAGAGGGCTGACCGACGTCCCGGTGATCATCTCCACCGCCCGGGACGACGAGGCGGAGATCGTCCGGCTGCTCAACGACGGCGCCGACGACTACCTGGTGAAACCTTTCTCCGTCGAGCACCTGACGGCCCGGATGGCGGCGGTGCTGCGCCGCTTCGGCGGTGGCAGCGCCCCGGCCGGGCGGGTGCTGCGGGTCGGCGGACTGGCGATCGACGTGCAGCGCCGGGAGGCCCTGCTGGACGCCCGGCCGCTGGACCTGACCCGGCGTGAGTTCGACCTGCTGGCCTTCCTGGCGGCCAGGCCCGGGGTGGTGGTGCCGCGCAAGGAGATCCTGGCCGAGGTCTGGCGCCAGACCTACGGCGGGGACCAGACCATCGACGTGCACCTGTCCTGGCTGCGCCGCAAGCTCGGCGAGACCGCCTCCAAGCCGCGCTACCTGCACACGGTGCGCGGCGTCGGGGTCCGCCTGGAGGCGCCCGCCGCTCCGGCGCCGGACGGCGGGGAAGCGACGTGAGGCGGCGCGACCGGGTCGGCGGGGGCGGCCACTCGCTGCGCTGGGCACTCGTCAGGGCAGCGGTGGCCGGGACCACCATGGTCGCGCTGGCCTTCCTGATCCCGCTGGGCCTGATGGTCCAGCAGACCGCGCGGGACCGCGCCTTCGCCGCCGCCGAGCGGCAGGCCGCCGCGCTCGGCCCGGCCCTGGCCATCACCACCGAACAGGACGCCATCGCAAGGGCGTTGGCCTCCACCGACTCGGCCACCCAGGAGCGGGTCGCGGTGCACCTGCCGGTCACCGGGTTCGGCCCGGGCACGGTGGTCGGCCACAGCCGGGCCGCGCAGTCCTCGGTGGCGGAGGCGGCCGGCCAGGGCCGCTCCGGGCAGGGCCGGTCCTTCGTGGCCGCGGCTCCGGGCGGCTTCGTGCTGCTCAAGTCGGTGGCGGTGAGCGGCAGTCGGGTCGCGGTGGTCGAGGTGTTCGTGGCCGAGGAGGAGCTCGGGCACGGGGTGGTCACCGCCTGGCTGGTGCTCTCGGGGGTGGCGGTCGGCCTGGTGGCGATCTCGGTGCTGGTGGCGGACCGGATGGGCTCCCGGATCGTCGGCTCCTCCCGTCGGCTGGCGGCCGCCGCCCGTTCGCTCGGGAGCGGCAACCTGGCCGTCCGGGTGCCGGTGGACGGCCGGGAGTCCGAGGGCCTGCCGAACGAGCTCCGGGAGGCGGCCCACGCGTTCAACGCGATGGCCGACCGGGTGGTCCATCTGCTCGCCGCCGAAAGGGAGTTGGCGGCCGACCTGTCGCACCGGCTGCGCACCCCGCTGACCGTGCTCCGGCTGAACACCGCGTCGCTGGGCAGCGGCGACGCGGCGGACGCGGCCCGGCACGCGGTGGCCCAGCTGGAGCGCGAGGTGGACCAGATCATCCGGGCCGCCCGGCGCTCCCCCGAGGACGTGCCGCAGGTGGCGATCGGCTGCGACGCGGCCGAGGTGATCCGCGAACGGGTCGGCTTCTGGTCCGCGCTGGCCGAGGACGAGGGGCGCCGCTGGCAGCTGGCCGGAGCGGAGGGCGCCGCACCGGTGCCGGTGCAGCGCGGCGACCTGGCGGCGGCGGTGGACGCCCTGCTCGGCAACGTCTTCCGGCACACCCCGATGGGAACCGCCTTCTCGGTGGACGTGCTGGTCACCGAGGGCTCGGTGATCGTGCTGGTCGGCGACGCGGGGGTCGGCTTCGCCGACCCGGAGGCGGCGCTGCGCCGCGGCGAGGGGCAGGGCGGCGAGGGCTCGACCGGGCTCGGACTGGACATCGTCCGCAAGCTGGCCGAGACCACCGGGGGCGATCTGGCGCTGGGCCGCTCGGCCGGCCTCGGCGGAGCCGAACTGCGCCTGCGCCTGGAGACCAGGCCGACCGTCCCCCGCCCGGCGCGCCGCCGCCGCTGAGCCGGCCTCCGGCCAGGGGCGCGGGGAACTGCGCGCGGCGGAAGCAGGACACCCGTGTGCCGGGTACGGGCACCCACTTGCAGGTGGTTCTCCGTACCCGGCACACGGGTCGGTGCCTTCCGATTCGCGCAGTTCCTCGCGCCCCTGGCTGCGCTCCGGGCGGCCTGGGCGGCGCGTCGGCTAGTGCTGCAGCAGGTGCGCCGGGGCGGGGCGGTAGCCCGGCAGGTACGGGCCCGGGTAGGCGGTGCGGTCGGCGAGCAGGTGGCGGGCCGGGCCGGGGGTGCCGAGCACGGCGAGGACGGCGGTGCCGTAGCGGTCGCCGAGTTCGAACGGCTCGGTGACCGAGCGGGCGCCCCGGTCCACCGCGTAGTCGTACGCGGCGTAGGCGTCCGGCACTTCGATCACCAGGTCCAGCAGCGAGTCCCCGTGCCGCTCGACGTGCTCGGCGATCCGCCGGGCGTGCGAACTCCCCGGTGCCAGCGCGGAGCTGACGACCAGCCGGGTCGGTCCGGACTCCAGGACGTAGGAGAGCACCGAGGGGCAGCCGGTGTCCGGACCGGCCCACGCGGTGCAGCGCATGGCGAGCGAGACGGCGTAGTGGCGGGCGGCGAGGCGGGCGTCCCGGACGGCGTAGACGGCGTCGGTGCGCAGCGCCGCGAGCGGCCCGGGCCCGTCCGGGTGGAGGACGTGCGGTGCGGTGGAGACGTCGGTCAACGAGTACCTCCCCGGTGGGCCGGTCCGAGCCCCGCGGCCCGGTGTGGGGGCCCGTTCCGCGGGGCGGTGCAGGGAGCGTCCCGTCCGCGGCGACGTTACGCAACCGGTGCTCCCGGTCCTGGGCAAGCTGCCGCCCCGGGCCGGAGAATGGCGGTCACCGCTGGACAGTTTGCCCACCCCCACGGGCACCGCCCCACCACCCCCACCCACGGACGGAGCAGCAGCCGTGCAGACGCCGAACGACGCCATCGACCAGCTCGACGGCAAGCTGATCAGGCTCCTCAGCGAGGAGCCGAGGATCGGGGTGCTGGAGTGCTCCCGCCGCCTCCAGGTGGCCCGCGGCACCGTGCAGGCCCGGCTCGACCGCCTGCAGTCCCGGGGCGTGATCGGCGGCTTCGGCCCGCAGGTGGACCCGGCGGCGATCGGCTATCCGGTGACGGCCTTCGCCACCCTGGAGATCTCCCAGGGCCAGGGGGTGGACGTGCGGGCGCACCTGACCTCGGTCCCGGAGGTGCTGGAGCTGCACACCATCACCGGGCAGGGCGACATGCTGGTGCGGATCGTGGCCCGCTCGAACGCCGACCTCCAACGGGTGATCGACCGGGTGGTGGGCTTCGACGGGATCGTCCGGGCCTCCACCGCGATCGCGCTGGAGAATCCCGTACCGTTCCGGGTGCTGCCGCTGGTCGACCAGGCGGCACGCGAACAGACCGCCCGCGAGCAGGCCGCCCGGGAGCAGGCGAGTCAAGATCGACTCCATGACACCCGCACCGGCGCCTGAGCGCCGCAACCCTGACCTTCCGTCACCTGACCTGCCGTCACTTGACGCCCCGTCATTCGACCGCCCGCCGCCCGGCCGCCCGTCGCCGGAGCGCTCCTCGCCGGAGCGCCAACCGCCGCCGACCCTGATCGCCTCCGCGCAGCGGGCGCTGCGCCTGCTGGAGGCGGTGGCCCGCTACCCGCGCGGCGCCACCGCCAAGCAGCTGGCCCGGGACACCGGGCTGGCCCTCGGCACCGCGTACCACCTGCTCCGCACGCTGGTGCACGACCGCTACCTGGAGCGCCTGGAGGGCCGGTACCTGACCGGCCCCGCGGTGGCCGGGCTCTGCCGGGAGGAGGGCCCGGCGGCCGGGCGACGGCGCCTGGAGCGGATGCTGCGCCGCCTGAGCGACGAACTGGGCGCGGCCGTCTACCTCTCCCGCCACCTGCGCGGCGAGGTGGTGCTGGTCGCCTCGCACGCCGCGCCCGGGGCGCCGACGGTGGACCTCTCCGGGTTCCGGGCGGGCGCGCACGCCACCTCGGCGGGCAAGACGCTGCTGGCGCTGATGTCGGCCGAGGAGCGGCGGGCCCACCTGGCCCGGTACCCGATGGTGCCGTTCACCCCGTACACGCTGCGCGACCCGTCCCGGCTGCCGCTGCTGCCCCGGCAGGGTCCGCAGCGGGCGGCGCCGATCACGCAGTACCAGGAGTTCGCCCTGGGGGCGGCCGGGGCGGCGGTGCCGATCGTGATGGGCAGCGGGCTGGCCGCCTTCTCCGTCACCCTGCCGATGGCCCAGGCGCACCGTTTACCGCAGATCGCGGCCCAGCTGCGGTCCCGCCTGACGGACGACCTCGCGGCGGCGGCCTTCGGACTCTGACGCCCCCGGGAAAAGACCTCCCCGGGAACCGCCCTCCACCACACCACGGGGCGGACCCACGGGTGCCCGCGTCAGCAGGCGGGCACCGCACCGCCCTCGTTCAGCGCGGTGAGCGCGGCGACGGATCCGGCCAGGGTCTCCACCGGCACCAGCCGCAGCCCGGCCGGCAGGTTCACCTTGGCCTCGGAGCACTCGCTCCTGGGGACCAGGAAGACGGTCGCCCCGTCCCGGGCCGCGGCCTGGGTCTTCAGCGGCACCCCGCCGACCGCGCCGACGTTGCCCTGGTCGTCGATGGTCCCGGTGCCGGCGACCACGCGGCCCCCGGTCAGGTCACCGCCCTTGCCGTCACCGGCCAGCTTGTCCACGATGCCGAGCGCGATCAGCTGCCCGGCGCTCGGCCCGCCGACCGCGCCCAGGTCGACCTTCACCTTGACCTGGGCCGGCGAGAGCTTGAGGTAGTTCAGGGCGGCGGTGGTGGCGCTGTCCTGGGAGTCCGTCATCTGTTCGGCCGTCACCTGCTCGGCCTTCTCCGGGTCCGTGTCCGGGTAGACGGCCTCGGAGGGCAGCACGGCCTCGTCCGGGTCGAGCCAGGCGCTCAGCGCCTCGGCCAGGCTGAGCCGCTCGCCGGGGTTGGTGGCCGAGATGGTCACCATCCGCAGCTGCCCGCTGGTGGTCCGCACCGGCGCCCCGGTGACGGTCAGCACCGGCCGGTCCTGGTAGGAGCCGAGCACGTCCGCGGTGTCGCCGGGCATGGTGAGCGTGTAGGGCAGCGGCACGAAGGCGGCCGTCCCGAACAGCGCCGCGACCAGCACCCCGCACAGGGTCAGCGCACGGGCCCGCGGCCCGGGCAGCCGGCGGGCGCGGGGGGCCGGGGACGGGTTCTGGTCGGGCACACCGAGATCGGACACACCGTGATCGTACGGGGTCGCCTCCGCCGCCGGGCCCACCGCCGGGCGTTCGGCGGCGGGGTGTCAGGGCGGCACGTGCGGTGGCGGGGCGTCAGGGCGGCGCGAGCGGCGGCGGGCCGTCGGCGCAGGGCGTTCAGCGCAGGGCGTCGGCCACCTCGGTGGCGGCCTCCACCACCCGCGGGCCGACCCGCTCGGGCACCAGGCCGTTGAGCATCACCACGCCGACGCTGCCCTCGATGCCGCTGAGGCCGATCAGCGCGGCGGCGGCGCCGCTGGCGCCGGACTGCTCCTCGGCGCGGGTGATCACGAAGCCCTGGTCGGGGCGGCGCTGGCCGGGGAAGTTGCGGGCCTCCAGGATGGCGCGGCCGGCCGCGCTCTCGTCCAGCGGGTGGCGCAGGCCGGTGCGGTAGGCGACGTGGAAGTCGGTCCAGCTGGGCTCGACCACGGCGACCGCGAGCGCCTCCGCGCCGTCCACCAGGGTCAGGTGGGCGGTGGCGCCGAGGTCCTCGGCCAGGCTGCGCAGCGCGGGCAGCGCGGCCTCGCGCAGCAGCGGGTGGACCCGGTGCGCGAGCCGGAGCACGCCGAGGCCGACCCGTGCCCGGCCGCCGATGTCGCGACGGACCAGTCCGTGCTGCTCCAGGGTGGCCAGCAGGCGGTAGACGACGGTCCGGTTGACGGCCAGCCGTGCCGCCAACTCGGTCACGGTCAGGCCGCGTTCGGAGTCGGCGAGCAGCTTGAGGACCCGGACACCACGGTCCAGGGTCTGGGAGGTCTCGGCAGTCACGACGCGCATTCCTTTCTGCGGCGGTCACCTGGCTCCGGGCAGGGGGAACCGGAGCCGGAGACCGGGGTGTCGCGCGCAGGTGGGGGTTTTCCGCGCTGAGGCGGTGCGTCGGCTCCTTCGACGAACGCACAGCCTTGCGGTGCGCCCGTCCCGACCGCGGGTGGTCGTTCGAGAGAGCGTGGGGAGAAAGTAGTGAACGGAGACCGCACAGCGGAAGGCCTTGTCCAAAATTCGGTCAACATCCGTTATCGAACGCGCGCCAAAAGCGGACATCAAGCCCATTTCCCAAGGGCAAATCAGTCGTGCGTTCGAAGGAATTCCGGAGTCCGGACACGGGCGGTGTGAACGGACGGTGTGAACGGACTCCGGACGGGGGCCGTCAGTTGGCCCACTCCTTGACCTTGGCGATCCGGGCCTTCAGCTGGTTGGCGGTGGCCTGGGCGGTGAGCGGACCGCCGCACTGGCGGCGCAGCTCGTTGTGGATGGTGCCGTGCGGCTGGTTGGTCCGGTGGTGCCAGGCGGCCACCAGGCCGTTCAGCTCCTTGCGCAGGTCGCGCAGCTCCTGATGGGTCACCACCGGACGCTGCTCGGCCGGGAGTTCGAGCAGGTCGGCTTCCTCGGCCGGCTTGCCCTTGGAGCGCTGGATCTGCCGGGTCTGGCGCTTCTGCAGCAGCATCTGCACCTGGTCCGGCTCCAGCAGGCCCGGGATGCCGAGGTAGTCCTCCTCCTCCTCGCTGCCCGGGTGCGCCTGCATCCCGAACTCCATGGAGTTGTAGAGCACCCGGTCGAAGACCGCGTCCGAGCCGATCGCCTCGTAGCTGAACTCGTCGCCGCCCGCGCCGTCCGGGCCGTCGTCGGCCCGCTCGGCCTCGGCGAGCAGCCGGTCCTCCTCGTCGAAGAGGCCCTCGCCCTCCTTCTTCGGACGGTCCAGCACGTGGTCGCGCTGGAGCTCCATCTCGTTGGCGAAGCCGAGCAGGGTGGGCACGGTGGGGAGGAAGACCGAGGCGGTCTCGCCGCGCTTGCGGGCGCGCACGAAGCGGCCGACGGCCTGGGCGAAGAACAGCGGGGTGGAGATCGAGGTGGCGTACACCCCCACGCAGAGCCGGGGCACGTCGACGCCCTCGGACACCATCCGGACCGCGACCATCCAGCGCGAGGTGCCGGCCGCGTAGTCGGAGATCCGCTGGGAGGCCTCGGTCTCGTCCGAGAGCACCAGGGTGACCTTCTCCCCGCTGATCTCGCGCAGGATCTTTGCGTAGGCCCGGGCCACGTTCTGGTCGGTGGCGATCACCAGGCCGCCGGCGTCCGGGATGGCCTTGCGGACCTCGCTGAGGCGCTTGTCGGCGGCCTGCAGCACGCTCGGGATCCACTCGCCCTGCGGGGCCAGCGCGGTCCGCCAGGCCTGGGCGATCAGGTCCTTGGTCATCGGCTCGCCGAGCCGCGCCTCCAGCTCGTCGCCGGACTTGGTCCGCCAGCGCATGTTGCCGCTGTAGGACAGGAAGATCACCGGGCGGACGACGTGGTCGGCCAGCGCGTGCCCGTAGCCGTAGGTGTAGTCGGCCACCGACTTGCGCAGGCCGTCGGTGTCCACGCCGTACTGGACGAAGGGGATCGGGTTGGTGTCGGAGCGGAACGGCGTCCCGGTCAGCGCGAGGCGCCGGGTGGCCGGTTCGAAGGCCTCGAAGCAGGCCTCGCCCCAGGACTTGGAGTCACCGGCGTGGTGGATCTCGTCCATGATGACCAGGGTCTTGCGGGCCTCGGTCCGGTTGCGGTGCAGCATCGGGTTGACGCCCACGCCCGCGTAGGTGACCACGATGCCGTGGTACTCCTTCGACAGCGGGCCAGAGGAGTACGCCGGGTCGAGCTTGATCCCTATCCGCCCGGCCGCCTCCGCCCACTGCTTCTTCAGGTGCTCGGTCGGCGCGACCACGGTGATCTGCTGCACCAGGTGGTTGTGCAGCAGGTACGAGGCCAGGGTCAGGGCGAAGGTGGTCTTGCCGGCGCCGGGGGTGGCGACCGCGAGGAAGTCCCGCGGCTGGTTCTCGACGTACTTGTCCAGCGCACCCTGCTGCCAGGCCCGGAGCTTGCCCGCGGTGCCGTAGGCGGCACGGCTGGGGAAGGCCGGGGACAGGTGGTGCGAGCCCGCGTGGGCGGCCTTCGCCGCGGTGTGCGGCTGGGCGTCCGAGAAGAGCGGGGTCATGGCGGAGCTGGCGGCAGTACTCACGGTCTCCGAGGGGGGATCGTCGCAGGTCAGGGCCGTTGTGGCAGGCCCGATCCACGGTGGGACGGCGGTCGGACAACCCGCCTAGCCTACCGGGGCCCGGCCGGGAGGGCGGCCCGACACGGGCGCCGCGCGGGTGCCCCCGGGGCCCTGGTCAGCGGCTTCCGCGGGCCCCTTCCGGGGCCTCCCGGGGAGCCCCGCCCTGTGACGCGGATCACCCGTTTCCCCCACCCGAGTCGCGTAAGCCCCGGGCGCCCCACCCGTCTCACCGGTGTGGCCCCGAACGAACGGGTCCGCACGCACCGCCACCGGGAGGCACCCATGTCCGTCGTCGAGCAGGTCGTCCAGGCCCACCTCATCGTCAGCGCGCACCGCTCGGCCCCGCTCCGGGTCACCCTGCGCTACCGGGCCTGCGACCCGCTGGCCGTGCGGATGGGCTTCCCCGCCGAGTTCGCCCTGGACGGCGAGCCCGTCCCGGACGGCGTCCCGGAGATCACCTGGGTGTTCGCCCGGGAGCTGCTCGCGGGCGGGGTGGACCAGCCCTGCGGCCAGGGCGACGTGCACGTCCGCCCCTCCTCCCCCCGGCACACCCTGGTGGAGCTGCGCTCCCCCGAGGGCACCGCACTGGTCCGCTTCCCCGCCCCGGAGCTGCGCCGCTTCCTGTGGCGCAGCCACGCCCTGGTGGCGGCCGGCCAGGAGCACCTCCACCTGGACGCCGACCGGGCGCTGGCCGAGCTGCTCCGGTGATCCGGCGGGGCCTCAGGAGGAGAGCTTGCGCATCAGGCGCACCCCCTGAGCGGGCGTCAGGTGCGGCAGGTACGCCTTGCCGATCGCCCGGCTGATGCTGGCCAGCGCCGCCGGGTCGGGGTACACCATGTACATCGGGCGGTACTCGGGCTGGAACTTCGCCTTGAAGGCCAGCAGCGAGCGGAAGCCGTACACCGGCTCCATCGACCGGCCCAGCCAGTCCATCAGCCGGTCCAGCGCCGTCGGCTGCCCGCCCCGCTCGACCCGGGCCAGCGGGGCGCCGGACAGGCTGAGCCACTCGGCGCCCTCCTCCTTGAAGCCCAGCGCGGCCGAGGCGATCAGGAACTCCATCACGCCCCGGAAGCCCTCCGAGCGGCGGCGCATGAAGTCCAGCGTCCAGCCGACCGGCACGCCGTCCCGGTACACCGGCATCCAGCTGGTGAGCCCGTGCACGGTGCGGTCCCCGTCCACCGCGACCAGGATCCGCACCGCCGGGTCGGCCAGCTCGTCCAGCCCGCCGAGGGTGAAGCCCATCTCGGGCAGGCCCTTGTCCGAGACCCACTCCTCGGAGATCGAGCGGATCTGGTCCTTCACCGCGATCGGGGCGTCCGCCCAGCTCCACCACTCGGCGGTGATGCCCTGTTTGGCGGCCTTGTTCAGCGAGGTCCTGATGTCCTGCCACTTCTTGCCGGTGAAGGCCAGGTCGGGCAGCGGCACCACGGTGTCCTCGGCCACCTGGAGCGAGCGCCAGCCGAGCCGCTCGGCCTCCTGCTGGACCTGCGGGGTGACGCTGTAGAAGCACGGGGTCCAGCCGCGCTCGTCGCAGTACCGGGCGAACCCGGCCACCGCCCGCTCCCGGGCCGCCGGCTCCCCGAACGGGTCGCCCGTGGTCAGCGCCACGGTGGCCAGCACCCGGTACGCCACCGCCGCCTCGCCCCGCTCGTCGAACCAGTAGTGGTTGCCGTCCCAGGTGGTGATGAAGGACAGCGTCGAACCGCCGTACCTGGTCAGCAGCTCCCGGGCCCGGGCCGCGTCCTCGGCGTCCACGTGCACCACCGGGCGGCGGAAGGCCAGCAGCAGCGCCGTCAGCGCCACCGCCCAGAACAGCACCCCGCACCAGATCTGGGTGGCCTGCGCCGTCCCGCCCGCCGCGATCGGGTAGTCCGGCACCAGCGCGTTGTAGGCCGGCGGCAGCAGCTCCGAGGGCAGGCCGGCCACCAGCTGCCCGAAGGTGGCGTCCGGCTCGTACTGGTCCCGCACCAGCCAGCCGATCCCGACGTACGCGCCGCAGCTGAGCAGCAGCGTCGCGCCGACCACCGCCCCCAGCCGGCGCACCACCCGGCCCGGCAGCAGCTGGTCGAAGCGCTGACGGGTGATCAGCAGCAGTACCAGGACCAGCACCGGGAGCAGCATCGCCTCGCCCATCAGCTGGATCAGGAAGCCCGCGCCGCCGGTCCGCGCGAACTCGTCGTAGTTGTCCACCAGCAGCCAGACCAGCAGGCCGGCCCAGGCCAGCTCGGTCACCACCGTCAGCCACCAGGCCAGCCGCAGTCCCCGGCGCAGCCCCTCCGCCAGCACCAGCAGCAGGGCCGGGACCAGGGCCGCCATCAGGCGCCCGGGCGAGTCGAAGAACCGCAGGGTGGAGTGCGCGGCGGCGCAGGCCCGGGCCGACTCGTCACAGGCGTCGGCCACCTCCTCGGCCGAGGGCACGTGCGAGAAGTAGAGCTCGCTCATGGTGTTGAACGGCCCGATCGCGTCCTTGTACAGCGAGGCCACCAGCGGGCCGACCGCGGTGGCCACCAGGCAGAGCGCGACCAGCACCCGGGCCTCGGTGTGCGAGACCCCGCGCGGGCGGGCCGGGCCCCGGTGGAACAGCAGCGCCCCCAGCAGCAGACCGACCAGCACCGCCGCCACCCGGCGCACGCCCTCCAGGTGCCCGATGTAGAGCATGGTGACCACCGGCATCAGCACCACCAGCAGCCGCAGCCGGCGCCGCCAGAGCGCGGTCAGCCGGTAGCTGAGCACCGCCGCCAGGCCGAGCAGCCCGGGCGCCGGGCCGACCGCGATCTGGTCCTGGACCGCCTGCGTCCAGTTCAGGTCCGCCGCCACCCCGAGCCGCACCAGGGCCACCCCGAGCAGCGAGCCCAGCACCTGGCAGACCGTCAGCGCCAGTGCGCTGCGCGCCGCGCCGAGGCGCTGCTCCGCGACCGGGCCGACCAGCAGCAGGACGAGGGTGGTCACCACGTACGCGCCGATGCCCGGCATCCACAGCAGCGAGCTCAGCGGGGTCCACCAGCGCCCGGCCTCCAGGGTCGGCAGGCCGACCCCGACCCGCTCCAGCAGCGGCTGGTCCGGCCCGGCGCCGAGGCTGCCGGTGGCCGCGCCGACCACCCACAGCGCGATGAACAGCACCAGGGTCAGCGGGGCGGTGCGCACCCGGGCCGCCAGCACGGCCGCCATCCGCAGCCGGCGGTGCCGCTCGGGGGCCGGGGTGGTGGGCGCCCCGGCGGCGGGCGGGGGATCGGTCGTCGCATCGGTCATCGGATCAGTCCCGTCGTCCGGGCCAGCCAGGTCAGGTTGTCGCCGAGCCCGGCCCGGAAGGTGTTCCAGTCGTGGCCGCCCGGGACGGTCTGGAAGTGCGCCCGCATCCCGGCCGCGACCGCCGCCTGGTACACCACCTTCTGCTGCGGCCCGTACTCCCCGTCGCCCTCGCCGACCACGAAGGCGGCGTCGGTGTCGGGGAAGCGCTGACGGGCCATCACGTGCAGCGGGTCGACCGCGTCGAAGGCCGCCTCGTCACCGCCGAAGGCCTCCTCCACGGTCTTGTCGTGGCTGCCCAGGGTCGGCTCCTGCTGGCCCGAGATGTCCAGGAAGGAGCCGTAGACCTGGGGTGCGTTGACCGCCAGCTGGAGCGCGCAGGTGCCGCCCAGCGAGAGCCCGCCGATCGAGGTGGCGGTGCGGCCGGTGGCGGTCTGCAGGTGCGCGTGGATCCAGTCCGGAACGTCCTCGGCGAGGTAGGTCTGGGACTGGGCGATCCGGGAGTTCATGCAGAGCGTGTTGGCCCACTGGGAGCCGATCTGGTCCACCACCACCACGATCGGGGCCAGGCCCTGGTGCGCGGCGGCGAAGGCGTCCATCTGCTCGGGCAGCTGACCGGAGTTCACCCAGTCCCCCGGCGAACCGGGCTGACCGGCCATCAGCACCAGCACCGGCAGCAGCGGCCGCGGGTCGGCCTGGTAGGCGGGCGGCAGGTAGACGTACGCGTCCCGGCCCTTGAAGCCGGACTTGGTGCCGGGCACCGGCGCGGTGGAGACGGTGCCCTTGGCCGGCAGCCCGGCCGGGGCGTGCCAGACCTCGGAGAGCACCTTGCCCGGTGGCACCTGCACGGTCCGGACCCTGCCGGTGGTCAGTGCGTCGGTCTTGCCGATCCACGGCGCCAGCAGCACCCGCAGGGTCGGGTACTGGTCGAACTCCCGGTTGATCTGCGAGGAGGACATCAGCACCACCAGGGCCGCGGCCAGCGCGGCCACCGCCCGTCCGCGCCAGCGCAACGGCGGCATCCGGAACAGGGCCAGGCAGACGCCCAGGATCCCCACCCCGGTCCAGACCAGCGTCGGCCGCGGCAGGCCGTCCGGCAGCGGCTGCCACCAGTCGTCCACCACGTACTTCAGCAGCACCGTCAGGGCGGCGGCGGTCACCACCGCGCACGGGAAGCGCCGGGTCCACCAGCCGCGGCCCCGCGACACCGCCAGTCCGAGCAGCGCGGCGCACCCCGCCACCAGCACCAGGTAGGGGATCACCCCCGTGGTCAGGCTCCAGTCCAGCGGGTTCCAGGCCGCGATCGTCATGCCGCTCTTCTCCTCCGTCCTTCCGTCCCTCGGTGGCCCGCCGGCTGACGCGCGGTCAGGCGGCGGCTCCGCGCGCGCTGCGCACCAGGTGGGCGAAGACCACCACGTTGGCCTCCCAGCCGCGGGCCGCCGAGTAGTCGCCCCCGCAGGTGATCAGGCGCAGCTGGGAGTCCCTGCCCTGGCCGTACACCCGGGTGTCCGGGAAGTCCCGCTTCGCGAAGCTCTCCACCGCGTCCACCACGAACCAGCCGGTGCCGCGGTCCTCGCCGTCCACCGCGACCTGGTCGCCCTTGTGCAGCGAGCCGAGCCGGTAGAAGACCGCCGGGCCCTCCGCAGTGTCGACGTGCCCGGCCACGATGGCGGTTCCGCGCTGACCTGGGGTGATTCCCTCGCGGTACCAGCCCGCGAGGTTCCGTTCCTTCTCCGCCGGGGGCTCCAGCCTTCCGCCGCCGTCCAGTCCCAGCCCGGTCACCGGGGCGTCCACGCCGATCGCCGGGATCCTGATCCGGGTCGGCACCGCGCGCTCCCTCGGCGGCACCAGCAGCGCGGCCGAGGTCGCCCCGTCCATCGCCTGCGCCGCCCCCGGAGCCGGCGGCAGCACGATCCCCCCGCCGCCCAGCAGCCACGCCCCCACCACCAGCGCACCCCCGGCCGCCACCGCCCCGGGCCACGGTCCCGACACCAGCTGGCGCGCCACCCGCACTCCCTCGCTCCGCCCGACTCACGACCCCGCCAGTCAACCGGCCATCCGCCCCGCCCACCCGCTGTGAGCTACTGAACGGGTGACCGCGCGACGCTCCGCAGGGGGCTGCGCCCCGCAGGGGCGCGAGGAACTGCGCGCAGGGGAACGGCAGCACCTGCAACTGGCTGACGGTGATTCAGTTGCAGGTGAGCCGCCTTCCGACCCGCGCAGTTCCTCGCGCCCCCGGCATCACCCCGTACGTTCCGCGCGCCCCGGCGTCACGTTCTGCGCGCCCCAGGGTCACGTTCTGCGCGCCCCGGCGTCACGTTCGGCCGCGTCCACCGGCCCGGGCGCCCCGGAGGCGACGGCGGGTCAGCAGGCCCTCCCCGGCCAGGCCGGCGGCCAGGATCGCGGGGAGTTCGGAGGACTTCTCGTACAGCAGGAAGCGCGCCCGCCGGGCGGGCCGGAAGCGCGCGGCGGCCCGGTGCCGCTCGTCCAGGCGCCACCAGCGGCCGAGCAGGCGGAGCACCGCCAACCGGGCCCCCGGGGCCATGGTGAAGTTCAGCGAGAGCCGCCGCAGGCCGAACTCACCGGCCCGCAGCAGCACTTCGGTGAGCAGGTGGGAGACCAGCCCGTCGTCCGACTCGCGGTCGCGGCGGATCAGGTCCAGCGCCAGCCCGTCCGCGCCCCAGGGCACCAGGCTGACCAGCGCGCAGACCCGCCCCCGCTCGTCCAGCGCCTGGGCCAGCAGGCAGTCCCCGTCCGCCGGGTCGCCGAACCGCCCGAGGGTCAGCACGAAGTCCCGGACGTCCCGGCCGTGCCGCCAGGCGTCGGCCAGCCGCACCAGTTCGGCCACCTCCTCCTCGGGGACGTCCCGGTGACGCCGGATCACCGCCCGGTACCCGGCGGCGGTGACCCGGGCCCGGACCGCCCGCAGCTCGGGCCCGGGCGCGAAGCCGGCCGCCGTGACCACGCCCTCGTCGCCGTACTCCAGGGCCCGCAGCCCCTCCGCCCGGTACGCCTCGCTCCCCCGCCCGCCCGGCCCGATCACGGCGGGCACCCAGCCGGCCTCCCGGACCCGTTCACGCCAGGCCGACACCGCCCCGCCCCAGGCCCCGGGGTCGCCGACCGGATCCCCGGCGGCGAAGGAGACCCCGTTGAGCACCCGGTGGACCACCGCGGCCCGCCCGTCCGGCGCCCAGCAGACGGCGCGGTCCCGACGGAGCGCCAGGTAGCCGAGCGGGTCCCGCTCCCCGTACCGGGCCAGCAGGGCGCGCAGCCGCTCCTCGTCCGGCGGCTCCAGCCGCTCGGTGCCGCGCGGGGAGCGGAACAGCATCCGCACCGCGAACAGCAGCACACCGGCGCCGAGCACGTTGAGCAGCAGGTCCAGCCAGCCGGGCACGGTCAGGTCGGTGTACTCGACCAGCCCGGCCATGGTGACCAGCCGCAGCGCGACGTACTGGGCGCAGTCGCCCCAGCCGGGGTGCTCGCCCTCGTCCGCCAGCCGCAGCAGCACCGTGCCCAGGCCCGTCATCAGGGCGCCGCCGCCGAGCAGCACGGTGAGCCCGGCGGCCAGGTTGCCCCGGTCGCCCCGGGCCCGGAAGGCCGGGCGGGCGGCCAGCAGAGCGAGCAGCAGGGCGGTGGTGAGACCGGCCGAGACCCAGTTGAAGGGGTGGGCGCGGTCCTCCGGCAGCGCGGCCAGGGCCAGCGCGCAGAGGGCCGCGTACCCGGCCACCACCACGGTGGTGACCAGCCAGGCGGCCCGCTTGCGGCGGCGGACCATCACCGCGAGCAGGCCGGCGAAGAGCGCGGCGGTGAAGCCGGCGGTCAGCAGCACCGGGGTGAAGTACTCACCGCTGTTGGCCCGCTGGACCCGGTCCCGGAACGGGGCGATCAGGCCGGCCACCAGGTTCAGCAGGGTGGCCACCCGCAGGTACCACTCGACGGCGGTCGCGCAGCGCCGCCGCCAGCGGGGCAGCGGCCGGGGCAGCGGCCGGGACACCGGCTCACGGGCCGTCACCTCCGCTGCGGGGGACGGCGGTCCGGGGGCGGGCGCGGGCACGGCTGCGACCTCCGTCACCGCCGGGCTGGGGTCCGGAGCGCCCGCCAGCACGTCGTAGAAGGAGGTCTTGGCCGCCACCACCCGGCGGTGGAAGCGCTCCTCCCGCCGCTCCGCCCGGGCCAGCCGCCGCGGCCTGGCGTGGTAGCGCCAGCGTGCCCACGGGCTGGCCGGGCGGGCCAGCCGGAGCATCCCGACCACCGCCAGTGGCGGCACCATCACCCCGATCAGGCCGGTCCAGATCTTCCCCTTGAACAGGCAGACCAGCACCGGCACCAGCAGCAGCCCGGCCACCCCGACCTGACCGACGGTCAGCTTCCCGGAGAAGCCGCCGAGCGGCAGCTCGCCGAGCAGCAGCAGCCCGATCAGCGAGACCACCAGGATCACCGCGTCCACCGAGGCCCGGCCCTGCTCGCTCCAGTACACGTCCTGGAGGTGGAGGACCAGCGCGAACTCGTCGAGCACCAGTCCGCAGCCGATCCCGAAGCCGACCGCGAGCACGTTCCACAGCTGACCGCCGTCGCCGCGGACCGCGAAGGCGCCGACCCCGCAGACCACCATCAGGCCCTGGCCGAAGACCACGTGGTGGATGTGCAGGCCGCCGGGCGTGACGTTGCCGGGCCACCAGCTGGTGCCCCGGCGGATCATGCGGACGCTGAACCGGATGAACAGGAACGAGCCGATCAGACCGAGCAGCAGCAGGAAGAGCGGCTCCCGGCCGGTGTCGACGATCCGCTCCCGGTAGGCGTCGAGCAGCGACTGCCACATCGGCTGCTGCTCCTCCCTCCGGCCGGGCGGGGTCACCCCCATCTGACGGCCGGTCAGCGGGGCGCGCCACCCGGGTACTCCGCGCGGGTGAGCACGCCGTGCACGCCCGCAGGATCACCCGTGGTGCCCGCCCCGCCTTCCCCGTTTCGCGCCGGTCCGCATGGGAAGCTTTGGCCCGATCACCGACATCCATGCACTTATCGGACAAACAGCCCACGCTGCTCCTGCTCCGACGAGCCACCGGAACGGACGTGCCCATGGACGCAATCTCCCGCCGCAGCCTGCTGGCCGCCGGAGCAGCCACCGCCGCCACCCTGGCGGCAGGCTGCGGCAGCGGCATCACCAACGAGGGCGAACAGGCCGCCCCACCCGCCAACGCGCCCGCCGGCCCCGGCGAACAGGCCGCCCCCGCCAAACCCCCCGCCGTCTCGATCGGCGACGGCTCCACCTCGGACACCGGCCCCCAGCCCAACCAGCCCACCCCCGAGAAGCTCAAGCCCGGCGAGCGGCCCCCGCAGTTCGTGGTCTTCTCCTGGGACGGCGCCGGCGAGCTGGACAACCGCCTCTTCACCCGCTTCCGTGCCCTCGCCAAGGAGCACAAGGCCTCGATGACCTTCTTCCTCTCCGGCATCTACCTGCTGCCCGAGGGCAAGAAGGACCTCTACCACCCGCCCCAGCACCGGGTCGGCGCCAGCGACATCGGCTACCTGTCGGACCAGCACATCCACGACACCATCGAGCAGTTGGGCGCCGCCTGGCTTGAGGGCCACGAGATCGGCACCCACTTCAACGGCCACTTCTGCGGCTCCAACGGCGGCGGCCGCTGGTCCCCCGAGGAGTGGGACAGCGAGATCCAGCAGGCGATGGACTTCGTGATGAACTGGAAGACCAACACCGGCTTCACCGACCTGCCCGCGCTGCCCTTCGACTACCGCAAGGAGCTGATCGGCGCCCGCACCCCCTGCCTGGAGGGCCAGCGCGGCCTGCTGCCCACCGCCGTCAAGCGGAACTGGAAGTACGACTCCAGCGGCCCCGGCGGTACCCAGGTCTGGCCGCAGAAGTTCCAGGGCGGCGCGCTGTGGGACATGCCGCTGCAGTCCGTCCCCTTCCCCGGGCACAGCTTCCAGGTGCTCTCGATGGACTACAACATCATGTACAACCAGTCCGGCAACAACACCAAGGGCAACCCGGGCTCGTACGACGCCTGGCGCACCCAGGCCACCGGCTCCCTGCTGGCCGGCTTCGAACGCGCCTACACCAGCAACCGGGCCCCGCTCTACATCGGCAACCACTTCGAGCAGTGGAACGGCGGCATCTACATGGACGCCGTCGAACAGACCATCAGGACCATCGCCGCCAAGCCCGAGGTCCGGATGGTGTCGTTCCGTCAGCTGGTGGAGTGGCTGGAGGTCCAGGACCCCGCCGTGCTGCGCAAGCTCCAGACCCTCACCCCCGGCCAGGCCCCCACCGGCGGCTGGGAGACCTTCCTCGGCACCCCCTAACGCGCCGTCAGCTCTCCGGCCGGCCGCGCCGCCCGGTCCTCGGCCGCCCGGTTCTCAGCCGGCCGGTCCGCGGTCGGCCGGACCCGGCCGGAGAGCAGGGCGCCGACCAGCGCCACGCCCGTCATCACCAGGAAGATCGCCGTGAACGGGGCCACCGGCACCGAGGCCGCCCCTTCCGCCGCCGCCAACGAACCGCCGCCCAGGCCCGCGAACAGGACTCCGGCCAGGCCGATCAGCAGCACGTTGCCCAGCGCGTCGCTGAGCTGGAGCGAGGAGGAGTTCACCCCGGCCTCCTCCGGCGCCGAGAGCTTCATCATCAGCACGCTGATGCTGGCCACCGCCAGCCCCATCCCGACCCCGCCGACCGCCCAGGCCGCGGCCGCCACCCAGACCGGCACCGCCGGTACGAGCACCAGCGCCGCCCCCGCGATCGACACCGCCGTCAGCAGGAACCCGGCCCGGATCATCGTCTCCCGGTGCGCCTGCGCCGCCGGCAGCCCCTGCAGGAAGGAGCCCAGCGCCCAGGAGAGCCCGCCGCTGGTCAGGGTCAGCCCGGCCATCGTCGGCGACAGCCCGCGCTGGGTCACCATCATCAGCGGGATGAAGGCCTCGGCGGCGAAGAACGCCCCCGCCGCGATCCCGCGCAGCAGGATCACCGTCGGCAGCCCCCGGGCCGCCCGCAGCGCCCCCGCCGGCAGCAGCCGCACCACCGCCGGCCCCAGCAGGGCCACGCCCGCCGCGGCAGGCAGCAGCCCGAGCAGGTCGAGCCGCTGGCCCGCGTACTGGAGCAGCCCCGCACCGAGCGCTGCCATCGCCGCCCGCAGCGTCCTGGCCCGGTCGAACTCCTTGGCCTCGGCGGGCGGTTGGGCCCGCTCGGAGCGCCGCAGCGCCGGGCCCATCACCGCCAGCGGCAACAGGATCAGCACCGGCACCGCCAGGAACACCCAGCGCCAGCCCAGGTGCTCGGTCACCGCCCCCGAGACCACCGGCCCGACGATCGAGGGCAGCACCCAGGCCGCCGAGAAGGCCGCGAACACCGACGGCCGCAGCCGCTCCGGGAACGCCCGCCCCACCACCACGTAGAGCGCCACGATCACCAGCCCGCCGCCGAGCCCCTGCACCGCCCGGCCCGCCACGAACATCCACATGTTCACGGCCGCCCCGGCCAGCACCAGCCCCGCCCCGAACACCGCGATCCCCGCGAACAGCGGCCCGATCGGCCCCCGCCGGTCCGCCCACTGCCCGGATATCACCAGCGCGAACAGCGTCGAGGTGAAGTACCCCGAGAACGCGAAGGCGTACAGCCCCAGCCCGTGCAGGTGCTCCGCCGCCACCGGCATCGCGGTGTTCACCGCCGTCGCCTCGAAGGCCAGCAGCAGCACCACCGAGACGATCCCCAGCGTCAACGCCCGGTACGGGCCGCTGAGCACACCGCCCTCTCCCTCGGAGGGCGGTTCGTGCACGGTCTGGGTGGCGCTGCCGGCTGCTGTGGTCATGCCCGACATCGTAAGTGCCGTCCGTCGAAATGACCCCTGACCTGCAGGCCCGTTCTCGCTACCCCGCAGGTCCTAGGCCCGGCCGGCCCTCCCGGTCGCGGTCAGTGCAGTACCTTCAGCCCCACCACACCGCCGAGGATCAGCACCAGACAGGTCACCCGGGCCGCCGTCACCGCGTCCCCCATCACGGCCATCCCGTACAGCGCCGTCCCGATCGCCCCGATCCCGACCCAGACCGCGTAGCCCGTCCCCAACGGGATGCTCTTCATCGCGTACGCCAGCCCGCCCATGCTCAGCAGCAGGGCCACCCCGAACACCACGCTCGGCACCAGCCGGGAGAACCCCTTCGACGCCTCCAGGGCCACCGCCCACACCGTCTCCAGCACACCGGCAACGATCAACACGACCCAAGCCATGACGGGCACTCCTCGCAGTAGGTCTCGACTTCACTACTGCGCCGTCTTGTCGTTCCGGGTACGACGCGCCTCGTCCGGGGTGATCACTCACCTGCCCCGAGGCTAGCACGCGGCCGCGTTCCGACCCTCCGGGCCGCGACACACGGAATTCACGTTCGGGGATTGACGCGGGCTCGGTTTATCCGCCACCATGAATTCACACAGCGCCCCCGGGGATTCCGGGGCCGGACGACAGGAGCAGGCCATGAGCAGGAAGACGGTGGCGATCGCAGCGCCCCGCACCTGTGCCGCTCCCTGTTGTCGCTCCTGTCGCTGACCTCTCTCCCCCTTGCCGGCAGCCGTCGCTGACCTGCCGTCACCCCTTCTTGGCCGTGTGCCCGAGTGGTTGAGGGAACCGCCTGCAAAGCGGTGTACACGGGTTCGATTCCCGTCATGGCCTCCGAATGCCGAATTCACCCTCCCGATGCGGGAGGGTGAATTCGGCATGCCCTTTTCCGCGTTTCCGCTTTTCCGCGTACCGCATTTCCGGTAACCCCGAAAACGCCGGGGCCCGGCCGCAGGATCTCCCCTGCGGCCGGGCCCCGGTCGTCGTTCGGCGTACCGCCGGTCAGTCGATCACCGGCGGGTTGGCCTTCCCGCCGGTACGCCAGGTGTCCTCGTCCTCGACCAGGTAGTCCGGACGGTTGCCGTTCTTGTCCTTCTTCTTGCCGCCGGCAGCACCCATCCCGGGCATGCCACCCGCACCGGCCGCGCCACCGCGCCCCTGACCGCCCTGGCCGAGGCCCGAACCGCCCTGAGTGAACGAACGCCCACTGGCCCCGCCGGCCTTGGCACCGCCGACCGTCCCGCCCTCCTTGCGGACCAGACTCGGCTTGCCGCCACCGGCCTTGCCACCGGCGCCACCACCGGCACCGGCCCCCGGCATGCCACCCATCCCGGGCTGACCCGTACGGCCCGAACCAGCACCACCGGCCCCGGCACCCGCACCGGCCCCGGCACCGCCGCGGCCCGCACCACCTGCACCGGCCCCGGCGCCACCACGGCCCGCACCACCGGCGATCCCACGACCACCACCGGCACCACCGCCACCGACACCACGGCCACCGCCGCCACCACCGATACCCGGCAGCCCCATCGGCGGCAGCCCACCGCCACCACCACCGCCACCACCGCCGAGCCCCGGCCCCGTCGGCACCGTCGGCACGTTGTGCCCCGGCGCCGGCAAGGTCGACACCGGCGGAACCACACTGTCCAGCCGCGGCCCACCCGGCAACGGGTGCACCGGCGTCGGCACCCGACCATCCGGCACCCCGGGCCCGGTCGGGCCCGTCGGGAGGGTCGGCGAGGTCGGCCCGTCCGGCTTCGGCATGCCAGGCGTGCCGCCGGGCGGCGTCCAACCGGGCTTGTCGTTGCCGCCCGGGTTGTTCGGGGTGGGCGGGGCGATGTGCGGCTGCGGCTTCACCGGCGGAGGCGTCAGCTTCTCGCGCGGCTCCGGCGGGAAGGGCTTGCCGGGGGTCCTCACCGAAGTTGTCCTGAGGCGGCGACCCCAGGTAGTCCACTGCGCTCTGATACTGCGGCGCCAGGTGCTCCATCACCACGATCGCACGCTGGTGGGCGATCTCCGTGGCCGACAGCTCGTCATAGTTCTTGTTGACGGCGGCAGCCCGATCCATGTTGGACGCAAGGTCCGCCTTGAACTGGGCGTCGGAGCGCTGGCCGAGGTCACCGACCAGCTTGAGTCCACTCTCGAGGCGGCTGGGGACCTCGATGTCCTCCATCTTGGACTTGCTCTGCTCCAGCACCTTTCCGGCGAAGTCCATCGCGCTGGACGTGCGGACGGCGTAGGTCGCGGTGTTGGTCAGGCTGGTCTGGATGCGGGTGGCTGCCTGGGTGAACCCCTCGGACGCCTTGCCTTCCCAGCTCTGCAGTGCGTGCTGGACGGCCTTCTGCAGGTCGTCCGCAGCAGCACGGAGTTCGGCGTCGACGTTCTTCCAGTGGTCGGAGACCTCCTTGAGGCGCCCCGGGTTTGAGCCGCTCAGCATCCGCTGGAGCGGGATCAGCGCGTGGTCCTCGAAGTACGAACGGCTTCCCATGTCACTCTGCCTTCTGGGAGTTCATCACGGACTTCTGGTCGTACTCGGTCCCGCGGTAGTTCTCGTTGACCGTCTGGGTCTTGTCACCGAACTCGTTGATCAGCGAGTTCAGCTGCGCGATGGTCCGGGTGAGGAACGCCTGCATGTTGCCGTGCGAATCGGCGAGCGCCTTGGCCTCCTTGAAGCCCGCGCCGCCGAAGTCGCCCGGCTCGACCACGGTGTTGTACTTGGTGCTGTTGGCGGTCTGGCCGAGGTTCTGCTGGAGCGTGCGCAGTCGCCTGACCACCGCCTCCAACTCATCGGTGTTGACCCGGTATCCGTCCGACATCCGGCTCCTCCCCCTGGAGTATCTGCTTCCCCGTTAGTGCTGGCACGGGCGCTGCTGTCGCCCGGTCGACCGGTTGTTGTCACGCGGTCAGGACGTTCGATCGTATCGCTTGCACGGAGGGGCCTGACACACCCTCAGCGTCACTGGTTGCCACCGGATCCATAAGGATTCTGGTACGGCGGCTGGTTTCCCTGCTGCGGGTAGCCGGGCGGCGGAGGCTGCTGCCCGTACGGCTGGTTCGGGTACGGCGGCTGGGCGGGCGGGTAACCGTACGGCGCCTGGCCGGGCGGCGGCGTGAACTGCGGCGCAGCCGCGGAACGGCGGCGCTTCGACGCCCGCACGATCAACACCACGATCAGGATGAACACCAGCAGCAGACCCAGGAGCACGGCGCCGCCAATGGCCAGCCCCTTGCCCAGGAAGGAGAAGCTCTCCGAACCCTTCACATCGGCAGACGAGCCGCCAGTGGTATCGGAGGTCCCGCCTCCGCCCAGAGTGGGAGCGGGCGAGGCCGCACCGGAGGGGCGGTTCGACGCCGCCGACCCGGTATCCCCCTTGAGCGGCCCCTGAGCCGGGCCCGCCGGGATGTCCTGGGTCAGCGCCTCGTACGGACGGACGACACCGTAGCCGTAGTGCTGATCCGGCACCGTGACGCCCGCCGGCGCCTTCGCCGACTTGACCAACCTGTTGGCGATCTGACCGGCCGTCAACTGCGGGTACTTGGCGCGGAGCAGCGCCGCGGTGCCTGAGACGAATGCAGTCGCGGGAGAAGTACCGTTGCCCAGGCAGTACTTGCTACTCCCGCAGGTCCCAGCCGAAACGATCTCCTCGCCGGGAGCGGCAAGCAGGACCTCGGGGCCGTAGTTGGACTTCGCCCAGATCTTCCCGTCCTTGCCGGTGGCGCCGACGGTGAGCACACCGGCCGTGGTGGCAAGTCCACCGAGAGGGGTACTCCCGTCATTGCCGGAGCCGACGACGACCAATGCGTCCTTCGACACGGCGTACGCAACAGCATCCTTGAGCTTCTCGGCAGCGGGCAGATTGCTCCCCTGCGAGAGGTTGATGACCTTTGCTCCGCGGTCAGCCGCCCAGCGGATGCCCTCGGGGATACCGTCGAGGTTGTCGGCGGTGTTCTTGTAGATCGGCACGATCTTGGCGCCGGGCGCCACACCGATCACGCCCTCGTTGCTGCCGTGTCCCTTCGCCGCGATGATCGCGGCCATCGAGGTCCCGTGACCGGACGCCGTCTGGACCTTCTCCCGGCCCAGGTTTCCCGGGTCGAACCCTGGGAGCGTCTGCCCCACCAAATCCGGATGGTTGACGTCGACGCCGTCGTCGATCACCGCGACGACGACGCCGTCGCCCTTGGTCACCGACCACGCCTTCTGGAGGTCGAGCTGCTGGATCGGCCACTGACCGTCCCGCACCGCATCCGCCGAGGCCAACGGCGCACCGGCCAGTACCAGCCCACTCGCCAATGCCGTGGCACCGAGCGCGCGCCAAGTCCTATTGAGCGTCATCCCTACCCCGTACCCCGTCAGTTGGACACCACGGCCGCACCGTCAGGGCACGGACCGCTCGATCGTATCGCCCGACAACCTGCCCCGGGCAGGAGGCCGCACGGCTACACGAATTCCGCACTGACGCCGCCGGTGCCGGGACGTCCGGTCGCCGCCGGGATCTTGTTGAAGACCATCTCCGTGACGCTCCGGGCGACTCCGCAGAGGTCCGACTTGGGGCCCTTGGCGCCCTTGGTGTAGTCGACGATCTCGATCCGCACCGCGTTGGGGCCGAACTCGTTGATGCTGTTCAGCTGCACGACGATGTAGCACTCGGCGCGCCCGTCCTTCGCCTTGCCCAGCTTCTGGGAGGCCCGGTTGCCGCCGATCCGGAGCTTGGTGCCGTCACCGCCCTGGTCCTGGAGGCCCTGCTCGTAGCGGATCTCCATGACGTCGACGGCGAGCTGGGACTTCTTCGTGGAGACCACGCAGTAGCTGCCGCCGCCGGCCAGCGTTCCCTCCATCTCGTCGTTGGTGGCCTGGTTGACGTCCGAGGCGTTGAAGAGGGTGCAGATCTCCACCGACTTGGTCTTCTTCTGCTGGGTCACCGGCGGGCCGTTCCCCGGGTCGGGCGTCTCGTCCACCACCGGCGGCTTCACGGCCACCTCGGACGAGGCCGATTCCTTCCCGTTCAGCATCGAACAGCCCGTCAGGGCCAGCGACAGGGCGGCAACAGCCGCGAGGGCGGCGGTGGGTCGGGGCATGGGTTCGGTCCTCGTTCCGTTCGGTCCGGCGGGCGCGGGGCGCGCGCGAACCACGGAGCCCCCCGGCCGGTACTGACTGACTGACTGTCTACGGGACGTCACCCTAGCGGGCGCGGTTGCGTCAGGCGGTGATGGCGTCCTCGGGGAGGATGGGGAGGCGGGCGACGGGGAGGCCGGTGGCGGCGCGGACGGCTGCGGCGACGGCGGCGGGGGCGGCGACGGCGGGGACGGCGCTGACGGCCTTGGCGCCGAAGGTGGCGACCACGTCGCGCTCCTCGAGGAGAGCGGCGATGCGGACCTCGGGGGTGTCGAGGGCGGTGGGGAGGCGGTAGCCGGTGAGGGAGGGGTTGAGGAGGCGGCCGCCCTCGGTGCGCAGGTCCTCCAGCAGGGCCAGGCCGACGCCCTGGGCGACGCCCGCCTCGATGCGCTCCTCGATCTGACGCGGGTTCAGGGCCCGGCCGACGTCCTGGGCGACGGTCACGTCGACCACCCGCACCGCGCCGAGCTCGATGTCCACGTCCACGACGGCCCGCATCGCGCAGAAGGCGATGGAGACGAAGGCGTCCCCCTGCCCGTTCTCGTCCAGCGGCTCGGTGGGGTGCGGGCGGCACTGGGCGGTGGCCCAGAGCTCCTTGCCCTCCAGGGCTTCGGTGACCGGCATGCCGAGCACACCGTCGTAGGAGGAGATCTTGCCGTCGGCGATGGTGAGGAGCTCCACCGACATGCCGAAGTTGGCGGCGATCGGCTGGAGCAGCTGGTGACGGACCATCACCGCGGCCCGCTCCACCGCACCGCCGCTGACCCAGGTGTGCCGCCCGCGCGCCGACGGGCCGGCCACCGACTGGTCGCTGTCGACCGGCGCGATGTAGACCTCGGAAACGCCGAGCACGGACTGGACGATCTGCCGGGCGAGGGTGGCGAAGCCCTGGCCGACGTCGACGGCGGCGCAGATGACGGTGGCGTGGTCGCCGCTGACCCGGACCGTGGCGGTGGAGACCTCGTCCTCGCCCTCGGCGCCGAGCATGTGGACCATGCCGAGGGCGTAGCCGATGCCGCGCCGGACGGCGGCCGGGTCGCCGGCGCCGCCCGGGCCGCCGGGGAGCAGCCACTCGCTGTCGGGGTCGTCGACCGGCAGTGCGGGCAGCGGGGCGGTGGAGACGGCGTCGAGCAGGGCGGCCACCGGGGCGGGGCAGGTGACGGCCTGTCCGGTGGGCAGCGGGTCGCCGGTGGTCATCGCGTTGCGCCGCCGGATCTCCACGGGGTCGACGCCGACGAGGGCCGCGAGCCGGTCGAGCTGGGACTCGTACGCGAAGCAGGTCTGCAGGGCGCCCTCGCCGCGCATCCGGCCCGCGGGCGGGTTGTTGGTGCGCACGGCCCAGGCGTCGACGAAGACGTTGGGGCATGTGTAGGGGCCGACCGAGAAGGCGGTGGCGGCGGCCAGCGCCTCGGCCGACACCTCGGCGTAGGCGCCGCCGTCCAGCAGGATCTGCGCCTCGACCTTGACCAACCGGCCCTCGGCGTCGGCGTGGTGGCGGTAGCGCAGCAGAGCGGGGTGCCGGCTGGTGTGGCTGTGGAAGGACTCCTCGCGGGTGAGGGTCATCTTCACCGGGCGGCCGGTGCGCAGCGCGAGCAGGGCCAGCACGACCTGGAAGGAGAGGTCCTCGCGGTCGGCGGTGGCGCCGGGCACGCCGGTGGCGACCAGGCGGACCCGGTCGGGCTCCAGGCCGAGGCAGGCGGCGGTGCGGTCGCGGTCGCCGTGCGGGTCGGTGGAGGAGAGGTGGAGTTCGACGCCGCCGTCGGGGCGGGGCACGGCCAGGCCCGCCTCGGCGCCGATCGGGGCCGGGTCCTGGCGGCCGACCTGGTAGAGGCCCTCGACCACGACCTCGCCGACCGCCTCCGGGTCGCCGGTGCGCAGCGGGAGGTGGCGGAACAGGTTGCCGTCGGGGTGCAGCGGCGGGCAGGTGAAGGACTGCTCGGGGTCGGTGACGGGCTCCAGGAGCTCGTACTCGACCACGATCGAGGCGGCGGCCAGCCGGGCGGTGTCGGGGTGGTCGGCGGCGACGGCGGCCACGGGTTCGCCGTGGTGGCGGACCAGGCCGTCGGCGAGCACCGGGCGGTCGGCGACGCCCCGGCGGTCGGTCAGGCCCTCGACGGAGGCGGACGGCAGGTCGGCGGCGGTCACCACGGCGTGCACGCCGGGGACGGCCAGGGCGGCGCTGGTGTCGACCGAGACGATCCGGGCGTGCGGGTGCGGCGAGCGCAGCACGGCGCCCCAGAGCAGGCCCTCGGCCCAGAGGTCGGAGGCGTAGGGGTAGATGCCGAGCGCCTTGGGCAGCGCGTCGCTGCGCCGGGCGGAGGTGCCGAGGCCGAACGGCTCCGCGCCGTCGGGGAGTTCGGCCTCCGAGGCGGTGGGCGCCGCCGGGGCGGTGAGGTCGGTGGGCGAGCTCATGCGCGATCGTCCTCGGGGTGCCGGATGCCGTGCGGCGGGGTGCTGCCGTCGTGGGCCTGGGCCTGGGCGGCGGCCGGGTCGTAACCGGTCTGGTAGCCGCCCTCGAAGGCCTGGTAGGTCTGCTCGTAACCGCCCTCGTAGACCGTGCCGTGATCGAGGCCGTGGTCCGGACCCTGACCGAAGCCCGGGGCAGGGGCAGGGGCCGGGGCGGGCGCCGGGCCCGGGGCGTAGCCGGGGTCGTACGCGGTGCCGTGCGCCGGGGTCGGCACGTACGGGGTGCCGTGCGCGGGGGTGCCGGTGGCGGCCGGGCCGTCGTAGGCGGTGCCGTGCGCGGGGGTGGCCTCGCCCTGCACCGGCTCGTAGACGGCGTCGTGGCCCGGGTCGTACGGGGCCGGGTCGAAGCTGGCTCCGTAGGAGGCGCCGGCCGGGAAGCCCGGCTCGTAGACGCCGGTCTGATGGGTGGTCAGGCCGTACTCGGTGAGGGCCGGCTCGGCCTCGACCCAGGCGTCGGAGTCGGCGTAGAGCGGGAGTTCACCGACCGGGGGCAGGTCCGCGACGGCCGCGGCCACCGCGGCGGCGCCGCCCTCGGCAGCAGCCCCGGCGACGTCGGCGGTCCCGGCGTCGGCGGTCCCGGCAGCGGTCCCGGCGGCCGACGCCCCCGTCGCGGCCGCCTCGGCGGCGGCCAGCGCCTCCTCCTCGGCCAGCCCGCGCGCCTCCGCCACGGTCTGTACGGCGGCCAGCACGCCCTGGTAGCCGGTGCAGCGGCAGAGGTTGCCGCAGAGCGCCTGCCGCGCCTCGACCTCGCTGGGCCGGTGGTTGCGCTGGAGCAGGTCGTGCACGGCCATCGCCATGCCGGGGGTGCAGTAGCCGCACTGCACCGCGCCCGAGTCGGCCAGCGCCTGCTGCACGTCGCTGGCGGAGCCGTCCGCGCTCAGTCCTTCGACGGTGGCGATCTCGCTCTCCGAGGCGAGCGCCGCGGGCACCAGGCAGCCGGCCACCAACTGGCCGTCCACCTGCACCGAGCAGGCCCCGCACTCGCCCTGCTCGCAGCCGTCCTTGGCCCCGGCCAGGCCGAGCCGCTCGCGCAGCACGTAGAGCAGGCTCTCGCCGATCCAGGCGTCGGCCACGGGCCGGTCGAAGCCGTTGACCCGCAGCGTGTACGAGGCGGTCGGGCGCAGGTCACCGCCGAGTGGGCCGCCGGCCGCGTCTCCGACCGCATCTCCGCCGAGCGCACCGCCGGCCGCCGCACCGCCGACCGCGGCGCCGAGGCCGTCGCTCACCAGATCCGTCACTTCAGTGCCCTTCCCAGCGCCCGTCGGGCCAGCACGGATACCGTACGCCGCAGCCGGGCGGCGGCGGCCGGGGCCCCCTCCCCCTCCAGCGCCCCGTCGGGGACGCAGGCGGCGGCCACGTACTCGCCGAAGGCGGCCGCGGCGGCCGGGCCGATGGCGTCGGCGGCCTGGTCGCCGCGGGCGTCCCAGTCGATGCAGCCGGCCACCCAGGCCTCGGCCTCCAGCGGGCGCAGCGGTACGGGGGCGACGGCGCCGACGGCGCAGCGGACGGCCCGGCGGGCCGGGTCGAGCACCAGGGCGACGGAGGCGCTGGCGCGGGACGGGCCGCTGCGGCCGGTGGCCTTGAGGAAGACCTGGGGGGCGTGCAGCAGCGGGACGCGCACCCAGGTGAGCAGCTCGCCCGGGCGGACCGGGTCCAGGCCGGTGAGCAGGTGGCTGACGGGCACCTCGCGGCTGCCGCCGGGGCGGGCCAGGGTGACGGCGGCCTCCAGCGCGGCGAGCACCGGCAGGGTGTCGCCGCCGGGGGCGGCGGTGGCGACGTTGCCGCCCAGGGTGCCGACGTTGCGGATCTGCGGGGGCCCGGCGGTGCGGGCCGCGTCGGCCAGCGCGGGAATCAGCGCGGCGAAGTCGGGCCGGTCCATCCGGGCGAAGGTGAGGCCCGCGCCCAGGACGGCGGTGCCGCCGTCCTCGTAGCGCCAGCCCCGGAGTTCGGTGATCCGGCCGAGGCCGATCAGCGCGGCCGGGCGGAGCCGTCCGGCGTTGACCGCCTCCATCAGGTCGGTGGCCCCGGCCACCGGCACCGCGCCGGGTGTGGCGGCGAGCGCCTCGACGGCCTCGTCGAGCGAGGCCGGCAGCATGATCGTCCGGTTCACCAGGAATCCACCGTGCTCCACTTGCTCATCAACTGCCCCGCCGTCCCCCGGCGGTGTGTGGCCTGGCCCGTAGGGTACGGGCGATCGGTGCGGGTTGGGCAACTCTGGCACACAAAGCTTGGTGATCATTTCCTGGCCCGCGAACAAGCTGTGTCAATCCCGGACGAATCCAGGCACAGAACGATCCGATCCGGCGGCCACCGGATCGGATCTTCATCTGTTGTTGACGTCCGGGCCTCCACCAGGAGTTCCCGGAGGCTTCCGACACTCCGTCAGGAGTCCTTCGGCCCGTCGAGTGGACGCCCGAGCACGCCGGGGCGCTTCTGCCAGGGGTGCGGACCGCCCGGGGGGCGGTACTCCACGCCGAGCGCGTCGAGGCGCGCGTAGTGCGCCGTCATCCTCCGCTCGAATCCCTCCCAGTCCCGCTCGGCCGGCGCGGGCAGCGCCGACCAGGCCACCTCGGCGAAGGCGGCCAGCCGCGGGAAGGCCCGGAAGTCCACGTCCCGGGCGTCGTCCATGAACTCGGTCCAGATGTTGGCCTGGGTGCCGAGCACGTGCGCCGCGGCCTCCTCGTCCAGCTCGGCCGGGACGGGCTCGAAGCGGTACACGTCCTCCAGGGTGCGGACGAAGCCGACCGGGATCGGCTCCTCCTCCCCCGCCCCCTGCCGGTGGTCCAGGTAGACGTACGTCTCCGGGCACATCACCACGTCGTGCCCGGCGGTGGCGGCGGCGATCCCGGCCTCGAAGCCCCGCCAGGAGGAGACCGCGGCGCCGGGCGCCAGCCCGCCCTCCAGGATCTCGTCCCAGCCGATCAGCCGGCGGCCGCGCTCGGCGAGCCAGCTGTCGAAGTGCCGGATGAAGAAGCTCTGCAGCTCGTCCTCGTCGGCCAGCCCCAGCTCGCGGATCCGCTCCTGCGCGGCCGGGCTCTTCCGCCACTGGTCCTTGTCGCACTCGTCCCCGCCCAGGTGCACGAACTGCGACGGGAAGATCTCCAGCACCTCCTCCAGCACGCCCTCGAAGAACCGCAGGGTGGCCTCGGAGACGTTCAGCACGTTCTCGCTGACGCCCCAGTCCGTCCAGACCCCGAGCGCGGCGGTGTCCACCACGTCGGTGTTGCCCAGCTCCGGGTAGGCGGTGATGGCGGCCTGCGAGTGGCCGGGCAGGTCGATCTCCGGCACCACGGTGATCTGCCGGGCGTCGGCGTACGCGACGATCTCGCGCAGGTCGTCCTGGGTGTAGAAGCCGCCGTGCGGCCGGTCGTCCCGGCGGTCCGCCGCCCGGAAGCCGACCATCGACCGCTCCCGCCAGGACGCGGTCTCGGTCAGGCGCGGGTAGCGCTTGATCTCGATCCGCCAGCCCTGGTCGTCGGTCAGGTGGAAGTGCAGGACGTTCAGCTTGTGCGCCGCCATCAGGTCGATGAAGCGGAACACGCCCGCCTTCGGCATGAAGTGCCGCGAGACGTCCAGCAGCACGCCGCGCCAGCCGAACCGCGGCGCGTCCTCGATCTCCGCGTACGGCAGCTCCCAGCCGGCGCGGCGCAGCGGGGCGGTGCGGAAGGCGTCGGCGCCGAGCAGCTGACGGAGCGTCTGGGCGCCGGCGAAGGCGCCGGCCGTGGTGCTCGCGGAGAGCAGCACGCCCTCGGGGCCGACGGCGAGCCGGTACGCCTCGGGGGCGGCGGCCTCGTCGAGCCGCAGCTCGATGCCGCCGGGGGCGGCGGGAAACGGGAGTCCGGTGGAGGCGCCGAGCGTGACGCGCAGCCAGTCGGCGACCGGGGCGAGCGCGGGGTCGGCGGTCAGTCCGGTGCTCGCGTCGAGGGGGTAGGTGCCGGAAGTCTCGGGGGAGATGACACTCAGCGGGGCAGGGATGAGGTCCATGACCTGCATCCTGCCCCGCCGGGGCCCGAGTGGCATAGACCAATCGGGAAGTGTTCTGCAGAGCGCGACGCGCTACTTCTTGTCGTCGTCCCCGCCGCCCTGCGGGCCGCCGATGCCGTCGTAGATCTCCTTGCACATCGGGCAGACCGGGTACTTCTTCGGGTCCCGCCCGGGCACCCAGACCTTGCCGCAGAGCGCGACCACGGGGGATCCGGAGAGCGCGCTCTCCATGATCTTGTCCTTCTGGACGTAGTGCGCGAAGCGCTCGTGGTCGCCGTCCCCGTTGGAGACCTGGGGGACGGGCTCGACCAGGGTGCCGGTACCGAGGCCGCGCTCGGGCTCAAGAGTGCTCATGACGCTCAAGTCTATGGGCCCGCCGAACCGAACAGAAGGCACACGCCCGCAGCCCGCGCCGCCGGGGCCGCCTCAGTTCAGCGTCGGGTCGTCCGGGTACGTCGCCAGCACCGCCAGCGGGCCCCGCTGACGGCGCAGGACGGAGCGCCAGAGGCGTTCGGGCTCCGGGGAGAAGATGTCGCCGGGCTCGCAGTCGACCAGGTACCAGGCGCCCTCGGCGAGTTCGGACTCCAGCTGGCCGGGCGACCAGCCCGCGTAGCCGGCGAAGACCCGCAGGCCGCCGAGCTCCCCGGCCAGCACCTCGGGCGGGGCCTCCAGGTCGACCAGGCCGATCGCGCCGTGCACCCGCCGCCAGCCGAGCGGCTCGACCGAGCCCGGTTCGCCGGGGACGACGGCCACCGCGAGCGCCGAGTCCAGGCCGACCGGGCCGCCCTGGAAGACCACCGGCATCGCCCCGGCCAGCGCGGACCAGCCGTCCAGCACGGCGGCGACCTCGATCGGGGTGGGGTGGTTGAGCACCACGCCGAGCGCGCCCTGGGCGTCGTGGTCCAGCAGCAGCACCACCGCCCGGGAGAAGTTCGGGTCGGTGAGCAGCGGTGTCGCGACCAGCAGTCGGCCGGTGTGCGAGGAGGCCGGGGTCATGCCCACATGATCCCCCAGTCCGGCCCGCCCGGGGCGGACAACACGGGATGCCCCGACACGCCGTGGGCGAACACCCGTACGGCCGTACCGCACCGCCGTGTCGCCGCCGTGGAGGTTCCGGGGAGGCGACCATCACCAGTAGGGCGCAAGGGAACCACCCGCCCGCCCATTACCATCTACAGGTGGTGGAAGGGCATTCGCCGAACGGCGGAAGTTCCTTCCACTCGCGTTTGCCCTGCTCCGCAGCCGCTTCCTCCCCCAGTCACCCCGGATTGCGAGAACGATGACCGACGACGTCCTGCTGGTCCACGGCGGAAACCCGCTCGAAGGCGAGATCCGCGTCCGTGGTGCGAAGAACCTGGTCCCCAAGGCCATGGTCGCCGCCCTGCTCGGCACGGGCCCCAGCAGACTGCGCAACGTCCCGGACATCCGCGACGTCAAGGTCGTGCGCGGCCTGCTGCAGCTGCACGGCGTGACCGTGCGCACCGGCGACGAGGAGGGCGAGCTGATCCTCGACCCCTCGCACGTGGAGAGCGCCAACGTCGCCGACATCGACGCGCACGCGGGCTCCTCCCGGATCCCGATCCTGTTCTGCGGCCCGCTGCTGCACCGCCTCGGCCACGCCTTCATCCCGGGCCTGGGCGGCTGCGACATCGGCGGCCGGCCGGTGGACTTCCACTTCGAGGTGCTCCGCCAGTTCGGCGCCACCATCGAGAAGCACCCGCAGGGCACCTACCTGGTGGCCCAGCAGCGGCTCCAGGGCACCAAGATCGAGCTGCCCTACCCCTCGGTCGGCGCGACCGAGCAGGTGCTGCTCACCGCGGTGCTCGCCGAGGGCGTCACGGAGCTGCGCAACGCGGCCGTCGAGCCGGAGATCGTCGACCTGATCTGCGTCCTGCAGAAGATGGGCGCGATCATCTCGATGGGCACCGACCGCACCATCCTGATCACCGGCGTGGAGGAGCTCTCGGGCTACAACCACCGCGCCCTGCCGGACCGCCTGGAGGCGGCCTCCTGGGCCTGCGCGGCGCTGGCCACCAAGGGCGACATCTACGTCCGCGGCGCGGACCAGATCCCGATGATGACCTTCCTGAACACCTTCCGGAAGGTCGGCGGCGCCTTCGAGATCGACGACGAGGGCATCCGGTTCTGGCACCCGGGCGGCGAGCTCAAGGCGATCGCCCTGGAGACCGACGTGCACCCCGGCTTCCAGACCGACTGGCAGCAGCCGCTGGTGGTCGCCCTGACCCAGGCCGACGGCCTCTCCATCGTCCACGAGACGGTGTACGAGTCCCGGCTCGGCTTCACCGGCGCGCTGAACCAGATGGGCGCCCACATCCAGCTCTACAGCGAGTGCCTCGGCGGCACCCCCTGCCGCTTCGGCGCGCGCAACTTCCAGCACTCCGCGGTGGTCTCCGGCCCGTCCAAGCTGATCGGCGCCGAGCTGGTCATCCCGGACCTGCGCGGCGGCTTCTCGTACCTGATCGCGGCGCTGGCGGCCGAGGGCACCTCCACGGTGCACGGCATCGACCTGATCAACCGCGGCTACGAGAACTTCATGGAGAAGCTCCGCGACCTGGGCGCCCAGGTCGAGCTGAAGAACGAGGAGCCGGCCGACGAGGAGCTGGTCGCCGTCTGATCCGGACGGCACGCGAAACGACCGTGGCCGGTCTCCCCGAGGGGAGACCGGCCACGGTCGTAGGGGCTACCAGGGGCGTCACTTGCCCTTGGCGGCCTCCTTCAGCTTCGAACCGGCGCTGACCTTGGCGCTGTAGCCGGCCGGGATCTGGATCGGGTCGCCGGTCTGCGGGTTACGAGCGGTGCGGGCGGCACGGTGGGTGCGCTCGAAGGTCAGGAAGCCGGGGATGGTGACCTTCTCGTCACCCTTGGCGACGACCTCGCCGACGACCTCGGCGAAGGCGGCCAGAACGGCGTCGGCGTCCTTGCGGGTCACCTCGGCGCGCTCCGACAGAGCGGCCACCAGCTCACTGCGGTTCATGTGTACTCCTGTGGTCTGTTCGCGTTGCGGTGTGCGGGGCCCGTCGGTCGTCCCGCCGGGCCGCCATCACTGGCGACGGCAGGGCCGCTGGTCCGCACACTGTGCTCGTTCAGGCGAGGGTTGGTCAGGGGTCGGGCTTGCACCCCGAAGCGCCTCAAACCGCACTGCCTGGGTACGAATCCTGCCCCGACCGGCACTGAGAAAGCCAATCGGTCCCCGCCGCGGTTGACCCGAACAGCGCCCGCCGGACGGAGTTGTGACGCTCCGTCCGCTCCGGTGGACCGGGGCGGGCGGCGGGCCGGGACGACACGCCGAGGGCCCAGGGGGACGTTCCGTACTTGTCGGACACGCCTGCCCCGTGCAGGGCTACCGTACGCCCTGCCACCGACAAGCCCAAACACGCCCCTTCCCCTTGTGTCGCAAGGGTTCGGGGCGAGCGGGCTCGGGTAGGGTGGCCGGCCGACCGCCGGACCCTCCGCGCGGGAGGTCCGGACCGGGCCCGCCACCCCGCCCGAGCTGCGGCTGGATCAGAGCTGAACGGCCGGGAACGACGTGGTGTCCAGGGTGCCGACGATGCCCGGGGTGGGCGGGGCCGGGGCCGGCTCGGTCTCGCCGCGGGCGGCCAGCGCGGCCTCCCGGACGGCGGCCGCGACGGTCTTGGCCACGTCGGGGTGGAAGACGCTGGGGATGATGTAGTTCGGGTTCAGCTGGTCGTCGGCCACGGTGGTGGCCAGCGCCCGGGCGGCGGCCAGCATCATCTCGGTGTTGACGGTGCGGCTCTGGGCGTCCAGCAGGCCGCGGAAGACGCCGGGGAAGACCAGCACGTTGTTGATCTGGTTCGGGAAGTCGCTGCGGCCGGTCGCCACCACGGCGGCGGTCTGGCGGGCCACCGCCGGGTCCACCTCCGGGTCCGGGTTGGCCAGCGCGAAGACGATCGCGTTCTCGGCCATGGTGGCCAGGTCGTCGCCGTCCAGCACGTTCGGGGCGGAGACGCCGATGAAGACGTCGGCCCCGGCCACCGCCTCCTTGAGGCTGCCGGTGCGGCCCGAGCGGTTGGTGTGCTCGGCGATCCAGCGCAGGCTGTCGTTCAGGTCGTCGCGGCCCTCGTGGACCACGCCGCGCACGTCCGCCACGGTGGCGTGCCGCACGCCGGCCGCCAGCAGCAGCTTGAGGATCGCGGTGCCGGCCGCGCCCGCGCCGGACATCACCACGCGGATCTCGTCGATGGGCTTGCCGACCACCTTGAGCGCGTTGGTGAGCGCGGCCAGCACCACGATCGCGGTGCCGTGCTGGTCGTCGTGGAAGACCGGGATGTCCAGGGCCTCGCGCAGCCGGGCCTCGATCTCGAAGCAGCGCGGCGCGGAGATGTCCTCCAGGTTGATGCCGGCGAAGCCGGGGGCGATCGCCTTGACGATGGCGACGATCTCGTCGGCGTCCTGGGTGTCCAGGCAGATCGGCCAGGCGTCGATGCCGGCGAAGCGCTTGAACAGCGCGGCCTTGCCCTCCATCACCGGCAGGGCGGCCTTCGGGCCGATGTTGCCCAGGCCCAGCACGGCCGAGCCGTCGGTGACCACGGCGACGCTGTTGCGCTTGATGGTCAGGCGGCGGGCGTCCTCGGGGTTCTCCGCGATCGCCATGCAGACCCGGGCCACGCCGGGGGTGTAGATCATCGAGAGGTCGTCGCGGTTGCGGATCGGCAGCTTCGAGGACATCTCGATCTTGCCGCCGAGGTGCATCAGGAAGGTGCGGTCCGAGACCTTGCCGATCGCCACGCCGTCGATCGCGCGGAGCTTCTCGACGATCTCCTCGCCGTGGGCGACCGAGGCGGCGGCCACGGTGACGTCGATCCGCAGCGCCTCGAGGCCGGAGGCGGTGACGTCCAGGCCGGTGACCGAGCCGCCGGAGGACTCGACGGCGGTGGTGATCGAGCTCACCGCGTTGCCGGTGGCGGGCACCTCCAACCGGACCGTGATCGAGTTCGAGACACTGGGCACCGTCGCCATCGACGTCCTTCTTCCTGAAATCAACACTTTGTTGAATGCCTGCGCAGTCGGCATGCTAGACCTCGATCGTCGCACTCACCAAGGGTTCGATAGAAATAACGTTCATTGAGTGTGCGGAGTCGACAAGGCTTCTTGCCCTCGGCGGACGATGCGTTACATTGGACAAGGCACCGGCTCGATCCAAGCCCCCGGGCCCAACCTTCGTCCCTTAGAGGGACCACTTGCCGCGAGGCGAGCATGGCGGGTCGGTGTCACAGCTTCGAAGGCCCCCTCACCAAGTCCGGTGAGGGGGCCTTCCGCTGTCCCCGCGTCAGCTGGCGGTCCGTCAGCGCAGCAGCGCCGGCACCCCGTCCGCGTCCGGCAGGTCGTCCGGGCCGGAGAGCACGGTGAGCCGCTGGGTGGCCCGGGTCAGAGCCACGTACAGCACCCGCAGGCCCGCCTCGGACTCGCCCGCGATGCCGACCGGGTCGGCCACCACCGTGGCGTCGTACTCCAGGCCCTTGGCCTCCAGCGAGCCCAGCGCGACCGCCCGCTCGCCCAGCCCGGCCACCCAGCCGGCCGCCTCGGCCCGGCGGTCCATCGGGACCACCACCGCGACGGTGCCGTCCACCTCGGCCAGCAGCCGCTCCAGCTCGGCCCGGGCCGCCGCCGCGACCGCGGCCGGCTCGGTCGAGCCGACCGCCGCGAAGCGGGGCTCCAGGCCGGTGGAGCGGACGGCGGTCGGCGAAGGGGTGCCGGGAGCGGCCAGCTCCAGCACCTTGGCCGCCACCTCCGCGATCTCCGAGGGGTTGCGGTAGTTGACGGTCAGGGTGTGCCGACGGCGCGGCTTGCCGGCCAGCACCTCGTCCATCGCGGCCTGCGCCTCCTGCGGGAACGGCCAGGAGGACTGCGCCGGGTCGCCGACGATGGTCCAGGTCGCCATCCGGGCCCGGCGGCCGACCATCCGCCACTGCATCGGCGTCAGGTCCTGCGCCTCGTCCACGATCACGTGGGCGTACTCGGTGCGCTCCACCGGGACGCGCTCCCGCTGGCGGGACATCCGGTCGGCGTAGGTGGTCACCTCGTCCAGGCCGGTCAGCATGTCGACCGCGTCCACCTCACGGACCTTGCGGACCGCCGCCTCGCCGAGCAGCAACTGCAGCTCGTCCACCAGCGCCACGTCGTGCGCCGACAGCTCGCCCTCCCCGCGGGACGTCAGGTGCCGCCAGGAGTCGGCCAGCAGCCGGGCCTCCTCCGGGGTGACGGCGCGTCGGGCGATCCGGTTGGTGTGCCGGGACTGCTTGAGGGTCGCCAGCACCCGACGGGGCGTCAGCGCGGGCCACCAGGCCTCCAGGAAGTCCAGGAACGCCGCCTCGTCCGAGACGTACTCGTCGAAGGCCTCCTTCTCCTCCTGGCGCTGCTCGCGCGCGTAGTGGTCGGCGGGGCGCGGCAGGTGCCGGGTGGCCTGCTGCCAGAGCGCGTCCAGCAGCAGCCGGCGGGCCCGCGGGCGGAGCAGGTTGAGCGGGGTGCCGCCGCTGCCGATCACGTTGCCGCGCACCGCCTTCAGGCGGCCGGCGTCCAGGCGCAGCGCCTCGCCGCGGGCGAAGACCTTCAGCTCGGTCGGGGCACCCAGCTCCAGGGCGGCCTTGGCCGCCCGGCGCAGCAGCGTCACCATCCGGGCCGAGCCCTTCACGTGGGCGGTCTCCGGGGTGTCGTACCGGCCCGCCTCGATGCCGTCGACCAGGCTGCCGACCGCGCGGATCGCCACCTGGCCCTCCTCGCCCAGCGCGGGCAGCACGCCCTCGGTGTACGAGACCAGCAGCGCGGTCGGGCTGACCACCAGGATGCCGCCCGCGTACCGGCGGCGGTCCTGGTAGAGCAGGAAGGCGGCGCGGTGCAGCGCGACGGCGGTCTTGCCGGTGCCCGGGCCGCCGGTGACCAGGGTGGCACCCGGGCGCGGGGGCCCGGATCACCTCGTCCTGCTCCTTCTGGATCGAGGAGACGATGTCGCGCATGGTGGTGGCTGCGGGCCCGGCCCAGCGTCGCCATCAGCGCGCCGTCGCCGACCACCGCCAGCTCCTGACCGCCCAGGGTCGGCGTCAGGTCCGGACGGAGCAGGTCGTCCTCGACGCCGATCACCCGGCGGCCCTTGGACCGGATCACCCGGCGCCGGATCACCCGGGCCCGGCTCGACCGGGGTCGAGCGGTAGAACGGCGCGGCGGCCGGGGCCCGCCAGTCGATCACCAGCGGACCGAACTCGGCGTCCAGCACGCCGAGCCGGCCGATGTGCAGGGTCTCGGCCACGGCCGGGTCGGCCGGGTCGAGCGGGGTCTGCGACGGGATCCCGTGCTCCTCCGGGGCGTCGGCCTGCTGGAGGTCGATCCGGCCGAACAGGAAGTCCTCGAACCTCGGTGTTCAGCCGGTGCAGGTGCGCCCCGGCGCGGTACACCTGGGCGTCCCGCTCCGCGAGCGCGCCGGGCGTGCCCACGTGGACGCGCTTGGCGGCGTCCTCGAGGATGTACTCGGCCTCGGCGAGCTTCTCCTCCAACCGGCGGTAGACGGTGTCGAGGTGGCGCTGCTCCTCGGCGATCTCGCGGTCTCGGACGGTGTCTGAGTCTGTGCTGCTGTGCATGGCCTCGTTCAGTGGCGGCTGTGAACCTGCGGGAAAAAAGAGACGGACGGAAGATCCTACGCCCAGGACCCCGCCCAGCGGCAGACACCCGCACACATCACCTGCACCGCACCACCACTCGTAGTGGTCACCCCGGGGGCGCGAGGAACTGCGCGCGGGGGAACGGCAGCACCTGCAACTGGCTCGACTGCCCCGACCTCACACCGGTCCGCCTTCCGTACTCGCGCAGTTCCCCGCGCCCCTGGGGCCTTCGGCCCGGGGCGGCCCGTCAGACGGCGCCGTACTTCTCCCCCGGCTCCGCCGTCGGGTCGACCGCCAGGCGGTAGCCGCGCTTGACCACGGTGGCGACCAGGTTCGGCGTGCCGAGGGCCGCGCGCAGGCGGGCCATCGCGGTCTCCACGGCGTGCTCGTCGTTGCCCGCTGCCGGGCAGGGCGCGGAGCAGCTCGGCGCGGGCCACCACCCAGCCGGGGCGGCGGGCCAGGGCGCGCAGCAGGGCCATCCCGGCGGGCGGGACGGGCCGCAGCTCGCCGTCCACCAGGGCGGCCTGGCCGCGCAGCTCCAGCTGGTGCCCGGCCACCGAGAGCCGCCGCCCGCGCTCGGGGAGCCGGGCGGTGAGCAGCTGCACCATCGCGCCCAGCCGCATCCGTTCGGGCCAGACGGTGGCGATGTCCAGTTCCTCCAGCGGGGCGGCCGTCACGGGCCCGACGCAGACCGGCAGGACGTCGCGGCGCAGCGCGTGCAGCAGCTGGTCGGTCAGGCCGCGCTCCGCTGCCCGGTCGAGCAGGCTGAGCACCGCCGGGGCGGAGGTGAAGGTGATCGCGTCCAGCGCGCCGGTGCAGCAGGCGTCCAGCAGCCGGTCCAGCGGGGCGATGTCGGCGGGCGGCAGCCAGCGGTAGACCGGCACCTCGACCACCTCGGCGCCCGCCGCGTGTGAGCGAGTCGACGAAGTCGCGCTGCGGGGCGCCGTGCAGCTGGACGGCGATCCGCTTGCCCTCGACGCCGTCCTCCAGCAGCTTCTCCAGCACCTCCACCGAGGACTCCGACCTCGCCGACCACTCCTCCCGCAGCCCGGCGGCCCGGATGGCGCCCTTGGCCTTGGGGCCGCGGGCCAGCACGGAGGCCTTGCCGAGCCGTTCGATCAGCTCGTCGCCGAGGCCCCAGCCCTCGGCGGCCTCGATCCAGCCCCGGAAGCCGAGTCCCGGTGGTGGCCACCGCGACGTCCGGCGGCCCGGCCACCAGCGCCCGGGTGGCGGCGAGGAGTTCGGTGTGTCGTCGGGCAGCGGCACGATCCGCAGTGCGGCGGCCCGCTGCACGGCGGCGCCCCGGCGTTGGAGCAGCGTGGCCAGCTCCTCGGAGCGGCGGGCGGCGGTGATGCCGACGGTGAATCCGGCCAGCGGAGGCACCGGCTCGGCGGCGTGAGGGGCCGTCAGTTCGTCCATGGCTGTGGGTCCTTCGGTGGTGCGCACCCCGGCTGCGGCGGGCCGGGAGGGTGGGTGGACGGGCATCCTCCCCCGGGGCGGTGTCGCTGCGGGGTCGGCCGGATTTCCGGGGTGTTTCCACGGGCCGGACCGGCCGTCCAGGGGATGGACGGCCGGTCCGGCCCCGGGGTCAGGCCGCGACCCGCTCCTTCACCGGGGCGGTCACCGCGCTGCCGGTGGGGGCGGCGCAGGTAGACGGCCCAGGTGAGGGCGGCGCAGACGGCGTACGCCGCCAGGAAGGAGGCGAAGGCGGGGGTCCCGGTCTTGGCGACCAGGAAGGACTGCCGGAAGGCCAGGTTGATGAAGAGGCCGCCGAGCGCGCCGACCGCGCCGATCACCCCGACGGCCGCGCCGGACATCCGGCGGGACCAGGCGGCGGCCTGCTCGGCGGTGGCGCCGAGCTCGGCGATCCGGTTCTGCGCCTTGGCCTCGAAGATCACCGGGATCATCTTGTAGGTGGAGCCGTTGCCCAGCCCGGCCAGCACGAAGAGCGTGGTGAACCCGGCCAGGAAGACCGGCAGCGAGCGCTCCGAGGAGGCGTACAGCACCACCAGGGTGGCGGCGGCCATCCCGGCGAAGTTCCACAGGGTGATCCGGGCGCCGCCCCAGCGGTCGGCCAGCCAGCCGCCGACCGGGCGGATCAGCGAGCCGAGCAGCGGGCCGACGAAGGTGAGCTGGGCGGCCTGCAGCGGGGTGCGGCCGAACTGGGTCTGCAGCACCAGGCCGAAGGCGAAGCTGAAGCCGATGAAGGAGCCGAAGGTGCCGATGTAGAGCACCGACATCAGCCAGGTGTGACGCTCCCTCAGCACCTCGGCCAGCGCGCCGGTGTCGTTCTTCATCGGCGCCAGGTTGTCCATGAAGAGCGCGGCGAGGGTGGCCGCGATCACGATCAGCGGCAGGTAGATGCCGAGCACCAGCCGGGGTGAGGTGGCCCCGGCCCAGGTGATCACCGCGAGCGCGACCAGCTGGATCACCGGCACCCCCGATGTTGCCGCCGCCGGCGTTCAGCCCGAGCGCCCAGCCCTTGCGGTGCTGCGGGAAGAAGGCGTTGATGTTGGTCATCGAGGAGGCGAAGTTCCCCCCGCCGAGCCCGGTGAGCGCGGCGACCACCATGAAGGTGGTGTAGGAGGTCCCCGGCTCCATCACGTACGCGGCGGCCAGTGCGGGCAGCAGCAGGAGCAGCGCCGAGACCACCGTCCAGTTTCCGCCCGCCGAAGCGGGCCACCGCCACGGTGTAGGGGATCCGGACGAAGGCGCCGACCAGGGTGGGCATCGCGACCAGGAAGAACTTACCGGCCGGGTCGATCCCGTACTTGGGCCCCATGAAGAGGACCATCACCGACCAGAGGCTCCAGATCGAGAAGCCGATGTGCTCCGAGAGCACCGAGAAGACCAGGTTGCGGTTGGCGGTCCGGCGCCCGGTCCGCTCCCAGAACGCCCGGTCCTCCGGATCCCACTCCTGGATCCAGCCCCGTCGCACCGCCGTGTCTCCACTCATCGCAACTCCCCTTGTGCAAGTTCGGCGCCCTGACCTGGACGACCCTAACGGGCCGGGATTTCCGGGGAGTTGTGGGTTGTGAACCCGCCGGTACGGTCCTCTCACCGGGCCGCCCGGCGCGGTGTGAGACCGCCGAAACGCAAGAAGGCCGCCTCCTCGCGGAGTGCGGCCTTCGAGCGACATGGGTCTGTGGAGATGCCGGGAATCGAACCCGGGTCCAGTGGAGTGGATTCAGGACTTCTCCGAGCGCAGTCCGCTGTGAGTTTCTCGGCCCTGGCAGTCACGCGGACAAGCCGCCAACAGGCCCAGCCACTGTTTTATTTTTCCGCCGACCCCCGTGGCCGGGGTGGCGGATGAGTTCCCTAGATTATGCCAGGATCCGGGTCGGGAACTCCCCGGGCTGACACCCATTCACTCTTGCTTAGGCAGCGAGAGCGAACTGCTGGGAATCGCGCTTAGAGTTGGCGATTATTTTTTTGCGACAGATGGTTAACGAGATCATTGCGCGTTCCTCGGCTCGCTTCTCCTGTTTCGACGTCCCCTGTCGAAACCGATCATCCCCATGTTGAATTGACAAACAGCTCCGGCGGGCGGGCCCTCCGGTGATGTTGCTCGGGCCATAGTACGCGCAGGCACCGGCCAGGGCCAAGCGATTAACCCCGCTGGCGCTTCCGTGCCGCCGCGACGGCCCGGTCGGACTCGCGGCGGTCCTGCTTCTCGCGCAGGGTCTGCCGCTTGTCGTACAGCTTCTTGCCGACCGCGAGCGCCAGCTCCAGCTTCACCCGGCCGTCCTTGAAGTACAGGGAGAGCGGCACCAGGGTGTGGCCGGTCTCCTTGACCTTCGACTCGATCTTGCGGATCTCGAGCTTGTGCAGCAGCAGCTTGCGCTTGCGCCGCGAGGCGTGGTTCGTCCAGGTCCCCTGGGTGTACTCGGGGATGAACACGTTGTCGACCCACGCTTCGTGGCCCTGCACGTAGGCGTAACCGTCCACCAGGTTGGCCCGCCCCTCGCGGAGCGACTTCACCTCCGTGCCGGTCAGCACCATGCCGCATTCGTACGTGTCGAGGATGGTGTACTCGTGTCGCGCCTTCTTGTTCTGCGCGATCAGCTTCTTTCCCGTTTCCTTAGCCATAGCACCGGCCATTCTCGCACCTCGCCCGCCCGGTGGTCAGCCCATTTGGCCGCGGCCCAGCCCGGAGAGCACGGTGTCGGCGAGCCGGGTCACCGCCTCCGGGTCGCCGCCCGGCGGCTGGGGGACGTCCGGGGTGAGGCCGGTGCCGTCCGGCGAGCGGCCGGCCGGGGTGGCGTAGCGGCCGACGGTGAGTTCCAGGACGGCGCCGTCGGCGAGGCGGCTGGGCTGCTGGACGGTGCCCTTGCCGAAGGTGCGGGAGCCGACCAGGACGGCGCGGCTGCGGTCCTGGAGCGCCCCGGCGAGCAGTTCGGCGGCGCTCATGGTGCCGCCGTCCACCAGCACCACCAGGGGCACGGTGGTGTCTCCGCCGCGCGCTGCGGTCAGCTCGCGCCGCTCGCCGCGCTCCTGGTACGAGGCCACCGGGCCGCCGTCCAGGAAGAGCGAGGCGGTCCCCACGGCCTGGTCCACCAGCCCGCCGGAGTTGCCCCGCAGGTCCAGCAGGACACCCCGGGCGCCCCGGACGGCCTGCGCCACCTCGGCGGCCACACCGGCCGTGAAGCCGCGCACCGCGACCTTCACCACCCCGGGCCGCAGCTGCTCCCACCGTCACGTCCCGGGCGGCCAGCTCGGCCCGGCGCAGCGTCAGCTCACGGGCCGGCCCGCCCGGTCGGCGGACCGTCAGCTCCACCGCCGTGCCGACCTCGCCGCGCAGCCCGGCCACCACCTCGGTGACCGGGAGCCGGTCGGCCGGGGTGCCGTCGATGCCGAGCAGCACGTCCCCGGCCGCGATCCCGGCCTGCCGGGCGGGCCCGTCGGGGTGCACCCGGTCCACCGTGGTGGCCCCGTCCGCCGCCCGCCGCACCGAGAGCCCGACGCCGCGGTAGCGCCCCTTGGTCAGGTCGGTGTACTCCTCGGGCGTGTAGTACGCGGCCCACGGGTCGCCCCCCTCGGCGACCAGCCGCTCGGCCTGCTGCCGGGACAGCGACGCCCCGGCCAGGTCACGCCCGGCCAGGGCATCGGGAGGAGGAGCGTGGGCGGGCGCCCGTCGGCCGGAGCCCCGCTCCAGGCCCCGGTGACCGCCCCGGTGAACAGCACGGCGCCGAACGCCAGGGAGAGCACAGCTCCCTGGCGCACTCCCGCACGCAGAGTCACCGGCATGGCAAGGGAGTCTAGGCGCACTGCCTGAGGGGGCGTCAGACCCTTCAGGTACTTCCGGAGGGTGATGAAACGCCGCGATGCCGGCCATCCCCATGCCGACCACGACCAGCAGCGGGATGACGGTGAGCACCGAGGAGAGCCCGATGAAGTGGATGAACTGCACCCGCTGGGCCAGGAACTCCTGCACGAAGAAGTGCCCGCCGAGCAGCAGCCCGGAGGCCAGCACCGCACCGAGCAGCGCGGCGAAGGCCGCCTCCGCGATGAACGGCATCTGCACGTAGAAGTTCGAGGCACCGACCAGGCGCATGATCCGGTCTCGCGCCGTCGGCTGAACGCGGACACCCGGACGGTGTTCACGATCAGCAGCAGGGCGACGAAGAGCATCAGCACCATGATCACGAACGCGGCGGTCTGCAGACCCGTTCAGCAGGCCGAACAGGTTCTCCAGGATCTTCCGCTGGTCCTCGACCGACTTGACGCCCGGCTTCCGGCGAAGGCGCTCTGCCACCACGTCGTACTTGGTCGGGTCGTTCAGCTTGACCCGCCAGGACTGCGGCATCGCCTCCGCACCCACCGCGGCGAGCAGCGGGTTGTCCGGGTTGTCTCCTTCCAGCGCTTGTACGCGTCCTGCGAGCTCTCGAAGGTGGAGCTCTGCACCAGCTGGGTCATCTTGTCCAGCTGGCCCCTTGACCTCGGCGATCTGCTGGTCGGTGGCGGCACCCGCCGAGCACTGGGCGGAGGTCTTGGCGTCCGACTTGGTGCAGAAGTAGATGCTCACCTCGACCTTGTCGTACCAGTACCCCTTCATGGAGTTGACCTGGTCGCGGACGAGCAGCGAGGCGCCGGCGAGGGCGAGCGATAGCGCGACGCTGACCACGACCGCGATGGTCATGGTCAGGTTGCGGCGGAGACCGACGCCGATCTCCGACAGGACGAACTGGGCGCGCATGGCGTTACTCCAGGGGCAGGCAGGTGGAACGGGCAGGCGGACGGGGCGTCGGGTGGCTCAGTTCTGGTAGCCGTAGACGCCGCGGGCCTGGTCGCGGACCAGCAGCCCCTTGTCGAGCTCGATCACCCGCTTGCGCATCTGGTCGACGATGGCCTGGTCGTGCGTGGCCATCAGGACCGTGGTACCGGTGCGGTTGATCCGGTCGAGCAGCTTCATGATGCCGACCGAGTTCTGCGGGTCGAGGTTTCCGGTGGGCTCGTCCGCGATCAGCAGCATCGGCCGGTTCACGAAGGCCCGGGCGATCGCCACGCGCTGCTGCTCACCACCGGAGAGCTCACCGGGCATCCGGTCCTCCTTGCCGCCGAGGCCGACCAGGTCGAGCACCTCGGGCACCACCTTGTTGATGGCGCTCTTCGGCTTGCCGATGACCTCCAGCGCGAACGCGACGTTCTGCGCGACGGTCTTGTTCGGCAGCAGGCGGAAGTCCTGGAAGACGGTGCCCAGCTGACGCCGCATGTGCGGCACCTTCCAGTTGGACAGCTTGCCGAGGTCCTTGCCCAGCACGTGGACCGCGCCGGTGCTCGGGCGCTCCTCGCGCAGGCAGAGCCTCAGGAAGGTCGACTTGCCGGAGCCGGACGAACCGACCAGGAAGACGAACTCGCCCTTCTCGATCTCCAGCGAGACGTTGTCCAGGGCCGGACGGTTCTGCTTGGGATAGGTCTTGGAGACGTTGTCGAATCTGATCACGGCTGCATCACGGGGGCCATCCTAGGTGGGTCAGGACTCGGACCCTACGCGAAGCCCCTCCGGGCCCGCAGGCACTGTCCGGGGGTTCACCTGGGATTTGGCGAGAAATATCCCGTTCTGCCCGGATAAGTGCGACCCATGTCACAGCCCGGCATGCGGTTGAGCGGTCGGCGAACGGGGAGGACGGGCCGGAACGGGCGGAACCTGGCACAGTGGTAGCTGAGAGCGCCCGTCCAGGGCCGTCCGAGGAACCGGAGGCCCGTCCGGCGCGTTGCAGTAACCAGCAAGGAGGAGATCGCATGACTTGCGACCATCTGGTGTGCGCCAACTGCAACGGCCGCGTGAGTGACGGCCGCTGCCCGGTCTGCCGCGCCAACCGGGCCCGGCTGCAGGACCAGCAGGGCCCGTTCGCCGCGCTGTCGCCCACGGCGCTGCTCGCGCTGATCGTCGGCCTGCTGGCGGTGGCGCTGATCGCCCGTCAGGCCCTGGCCTGACCGACCCCGCACGCGAAAGGGCCCCGGGAACTCCCGGGGCCCTTTTCGGTGCGTCCTTACGCGGCGGCCTCGCGCTGCTTCCGCCAGCGGATGCCGGCCTCGATGCTGTGCTTGATCTTCATCGAGGCCGGCATCCTTCCGATCACGCGGCGGCTTCGCGCTGCTTCCGCCAGCGGATGCCGGCCTCGATGAACCCGTCGATGTCGCCGTCCAGCACCGACTGCGGGTTGCCGACCTCGAACTCCGTCCGCAGGTCCTTGACCATCTGGTACGGGTGCAGCACGTACGACCGCATCTGGTTGCCCCAGGACGAGCCGCCGTCCTTGAGCGCGTCCATCGCGGCGCGCTCCTCCTGACGGCGCCGCTCCAGCAGCTTGGCCTGGAGGACGTTCATCGCCGAGGCCTTGTTCTGGATCTGCGAGCGCTCGTTCTGGCAGGAGACCACGATGCCGGTCGGCAGGTGGGTGATCCGGACCGCGGAGTCGGTGGTGTTGACGCCCTGGCCGCCGGGGCCGGAGGCGCGGTAGACGTCGACGCGCAGCTCGCCCTCGTCGATGTCGACGTGGTCGGAGGTCTCGACGACCGGGAGCACCTCGACGCCGGCGAAGGAGGTCTGCCGGCGGCCCTGGTTGTCGAAGGGCGAGATGCGGACCAGGCGGTGGGTGCCCTGCTCGACCGAGAGGGTGCCGTAGGCGTAGGGCGCCTTGACGGTGAAGGTCGCGGACTTGATGCCGGCCTCTTCGGCGTACGAGGTGTCGTAGACCTCGGTCGGGTAGCCGTGCCGCTCGGCCCAGCGCAGGTACATGCGCATCAGCTGCTCGGCGAAGTCGGCGGCGTCCACGCCGCCGGCCTCGGCCCGGATGTTGACCAGGGCCTCGCGGGCGTCGTACTCGCCCGAGAGCAGGGTGCGGACCTCGAGCTCCTCGACCGCCTTCTGCACCGACGTCAGCTCTGCCTCGGCCTCGGCGCGGGTGTCCGCGTCGTCCTCGGCCTCGGCGAGCTCGAACAGCACGCCGAGGTCCTCGACCCGGCCGCGCAGGGTCTCGAACTTGCGGACCTCGCCCTGGAGGAAGGAGAGCCGGCTGGTCACCTTCTGGGCGTTCGCGACGTCGTCCCAGAGGGCCGGGGCGGCTGCCCTCCTCCTCCAGAACGGCGATGTCGGCCCGGATCTTGTCCAGGTCGAGGACGGCCTCGATCGACCCCATGGTCGTTTCGAGGGACTTGAGCTCTTCGGAAGGATCGACGGCTGCCACGCCACCAGACTAATGGTTCGGCGGGCCCGGCTGCGCATGGGTATCCGTCACCCAGTGGATTCCCGCCGGTCGGGCGCCGGAGGTGTGCCGTTCCCGGGCGAAGGCGGAGTACGCGGCGGCCGCGCCGGCCAGCAGCAGCACCGCCGCGATCAGCACCGCGTAGAGCCGGCGGCGGCGCACCAGCGCCCGGCGGCCCTTGCGGTGTCCGGCCGGAGCGGCCTCGCGGCGCTGGGCCTGCGATTCGGCGGCGTAGGAGGCGAGTTCGCGGTCGGAGGGGCGGCGCAGGCTGGTGTGGGTGTCGCGGGTGGAGTCCGGCCAGCGGGGCCTGGACCAGCGGGACGGCCGGGCCGCGCCGGCGGCGGTGGGTGCCGGGGCCGGCGTCCACTTCGGTGTAGACCGCCTCGCCCGGGGTGAGCGGGGGCTCGGCCTCGGCGCGCTCGGGGGGCAGCTGCGGGGGCAGGCCGACCAGGTACGGGAGCTGCTCGCGCAGCCGGGTGGCCAGCTCGGCCGCGCGCAGCCGGGAGGCCGGGGCCTTGGCCAGGCACTCGGTGATGATCCGGGACAGGCCCTCGGGCAGGCCGGGGACGGCCGGCACCTGCTCGGTGGACGTGCCGTCGGAGCACCGCGCCCGGTGTGGCCGCCGCCGAACGGGGTGAAGCCGGTGAGCAGCTCGTAGAGCACGGTGGCCAGGGCGTAGATGTCGACCGCGCGGCGCGCGGCTCCAGGCCCTCGATGATCTCGGGGGCGAGGTAGTCGGGGGTGCCGATGATCCGGGTGGCCCGGGTGCGCCGGGGGGCGTCCACCAGGGCGGGCGATGCCGAAGTCGGTGAGCTTGGCGCGCGGGGCGCCGCCGGGGCCGGCCGGGAGCGGCCAGGTCCCAGCAGCACGTTCTCCGGCTTGACGTCGCGGTGGACGATCCCGGCGGCGTGCGCGGCGGCCAGGCCGTCGGCCACGTCGGCGATCACCGAGACGGCGACGGCAGGGGCCAGCGCGCCCTCGCGCTCCAGCCGGGAGCGCAGGTCGGTGCCCTGGACCAGCTCCATCACCAGGGCGAGGTCGTCGCCGTCCACCACCATGTCGCGGACCTCGACGCACGTTGGGGTGGTCGAGGCTGGTCAGCGCGGCGCGCTCCTGGACGAAGCGGCCGACCAGCACCTGATCGGATGCCAGGTCCTCGCGCAGCAGCTTGACTGCCACCGGTCCGTCCGGGCCCTCACCGAGCCACACGGTCCCGGCGGACCCCCGGCCGATCACCTGCTGGACGGTGTACCGGCTGCCGATCTTGCGTGCCAATGCTGCTGCTCCGTAGGCGGCGGGAGCGCGCTGCCCTTCTGCGCGCTCGGTAGGTCGGTGCTTCAGCCACCCAACCTACGCGCCCGAGGGCCGTTCGGGGGACGCCGATCGGCCCGGAACAGCCCTCAGGGGGCAGGAAAAATCGTGAATTGTCGACAAGTCGCCATCACGGCCTCCGGGCTGACGGCCCGGCGGCTAACTGCTCGTCAGGCTGCTGACCCAGTCGCTCGCGTCGGCGAACCAGCCCTTCACGTTCTCCCACCAGACGGGCAGGTCGGTGAAGTTCCACAGCGCCACGGCGGCCAGGGCCAGCACCACGATGACCATCAGACAGCCCTTCAGGCAGCCCAGGCCCGGGATGTACATCCGGTTCCGGCTGCGCCGGCGCGGCTCGCGCTCCCCGCTCCGCGCGGGGGCTCGGGCTCGCGCTGCTGCGGGGCCGGGGGCTCCTGGCGGCGCGGCGGGGCCAGGCTCGGGCGGCGGACCGGGGGCCGGGGCGGGCGGCGGCGCCTGCTGGTAGGGCGGGCGGCTGGGGCTGCTGCTGGGGGTGGCCGTAACCGGGCTGCGCCTGCTGCTGCGGGTACCCGTACCCCGGCTGGGGCTGCTGGCGTCCTGGTACGGCGGCGGGGCCAACCGGCGGGCGCTGGTTGTAGCCACCGGGCGGCTGCGGGGCGGGGGCCGCCCTGCGGCGGGCCCCGGCTGCCGGTGGGGCTGCGGCTGGTGGGGCTGCGGCTGGTCCGGGCGGTACGGCGAAGTACGGCTGCGGCGGCTGGTAGCCCTGCGGGGGCCGGGGCGGCTGCGTGGTGGGACTGGTAGGGCTGGTGCAGGCGCGTCCACTGCTGCGCGGGGCGGGCCAGTCGTCCTGGCGCCGTACGTCGCCGGTTGGGCGAAGACCTCGGTCTGCTGTTGCGTGTCCCGGGGCGAGCCCGGAGCTGTGGTCTGGCGCGGACACGTGAGGTGCTGCTGTTCGCACAGGGCGGCGCCGGCGGGCGCGGCCGGGGCGCCGTGCAGCCGGCGGCATCGCTCCGGGGTCTGCGGGCATCAGCGGTCGGTGACGGTCGGCTGGGCCGCCGATGCGACGCGGGCGCCGGCGCCCTGAGGCTCATCAGCGGTGCGGGTCGGCGCGAGCGTCGTAGACTGCCCCGAGGTCGTAGCACCTGGTCTGCTACAGCCGAAGGTCTGGTCGTCACGTGAGTTAGAGTCGGCGGGAAAGGACTGTGGGTCCGCACACCGACAGCCGGGTCTCGGTCGGGGCGCGGCCGGTGGCCGGGGTGGGCGCTTGCGGTGTACGCTGTGTTCGTGAGCAGACGTCTGTCCGCCCGCCGCAGAAGGTGTGCTGAGCCTCGGCTGGTCCGGGCGAGGCGTGCACTGCCGATGCGATCCCGCGGCCACGCACCCGCAGCGTGTGAATTCGATCGCTCATGTTTCGAGCGCCACGTGCGCTGCCGGCTCGGGGCCGATCTCTGCGCAGAGCTAGCGCTCGATCACCGTCCAGAGCGGCTCGGAGCGAATGGTGCGGCGGCGCTCAGAGTGGTCCTGGGCGCATGGGGTGCGCACTGTGAGGGTCTATCGCAGCCGGTGTGTCGTCCCTGGAACGGGGCGCGGCGGTGGTCAGCTCGTACAGCGTCGTGCTGCCCGTCGCCGTGAGACTTTCCGTCCACCACCCGGACCAGGATGGATCGCCGGGCGGCCGTCGGCGAGGGACTCGGCTCGGTGTGCGACGTAGGCAGTTGCCGGCGAACTCGTAAGGCTGAATGCGGGTGGTATGGCCCAGGGTTGAGTCGCGGCGAGCCGGGTCGTGATGCCGAGAGTTCGGTGAGCATGCGGTGCTCTGCTCGGTACGCCACCGTCCCACGTGCGATGGTAGGCGAGCAGTCACGTGTGCGACATGGCTTGAGGTCGCGGTGCGCACCCCGCTCGTCGGCTGTGGCGTGCTAGCCGCCAGCCGCGTCGTGAATCTGGGCCATGCAGCAGGCGTGCCAAGGCTGATCGGGCTGAACGGACCGCGTATCCGCGCGCAGGTAGTGTAACAGGAGTCGAGCCCTGCAACACAGGTGCCATCACCAGGAGCCAGCATACTCGTCGCGTCGCACCACCAGTGTACAGCGGACACCAGGGACGATGTTGCGGAGTGTGTCAGGCCGGAGTCAGGACGGAGCGCTCCAGCGCAGGAAGGCGCATGCACACGTCCGGGTCGGCGGCCAAGCTCCTGACGCGCAGTATCTTGATCGCCACCCCCGGCCTGCCTGGCGGCTCGTGATGCCCCGTGCCGACTTCCACGTCCTCGCGCACGCCCGGTGCACGCCAGACGAGTGCCGGTAGGCACGCGTCGCGAGGTGCCATCCGTCAGCAGCGTACTTGCTGGCACCTGACTGGCCGCAACTGGGAGGTTACGCTGTCTCCTCGTGACTACTGGCGGTACTGATATGCGCTGCGTGGTTTCGGCACCTCATAACGGCGCTCGTCCAGTTGTCGCTGAGGCGTCGACGGACCGCGTCCCTGCGTCGGGATTGACCTGACAGGGGCGTCGGCTCCACCATGTCGTATCGATCGCAGATCGTCCGATTCTGTGTGCCTGCGAGCGCGCCGTGATCGTAGTGGCAGGAAGTGACAGGCACCACTCTTGTGGCCCAACGGCGTCACTGAAGGGGTTGCGGGGGCGATGCAGATCGCGGCTCACTGTCCTCCGAGCGCGCACGACTGCGGCAGCCGCCGAACGGCCACCGTGACGTCCTGGTCACGGCCCGGTCGGTACGGCGCTCGGCGGCGGTCGCGGGGGCGCTCGCCGGTGCGGTGGGCGTTGCTGCGCCCCGCTCCGCGACCCATGTGGCACCTGTACGCCGGGAATCGTCGGATCGCGAGCAGACCTCCGCTCGCACCCCCCGCTGCTCGACGGCGCGTGCCTCGCTCACGAGCCCGACCCGGACGCCGACCAGGACGACGCCCTGGGGGCCCGGCCGAGCTGCGCGTCACCGGTCGGCGCCCGACGCGGGCGGCGTGCACCGCCTGCACGGGGACCGGGTCACCATCGGCCGCTCCAGCGCCGCCGACGTCCCGCTGGACGACCCGGACGTCTCCGCTGCACCTCTTCGCTCCACTCTTCCCCCGACGGCAGCCGTGACCGTCCGGGACCCTGGCCTCCACCACGGCACCGTGCTGGACGGCCGCTTCCTGCCGACGAGCGGCGAGCTGGCCGAGGACGGCCTGGTCCGGATCGGCGAGTCCACCCTGCTGGTCACCCGCCCCGAGACCAGGGACGCAACCGCACCACGCCCGACGGCCTCGGCGGCTCCAGCTGGCGCCACGCGCCGTCGCCACCGTCCGTGCCCCGGCCGCGCGCCCGCGGCCGAACCGCCCGCCCACCGAGCGGTCGGCGGCCGCCGCTCGCTGTCTCATCCCCGCGGACGCCCGGCCGAGCCCGCCGGGCTCCAGCGCGCCCGCCAGCAGCACGCCGCCGTCCGCAGTCCGCCATGCCGGCACGCCGCCCAGCGCGAGCGCTTCTGCTGGCCCGACCCGGCCGCCCTGCTGCTCACCGCGCTCGGCGCCGGCCCCCGGCTCTGTGAGCGCGGCCCGCACCACCCGGACGCGCTCACCCTCCGGCTCGGCACCGCCGACCTCCCGGCGGCCCCGGCACCGCCCCGGCACCGTGCTGCCCGCCGTCCCGTCACCGTGGACCTGCAGACCGCCGCAGCCTTGGGGCTCGCCGCTCCGGGCGGGCCCCCGGCTGGCCGGCCTGGCCCGCGCGGTGCTCGCCCAGCTCGCCGTGCTGCACCCGCCGAGCTCGCTCACCTGGTGGGCCGCGGCCGACGAGCCCACTCCGCCGACTGGTCCTGGGCCTTCTGTGCCGCACCTGGAGCCGACGGCACGTCAGGACTGCCGCCTGCTGGTGGGTTCGGCCCCGAGCAGACCGAGGCCCGGCTCACCGAGCTGGCCGCCGGTGCGGGCCTGCGCGCGGAGGCCGGCCTGCGCGGGCGGGCCGGCGCGGCTGACGGACCGTCCGGCACCACGTGCTGCTGCTCGACGGCGCCCCCACCACCGCGCCCGCCCGCGAGGCGCTCGCCGTCCTGCTGGAGCAGGGCCCGGCCCTCGGCGTCTTCCCGGTCTGCCTGGCCGAGACCCCGCAGGCGCTGCCCGCCGGTCTCGGCGCCACCGCCGTGGTCACCGGCGAGGTCGCCACCCAGCTCACCCTGGACCGCCCGCTGGGCGGCGGCGCGCGCGAACTGGTCCGCGACCTGGCCCTGGACGCCGTCTCCCGCCTGGGCCGAGCCGCTGGCCCGGGTGCTGGCCCCGCTGCGCGAGCGCTGTCCCGCGGTCTCGCTCGCGGCCCGCTGCCCGAGCGAGCTGCGCGGCTGGACCTGCTCTCGCAGCCTCGACACGAAATCACTGTCAACGCCATAAGCTGGCCGCCCGCTGGTCCAGACGCTGCCCGCGGCCCGGCACCAAGCCACCTTGCCCTGCTCGGCATCCAGGCCCAGTGACGAGATCCCCTGCTGGTCGAGCGTGACGGCCTCGCCAGGACCCGGACGAGCCCAACGTGTGCGTACTCGCACCTGCTGAATCTGGCGCTGCCGCGGTCACCGCAAGACTCGTAGCTGCTGCGCACGCTGTTCGCCTCCTCGCGCGTCTCCGAGCAGCCCGGCTGGCTGCGCGTGATCACGGTGGTCGACGGCTCGCGGCGGCGGCACTAGCAAAGACTCCCGAGGCTCCCGCCGGGCTGGCCGACTGCCCACGGACCGGCCGCAGCGTCACCGAGCACGTGGACGCCGTGGGTCAAGGACCCGTCGCCGCGCGCGGCTCGCCAGCCGAGACCCTGCTGGAGCGAACTACGCCCACGGCGCGAGGTCGCTGTTCTCGACGGCCGCTCGTTCACACGCCTGGCACAGTCACGCCCGGCCGCCGTGCAGCCCGCGCCGCGCCCTGGTGACGGAGCCGGCGGCGGCACCTGCCCCGACGACGGCGCCCACCGGGTCGCCAAGCAGCGCAAGCCGCCGACGTGCTCACCCGGCGCCTGCGGCTGGTCGTGGTGGGTGGACGACCTGGACGCGCTGCTCTCCCCCACCTCCCCGGCCGGCCGCCCGCTCAGCCGGGCGCTGTCCGCCGTGGCCGAGCGCGGCGGCCGGCTCGGCGTCCACTGGTGGCCAGCCAAGCCGGGGCGCCCGAGCTGGCGGTGCCGCGCTGGACGAGAACGCCTCAGCTGCGGATCGTCATGGCGCGACCGCCGACGCTGGTCGACTCGACCTGCTGTATCCACCCACGACGACGACCCCGGCCGCCCTCCCTCGATGGGCACACCCGGGCCGCGCTACCTGCGCCTCCCGACTCGCGGGAGACTGGGCCTCCCGCCGCCAATGGTCCGTCGGCCGCATCCGCCCGCACCGCACCTGCGCCCCACCGTGGTCTGCCGTCCGACCCGGCCCAGCCTCGGCGCGCGCCGACCCGCTTCGCACGCAGTCCGCGAGCTGCGGCAAAAAGCACCGGCCGACGACCGCACCTCGCACCTGCTGGCCAGCAGCCGTCCAGCGGCCCGCCACCCTCCTGTGGGCCGGGTCCTGACGGTGTCTCAGGCGGTCGCCGCCCTTGTCGACGACCGCGGCGGCCACCGCGTCGCGCCTGGCCCCAGCGGGCGCCGAGGTACTCGTAGCTGTCGCGGTCGAAGACCCACTCCACGGTGGCCTTGCCGTCCGCAGCGCCACCCCGACACCGTGCCGGCCGAGCCCGTCCGTGACGTCCTCGTGCACCACCGCCCCGGGGATCAGCCCGGCCGCCCGGAACAGCGCCGCGCTCACCTCCGGTGTCGCGATCTGCTCGGCGACCAGCCGGTTGATCGCCTTGAAGGCGGCGTGCTCGGGGCTCTGGCCCTGCCCCTGCGGTCTGAGCCTTGATCAGCGCGAGCAGCGCCGCCGGGTCGGTCGGCAGGGTGGCCACGTAGCGGTAGTTCGGGTGTTGACGCTGGCCGGCTCGTCCAGCGGGGTCAGCTCCCGCCGCCCGTACCGACTGTCGTCCAGCAGGGCGGCCGCTTGCCGTCCACCGGCAGCCAGAGCTCGCCTTCACCTCCGGGTCCTGCCGCTGCACGTAGACGTACTGACTGTCCTTCACCTCCTGCCGCGGCTTGGCCGCCGCCGCCGCGGCCGCCCGGTCCAGCACCACCGAGGCCGCCGAGGCGGTCGGGGCGGCGCCCCCGGTGTTCAGCACCACGTCAGCGCCAGCGCGCCCGCCAGCACAGGCACTGCGGCCCATCCGTAACGGCGGGTGGTGCTCCTGGGCTTCCGGCTGATCTCGCTCATCAGGTGTCCCGCTCAACAGCTGGTGGCGGTCGGCGGGGAGAACCGGCTCGTGCTCGTGGTTCATCAGTTCTTCCCCTCTGACCGGACCGCTTCGACGCGGTCACTCCCTACCTGTCCGCGGCCGCGGTGAGGTTCCGTCAGTTCCTCCGCCGCCAGGTCGCGCAGCCGGGCCCGGGCCCGGGAGAGCCGGGAGCGGACGGTGCCCGACCGGCACGCCGAGCGCTCGGCGGCCGAGGCGTAGTCCAGCCCGGCCAGCACGCAGAGCTGGAAGACCTCGCGCTCGCGGCGGCGCAGCCGCTCCAGCGCGCGCTTGGCGGCGGCAGCCGGGCGCCGTCGTCCATCGGCCGACCAGCTCGTCGGCGAAGTCGGGCACCACCTCCGGTCCGGGCAGCCGGGCCAGCGCGGCCCGGTGGCGGCGGACGGCCCGGGTGGTGTTGCGCAGCACGTTGGTGGCGATGCCGAACAGCCAGGGCCGCACCGACCCGCCGTCCTCCTCCAGCTTCCCGCGCAGCCGCCAGGCCTCCAGGAAGGTCAGCGAGACGGCGTCCTCGGCGGCGGCCCAGTCCCCCAGCGTCCGTACGGCATACCCGTACACCCCCTGTGCGTGTTCGTCGAGAGCTGCCCGAAGGCGCTCTGGTCCCCGGCGCGCAGCCGGGCCCGTAGTGACAGTTCCACGCCCCTACCTGTCCGCTCGCGCCCCCGGTTCCGACCAGGATGCCGCGAGGGCGGTACCGGCAGGGAAGCCGGTACCGCCCTCGCGGTGAACTGTCGGACCGTCAGACGCCCGTGCGGAGCAGGGTGCGGATCACCCGCATGGCGACCGAGAGGCTGGACAGCTCGTAGTTGTCCGAACCCCTTATGTCGTCGAGGGTGGTCTTGGCCCGGCTCAGCAGGGTCGAGTTGAGCTCGGCCAGGCCGCGTACCGCTCCTCGGGCGTGGAGCCCTCGGTGCCGCAGGACAGGATGTCCGCGGTGAGCGCGGAGTGCGCGGCGAACAGTCCTCGCGGATCGCGCGCGGGCCATCGAGGACCAGCGGTCGTCGCGCGGCAGCTCGATGATCCGGTCCAGCAGGTGGGTGATCTGCAGGCGGTCGGCCAGGTCGTAGTAGAGCTCGGCGACGTCGGTCACCCTCGCTGCCGCTGCGGTCCGCGACGCCGACGATGTCCAGGGTCGGGAAGGCGGAGGACAGACCCGCGATCCGCAGCGCCAGCTCCTCCGGCACGCCGGCCTCGGCCAGCTCCCGGTGGACGCCCTCGAACCAGGTGAGGTCCTCGCCGCGCAGCGGCTTGGGCAGGCTGTCCCAGACCTGGTCGACCCGGGACTGGAAGAACTCGATGGTGCCCTGGATGTCCAGCGGCTGGCGCCGGTTGTTGAGCATCCAGCGGGTGGCCCGCTCGACCAGCCGGCGGGTGTGCAGGCGCATCTTGGTCTGCACCCGCGCCGGGACGGCGTTGTCGAGGCCCTCGGACGTCCGACCAGATCCGCTCCAGGCCGAAGACCGCGCGCGCCGCCGCGTGGGTGCGGGCGATCTCCTCCATGGTGGCGCCGGTCTCCTCGCGGAGCCGGAAGGCGAAGGTGCAGCCGCCGCGGTTGATCGTGTCGTTGACGATCAGGGTGGTGATGATCTCGCGGCGCAGCGGGTGCTGGTCGATCGCCTCGGCGAACCGGGCCCGCAGCGCGCTCGGGAAGTACTCGTGCAGCGCGGTGCGGAAGTACGGGTCGTCGGGGAGCTCGGTGGCGAGCAGCTCGTCGGCCAGGGTGATCTTGGTGTAGGCGAGCAGCACCGAGAGCTCGGGCTGGGAGAGCCCGCGCCCGCCGGCCGCCCGCTCCTTGATCTGACGGTCCGTCGGCAGGAACTCGATGGCCCGGTCCAGCTGGCCGTTGCCCTCCAGGCGGTTGATCATGCGGGCGTGCACGTCGACCATCGAGAGGGCCTGGGCGACGGCGTTGGCCAGCACCACGTTCTGCGCGTAGTTGTTGCGCAGCACCAGGTGGCCGACCTCGTCGGTCATCTCGGCGAGCAGCTTGTGCGCTGCTTGACCGTCATGTCGCCGTCGGCGACGACCTGGTTGAGCAGGATCTTGATGTTGACCTCGTGGTCCGAGGTGTCCACGGCCCGGCCGAGTTGTCGATGGCGTCGGTGTTGATCCAGCCGCCGGTGCCCTCGGGGCCGCGGTCGAGGCGTACTCGATGCGGCCGAGCTGGGTGCAGCCGAGGTTGCCGCCCTCGCCGACCACCCGGGCCCGGACCTGGCCGCCGTTGACCCGGATCGCGTCGTTGGACTTGTCGCCCACCTCGGCGTTGGTCTCGGCGGAGGACTTGATGTAGGTGCCGATGCCGCCGTTCCAGAACAGGTCCACGGGGACTGCAGGATCGCCTTCATCAGCTCGGCCGGGTGAGCTTGGACTCCTCGATCCGAGCCGCTCGCGCACCTGGGCGGAGAGCTGGATCGACTTGGCGGAGCGCGGGAAGACGCCGCCGCCGGCCGAGATCAGGCTCTTGTCGTAGTCGTCCCAGGAGCTGCGCGGGACGTCGAAGAGCCGGCGCCGCTCGGCGAAGGAGACCGTCGCGTCCGGGTTCGGGTCCAGGAAGATGTGGCGGTGGTCGAAGGCGGCCACCAGCCGGATGTGCTCGCTGAGCAGCATGCCGTTGCCGAACACGTCACCGGACATGTCGCCGATGCCGACCACGGTGAAGTCCTCGGTCTGGGTGTCGTGGCCCAGCTCGCGGAAGTTGCGCTTGACGGACTCCCAGGCGCCGCGCGCCGTGATGCCCATGCCCTTGTGGTCGTACCCGGCGGAGCCGCCGGAGGCGAAGGCGTCGCCCAGCCAGAAGCCGTAGCTCTCGGCCACGCCGTTGGCGATGTCCGAGAAGGTCGCGGTGCCCTTGTCGGCGGCGACCACCAGGTAGGTGTCGTCCTCGTCGTGGCGGACCACCTCGGACGGTTGCACGACCTCGCCGGCCACCAGGTTGTCGGTGATGTCCAGCAGCGCCGAGATGAAGGTCTTGTACGAGGCGATGCCCTCGGCCAGCCAGGCGTCGCGGTCCACCGACGGGTCCGGCAGCTGCTTGGCGACGAAGCCGCCCTTGGCGCCGACCGGGACGATGACGGTGTTCTTGACCATCTGGGCCTTGACCAGGCCGAGGATCTCGGTGCGGAAGTCCTCGCGCCGGTCGGACCAGCGCAGACCGCCGCGGCGACCTTGCCGAAGCGCAGGTGCACGCCCTCGACCCGGGGCGAGTAGACCGCAGATCTCGAAGGCCGGGCGGCGGGCCGTGCAGGTCCGGGATGGCCTTGGGGTCGAACTTCATCGACACGTAGGAGTGCCGCTCGCCGTCCGAGGCGTGCTGGAAGAAGTTGGTCCGCAGGGTGCCTTGATGAGGTTGCAGAAGGAGCGCAGGATGCGGTCCTCGTCCAGCGAGACGACCTCGTCCAGGGCGCCCGAGAGCTCCTCCAGATGCCCTCGGTCAGCTCGGACGCACCCTGCTGGTGGCCGGGGCTGAGCCGGGCCTCGAAGAGGTCACCAGCAACCGGGTGGTGTGATGTTTTGCGGAGCGCGTCCTCCATGTAGTCCTGGGAGAAGGTGCTCCCGCTGGCGAGGTACTTGGCGTAGGCGCGCAGCACCACGGCCTGACGCCAGGTCAGACCGGCGGTGAGGGACCAGCTCGTTGAAGCGTCGTTCTCCGCCTTCGCCGGTCCAGGTCGCCGAGAAGGCGTCCTGGAAGCGCTCGCGCGCCTCGTCGGTGAGGGCGGAGGCCTACGCGCAGGCGCAGGCCGAAGTCGTAGACCCAGGCCTTGGAGCCGTCCTCGCGGGTGAGCGCGTACGGGCGCTCGTCGAGCACCTCGACGCCCAGGCGCTGGAGCACCGGCAGGACCTCGGGTCAGCGAGATCGGGCCGCCGACCCGGTAGCATCTTTGAAGCGGCGCTCGTCGTCGCCCGCGCCGACCGGCTGGTAGAGGTTGAGCCCGGAAGTCGCCCTCGCCGCTCAGCGCCTCGGATCTGCTTGAGGTCGGCCCACGGCGGTGCGCGGCGGGGAAGTCGGCGCGGGTAGGCCGTCGGGAAGCGTTGGCGTAGCGTGCGATGCCGAGTTCGGCGGCGCGCTCCTCGCCCAGCTCGACGTGCAGCTGGTCGTGGAAGCCGTCCATCCAGAAGCGCGCGGCCTCGCCAGCTTGGCCTCGATCCGCTCCACCTCGGCGTCGGTCAGCGAGGGCAGCTCGCTGCCCTTGGCGACCCGGACGACGAAGTGCAGTCGGGTCAGCACCGACTCGGTGGACCAGTACGGTGTACTCGATGTTCTCGCCGTTCAGCTCCCTGCAGCAGCAGGTCCATCAGGCGCAGCCGGATCCGCGTGGTTGTAGCGGTCGCGCGGCAGGTAGATCAGCGCGGAGAAGTAGCGCCCGTACTCGTCCTGACGGAGGAACAGCGCAGCCGGCGGCGCTCCTGCAGGTAGAGCACGCTGGTGGCGATGGGAGAGGCAGGCTGCTCGGCCGGGGTCTGGAAGATCTCGTCCCGGGGGAAGGTCTCCAGGATCTGGAGCAGGTCGCGGCCGCGTCGTGCTCTCGTTGGCGAAGCCGGAGCCGGCCAGCACCTCCTGCCACCTTGCGGCGGACCACCGGGATCCGGGTGACCGACTCGGTGTACGCGGCCGAGGAGAACAGGCCGAGGAAGCGGCGCTCGCCGATCACGTGCCCTGGGCGTCGAAGCGCTTCACGCCGACGTAGTCCAGGTAGGCCGGGCGGTGCACGGTGGACTTGCTGTTGGCCTTGGTGAGGACCAGCAGCTTCTTCTCGTGCGCCTTGGCCCGGACCGGGGCGGACATCCGGCCGAAGGCCTCGGAGACCGGGTGGTGGTCGGTGTCGTGGCTGAGCGGGTCGGAGCGCAGGATGCCGAGGCGGTGCCGGGGACGGCCCGCAGCACCTCCTCGCCCTCGTGCTCGGCCAGGTCGTACTCGCGGTAGCCGAGGAAGGTGAAGTGGTCGTCGGCCAGGCCAGCGCATCAGCTCCCAGGCCTCGCCGACCTCCTGCTCGAGCCATGGTGGGCCGGGGGCTCCTCGGCCAGCTCGTCGGCCAGGCGCAGCGCGGAGTCGCGCATCTTGCCCCAGTCCTCGACGACCTCGCGGACGTCGCCGAGCACCCGGCGCAGGTTGGCTCGATCGCGTGCAGGTCCTCGCGGTCGGTCTGCGCGGTCGATCTCGATGTGCATCCAGGACTCGACCGTGGCGTCGGCGGGCCACTCGGTGCCGGCCGCCTGGCTGCGCGAGCAGGCGTCCAGGTCGAGGATCTCCAGCAGCTTGCCGGTCAGGTCACGGCGCACCACCAGCTGGGGGTGGATCACCACGTGGATGCCGCGGTCCTGGCGGGTCAGCTCGTTGGTGACCGAGTCGACCAGGAAGGGCATGTCGTCGGTGACGACCCTCGACCACGGTGTGGCCGCAGGACCAGCCGTTCTCCTCCACCGTGGGGGTGTACACCCGGACCTCGGCGGTGCCCTGCGGGCGCTTCAGGCCGAGGCGGTAGTGCGAGGCCGCCGCGCCGTAGACGTCCACCGGGTCGCGGTCGACGAGGTCCTCGGGGGCGGTGTGGAGGTAGTAGTACCGCAGGTACGAGGCAAGAGCACCGTTGCTCAGGCCCTCCCCGGGTGCCGCTCCCCCCACCTGGCTGTTCTCAGCGGCTGCCGCTGCCTTGGTGAGCAGCTCGGCCTTGGCTGCGTCCAGCTTGGTCTGCATGGCTGTATGGCTCCTGTCGCGCGCCGTTGCGTGACTCGGTGATGGGTCCGGGTACACCGCCGGGTCTACCCGCAATCCTCCACCAGCACCGGAGGAAAGTGGCCCATGGCACGCATGAAGCGACCTTCGTCCGGGTAATGGTGACGGATTCGGCACCCGACGACGTCACTCACCCCTAACCAAAGCCCAGCAGGGTGTCAGGGGACATGGAGGCAGAAAGCCGGACGAAGATCACACCGTCCTGGACACGTTGTCCAAACCGGCCGGTCACATGACGCGCCGGTCAGACCTCGTCGGCCAGGACCAGTTCGACCGCCTCCGCCAGCGAGTCCACCACCGGGGCCCCGAGCCCCGCCAGCTTCTCCCGGGTGTGCGAACCCCCGGTGTACAGCACCGCACGCGCGCCATCCAGTGGGCGGCCGCCGCGTCGTCCGCCGCGTCCCCGATCACCACGGTGCGCGCCGGGTCCTGGCCGAGCCGCTCCAGGTGCCGCTTCAGGTAGTCGCGCTTGCCCGTCCCGTACGACTCGCCGACCCGGCCGTCCACCCGGACGAAGTGCTCCTCGATCCCGCGGGCCCGCACCTGCGGCACCAGCCGGTGGTGCTCGTGCATCGACAGCAGCGACTGGCTGCGCCCGGCCGCCCGCCAGCCGGCCAGCAGCCCGGCCGCGCCCCTCGGTCAGCCGCAGGCGTCGCTGAGCTCCTGGTAGCGGTCCTGGAAGGCGGCGTCCAGCACCGTCCACTCGTCCCGGCTGGGCTCGCGGCCGAGCAGCAGCTCGTAGAAACTTCGGGATCGGGAAGGTGTACAGCTCCCGGTACTGCTCCAGCGTGATCGGCGCCATGCCGAGCGTGGCGAAGGCCGCGTTGCTGGAGGCCACCACGGCCGCCATGTCGTGCAGCAGGGTGCCGTTCCAGTCCCAGACGATGTGCGTGCTCACCCAGGAACGGTACCCGCCGCCGCCGGCGCTCAGGCCCCCGGGGGTCGAGCCGTCCGCCAGCAGCTCGCGCAGCACCCGGTCGACCTGGTGGTGCACGAGCTCGGTGCCGGGCGGCACCAGCTCCTCGGTGCGGCGGACCCACTCCGCCACGGTGGAGGCGTCGGCCTGGAGCAGCACGTCGCCCCTCCAGCGAGCGGAGCATCACGGTGAGCAGGCCGCGGCCGCCGACGGTGCTCGGCCAGATCCGCACGTCCCCGCTGCCCGTGGCCCGGTAGACGCCCTCGGCCAGCAGCTCCCGGCGAAGTACCAGCTGACCGGGGAGGCCGAGTGGACGTGGAAGGTGACGTGCACGGGCGTACGGTCGTCGGCCCGGTAGCCCAGCCGGCCCGGACCGGGATGCTGTCCTGGGGCGACACCAACAGGTCCATGGTCAGGTCGCGCTCCAGCACGGTGCTCTCCATCTCGCGGCTCTCCCATCTCGCGCTCTCCTCCGCTCGTCCCGGTCCGGCGCACTGAGAACGACGCCGGAACGGGTCGGTACCCGCGGATCCGCAACCCTGTAGGGGCAAACAGCGGTGGCCCGGCCGGTTCTGTCGGTGGCGACAAAAGCGCCGGACAGCCTTCCGGATGACACCGCGTCAACTCCGCGACACCGCCTCACCCCCCGAACGCCCGCCGTCCGCCCCACCCGTCCCGCCACCCCACCGTGCGGCCGCGCCCGGCCGGGCACGAACGGCCCCGGAGCGGCCGGGCCGCCGCTTCCTACCCTGACCGCTATGGACGCTCAACCGACCACGGTGCTGGGGGAATCGACCAGCGGCTGGCCCGGATCCTGCTCGACGGCCTCTGCCGGAGCTGACCGAGGAGACGGTCCGCCGGATCCGCGAGGAGCTGAAGGTCTACCAGGACGCCGGCCCGCTGCCGTCCGGCCAGCTGCACGAGGCGGTCCGGGACAACCTGGCCTACTCCCTGCGCGGCCTCACCGGCGAGGAGATCACCCTGGAGGCCCCCCGGGTCACCGGGCGCCGCCGGGCCGAGCAGGGCGTGCCGCTGGCCATGTGTGCCAGACCGCCTACCGGCTGGGCTTCCGCTGCCTGTGGGAGCGGATGGTCGCCGAGGCGCGACGCGGTCAGGCGCGGCCAGCAGCGCCGACCTGGTCGCACGATGGCCAGCGAGGTCTGGGTACAACGACAGTGAGTGGTTCGGGCGCCATGGGGACGCTTCAAACGAGCGCACCGCCGCCTCAAGATGCACAGTGGGATCCAGGAGCGCTTCGGCCCTGGTTGGACGTGGTGCTGCGCGGCGGCATGGCAACCCGGGCGGGTCGTGGAGCCCGCCGACATGCTCACCCTGCCCTACGACGCGCACCTCTGACGCCGTGTGGTCGTCGCACCCCGCCCCCGCCTGGCCCGGCAGGCCCTTGCCGGACACTCGAACCGCCTGCGCAGCACCAGATGGCTCCGCCTAGAGCGCCTCACACCCGACGCCCACAGTCGGTGCATCGTCCCATGCAGGACGGCGCGGCGATGGAGCAACTGGTGAGACGCTACGGCTCCAGACGGTCGTCGGGCCGGGTGAGCCCCTGCTACTCCAGACTCGACCAGACCCCGCAGGCCCTCCACTGGCCCAGGTCGCGCTGGCCAGCGCGGCCCCCCGCTCCGAGACCGTCTCGGGTCTTCGACGCCTCCCCCGCTGCCGATGCTGGTGGTCAGCTCCCCTCCACCGCCTCCCGGATCGGCACCAGTGCTCGGCCCGCTGATGGACCTCCCGGAGAGCCAGCGCGAGCAGCTGCTCACCACCATGTCCACCTACTTCGCGGTGGCGGCCTCGGCCGACAAGGCGGGCAAACTGCTGTTTCGCCACCCCAACACCATCGCTACCGCCTGCGCCGGATCGAGCAGCTCAGCGGACGCTCCTTCGAGCGCCCGCTGGACTCGGCGAGCTCTACATCGCCCTGCAAGCGTCCTCCGCCTGCCCGAGGGGCCGCGACCGGCTGCACTGAGCGCCCTCCGGGGTGCTCAGCCCTCGAACTCGGCCGCCCCGCGCAGCAGGTGGTGGTCCGACAGCCGGGTGCAGGGCGCCGCGTCCACCCTTGACGTTGCGGAAGTCCCGGGCGCTCAGGAAGAGGTAGTCGATCCTTCGTCGCGGTGGTGGCCTTCGGCGAGCAGAAGCGGCTCCACGGTCGGCGCGCCGTGCGCAGCGGGCCACCCGGCAGCGCGCAGAAGTCGGCGTCGTTCTCGTCCGCCTCCTGGTACTTCCCGCTGCCGCCCGGAGTGGTTGTACAGCGCGTCCAGGGCCGGCGTCCTGCGGGGTCGCGTTGAAGTCGCCCGCCAGCAGCACCGGCTCGCCCGCGTCCGACGTCGCCCCGGTCAGCCGGGCCACCT
>NZ_BAAAYB010000150.1:0-128633 GCF_039535905.1 Kitasatospora albolonga | reverse complement strand
GGCGAGCGGGTTCCCGTCGGCGTCCCGCAGGATCCGCCGCCGCAGGCCCCCGTCCTCGACCCCCGCCGCCCGGACCAGTTCGTCCGCCCGGGCCTCGTCGAGCGGGTGCAGCACCAGCTCGGCCATCCCCTCCGGGGCGGGCCCGCCGAGAAGCAGCACGGCCGCCGCGGAGGGGAGCTCGCGCGCCAGGTCGGCCAGGCAGCGCAGGGACGGTCCGTCCAGGAACCGCGCGTCGTCGAGGCAGATCAGGAGCGGCCGGCGGCAGGCGTCGATCAGTCGGAAGAGTTCGGCGGCCGAGACGGGCGGCGCACCCGCCGTGCCGAAGGCGGGGGAGGAGAAGGCCGGGCCCGAAGCCCGGAACAGCCGGTCCCGCAGCGCCCGCACCGCCGCGCCGGGCACGCCGGCCCCGGCGGGCGGCACGGCCGCCTCGATCACCAGGAAGCCGCGGCGCCTGGCCGAGGCCACCGCCTCCCGCAGCACGGTGCTGACCCCGCAGCCGCGGTCCCCCGTGACGGCCAGGGCGGCCCCCGCCGTCCGGACCGACTCCAGCATCTCCAGGACGGTGTCCCGCTCCCGCACCTCGTTGGCTGACCGCACGGTCACCTCCCGCTCTCCGTTACGCCTCGGAGCGTACGAGGGGGCCAGTGACTTCTGACTGACCGTCAGAAACGGCGGTCGGTCACTGGGCCCCGACGCCGCCCCCGCGGCCGGCTCAGGCCGCCTCCGCCAACCCCTCCCGGCCGCCGCGCCACTCGCGCGGCGGCATGCCGTAGGCAGTGCGGAAGACCCGGCTGAAGTGCGCGGGGCTGACGAAGCCCCACCGCTGCGCCACCGAGGAGACCGTCGCGGCCCCGGGGCGCCGGGCGAGCTCCCGCGCGCACATCTCCAGCCGACGGCGCTGGATCCAGCGGGCCACGGTGGTCTCCTCGCCCTGGAACAGCTTGTGCAGGTAACGCACCGACACGTGGTGGGCGGCCGCGATCCGTTCGGGGGAGAGGTCCGGATCGGCGAGGTGCCGGACCGCGTAGTCCTTGATCCGCGCGACCAGTGCCCTGGCGGCCTCCGGGGCCGCCGGTCGCAGGCTCCCCGCGCGCTCCTGCACGAGCAGGGCGAGCAGGTCGACGGCGGTGTCCGCGAGCCGGCCGCCCGCGTACGGGTCGAGGCTGTCGGCGTCGCGCGCCAGCCTCCGCAGGTAGGAGGTGACCAGGCCGGCCGAGCCGGACCCGGCGGTGAACGGGGTGGCGACGACGCTCCGCAGGTCGTCGTCGTGGACGTGCAGGGCGGTGCGCGGCAGGTGGTAGGCCGTGAAGTCGAACGGGTCCGGGTACTCCTTGGTGAACGGGCGGCTGGAGTCCCACACGGTGAACTCGCCCGGGCCGATCCGGGCCTCCTTCCCGTCCTGGGACAGGATTCCGCGACCCCGGTGGTGCACGGTCACGGTGATCCAGCCCTCGCCGCCCGCCGCGATGGTCCGCCGGGTGCGGCTGGCGACCTGCGGTCCGGCGGTCGCCCGGGTGATCTGGACGGCGCCCAGCCGGTCGGTGCTGAGCAGGCCGGCGCTCGGCACCGGTTCGAGGAGTCTGACCTCCAGGGGGACGAAGGTCCGCGCGACCGCGTCGTGCCAGAACTCCGCGCGTTCGGCGGGTGAGAGTGGTTCGGTGGAATGCGTGGTGGGCACAGGCGTTCCTTCCTCGTGCTGTGCCGGTACTGCTGCTGTGCTCCAGCCTCGCTGAAAGCGCTCTCACACCGCTCCTGTCATGTGACCGGAGAGATGGCGGATCCCGGACGCGCGGGAACGACGAAGCTCCCCGCGCCGCGGAGCGGAGCGGGGAGCTGTGAGCGGTGGCTCAGAAGAAGCAGGGGTCGTCGAGCGGGTGCCCGTCGCCCTGGCCCGGGATCCGGTGGCCGCGGGCCGCGCGCCAGGCGAGCTGCTCGCCGGAGTCGGCCGCCGCCTCGGTGAGCCGTTCGGCCTGCCGGACGCCGGACAGGCTCGGTGCCGGAGTGCCCTGGTAGCCGCCGAAGCGGGCCACCGGGCTCCAGGTCGGCGTCACCGCGGGCGGCTCGGGTGCGAGCCCCTCGTGCTCCCGGGTGCCGTGCACGATGCGGCCGCCCACCACGGTCAGCACCGACTCGATGTGCGGGATGTCCGCCTCCGGGACGGTGAAGTAGTCCGCGCTGAGCACCGCGAGGTCGGCGTAACTTCCCACCCGCAGACGGCCCTTGACCTCCTCCTCGCCGGTCAGCCGGGCACCGCCGAGGGTGTACAGCTCCAGTGCCTCCTCGCGGCTCAGCCGGTTGGCGGCCGGGCGGAGAGCGCTTCCACCGACGGACCGTCCGGAGACCAGCCAGTGCAGGGACACCCACGGGTTGTAGGAGGAGACCCGGGTGGCGTCGGTGCCGGCGGCCACCGTCAGTCCCCGGTCCAGCATCGCCCGCAGCGGCGGGGCCTCGGCGGCGGCCGCCGCGCCGTAGCGCCGGGCGAACGCCTCGCCCTGGAAGGACATCCGGTTCTGCACCGAGACCGCGCCGCCGAGTGCCGCGATCCGGTCCAGGCTGGCGGGGGAGACCGTTTCGGCGTGGTCGAACAGCCACCGGTTGCCGCCCGGGAACAGGCCCTCCGCGGCCAGCCGCTCGAAGACCCGCAGGTCGCGGCGGATGGTCTCGTCGTAGCTCGCGTGCAGCCGGAAGCCCCACCCGTGCTCCATCAGCAGCCGCACCGCCTGCTCGAACCCGGCCTCGTACGGCCCGAGTTCGGGGCGCGGCTCGGAGAAGTTCTCGAAGTCGGCGGCCGCCCAGGTCAGGTTCTCACCGGCCCCGTTCAGGCGCAGCCACTCGTCACCGTCGCCGGGCTTCACGGTCTCCACCCAGCGCCGGAGGTCGTCCAGCTCCTGCCCGGCGGTCTGCGGGAACAGGTGGTAGGCGATCCGCAGCGTCAACTCCCCGGCGCGCGCCAGCTCGGTGACGGTCCCGTAGTTCTCCGGGAAGCTCTGGAAGCCGCCCGCCGCGTCGATCGCCGAGGTCAGCCCGAAGCGGTTGAGCTCGCGCAGGAAGTGCCGGGTCGAGGCGGCCCGGTCGGCTTCGTCCAGGGTCGGCGCCTTGGCCAGCGTGGAGTAGAGCAGCAGCGCGCCCGGGGCGGCCAGCAGCAGGCCGGTCGGCTCGCCGTCGTGCCCGCGCACGATCTGCCCGCCGGCCGGGTCGGCGCTGTCCCGCCCGAAGCCCGCGGCCCGCAGTGCCGCCCGGTTGAGCAGCGCCGACTGGTAGAGGTGCAGGACGAACACGGGGGTGTCGGGGGCGGCGGCGTTCAGCTCGGCCAGGGTGGGCAGGCGGCGCTCGGCGAACTGGTCGGCGGACCAGCCGCCCACCACCCGCACCCACTGCCCCGGCGGAGTGCGCTCGGCCTGGGCGCGCAGCATGGCCAGCGCCTGACGCAGCGTCGGGACGCCGTCCCAGCGCAGCTCCAGCACGTAGTTGAGGCCGCCCCGGATCACGTGCAGGTGCGAGTCGTTGAGCCCGGGGACGGCCCGCCGCCCCAGCGCGTCGACCACCCGGGTCTGCGGACCGACCTGCGGCAGCACGTCGGCGTCCTCGCCGACCGCGGTGATCAGGCCGTCCCGGACCGCGACCGCACTCGCCCGCGGACGCCGCGGATCGCCGGTGTGGACCCGGGCGTTGCGCACCACCAGGTCGGCGGCCCGGGGGCCGGAGCCGTCGGTGGGCGGCGGGCCGGGACGGATCCCGGCGACGGGCATGCTCGACATGTGAACTCGCTTTCGGTGAACGGAAGTTGTGCGGTCACTCGCCGACGAAGGCGAGCAACTCCTGGTTGACCTCGGCCGCGTGCGTCCAGATCAGCCCGTGCGGGGCGCCCTCGACCACCACCAGGCGCGCGCCCGCGATGGCCTCCGCCAGCGGGAGGGCGGTCGAGTCCGGCGGCAGCGCGCGGTCGGCCCCGCCGTGGACGATCAGGACGGGGACGCGGATCCTCGGCAGGTCCGCGCCGAAGTCGGCGAGGCCCGTCCGGCCGTGCCCGGCGGTGGTGCTGCCCGCCGCGGCCGAGACGCCGACGTTCCAGCTGTACTGGACGACCCGGTCGCTCACCGGCCCGCCCCCGAGCAGGTCGACGCCGTACAGCTCGGCCAGGTGGCCGGCGACGAAGAGCGGAAGGTCGGCGCGGACGCCGCCGCTCTCCGGGGGGAACGGCGGCGGCGCACCGAGCAGCACGGCCCTGGCCACCCGCTCCGATCCGTAGGTGCCGAGGTAGCGGGCGACCTCGCCGCTGCCCATGGAGAAGCCGACCAGCACCGCCTCCCGCAGGTCGAGGGTCTCCAGCACGGCGTGCAGGTCGGCCGCGAGGGTGTCGTAGTCGTAGCCGGAGGACGGCTTGTCGGAGGCGCCGAAGCCGCGCCGGTCGTAGGTGATCACACGGTGGCCCGCAGCCAGCAGCGCGGCCTCCTGCAGCTCCCAGGACGCGCCGTTGAGCGGCCACCCGTGGATCAGCACGACCGGCCGGCCGCTGCCGTGGTCCTCGTAGTACAGGCGGACGGCGCCCGCGTGCTCGCCGCCGGCCGAGAGGAAGGGCACGGTCAGTCGTTCCTGATGCCGTGGGTGAGGATTCCGGCCAGCGCCCGGTCCAGTTCCGCCGGTGCGGTGCCCCTCCACCGCTCCTCCGCCGACCGGGTCCGGGACACCAGGTCCCGCACGTGGGCGGAGGCGATCCTGACGACGCACCAGGTGGCCTCCGAGACCAGCTCGACGTCCGTCGCGCGGTCGCCGTGCGGACGGACCCGCACGTCCCCCTCTCCGGCCGGCAGGAGGAGCCCGGTGGCCAGCAGGTCGCGGCCGAACACCCAGGTGGCCATCGGCGCCGCGTCCTCGGGGGAGAAGAGGTCCATCCGCACCGCCAGCGCGTCGTCCATCGAGTGGCTAAGGCGGACCGAGACGTCGTACCACTCGTGGGCCGCCGTCATCAGTCCGGCGTCCACGGTCATTTCCAGGGATGGCTGCATGGTGGAGTTCCTTTCGGGCCCGATCGGACCGGTGACCCGTCCTGACGGAGCCTCAGTCGAAGCGCAGGTCCGCGAGGCCCCGTTCGAGGGCCGCGATCTCGTCCTCCGGTCCGGCACGGTCGGGCCGGCCGGCCATCAGCCCGGCCAGCTCGCCGCCCGCCCGGTGGATGCGGGCGGGCAGGCCGTCGGCGTACGCGTCCCCGGCCGCGCCCCAGTCGGAGGTCGCCGCGTAGACGGCGGTCGGCACGACCGTGGCGCGCAGGTACGCGAAGAGCGGCCGCAACGCGTGCTCCAGGACCAGGGAGTGACGGGGCGTCCCGCCCGTGGCCGCGACCAGCACCGGCTTCCCCGCGAGCGCGTCCGGCGCGATCACGTCGAAGAAGGACTTGAACAGCCCGCTGTAGGAGGCGGTGAACACCGGTGTGACGACCACCAGCCCGTCGGCCCCGGTCACCGCCTCGACGGCGGCGGCCAGCCGCGGCGCCGGGAAGCCGGTCACCAGGTGGTGGGCGACCTCGCCGGCCAGCTCCCGCAGTTCGACCACCTCGGTCGACACCGTACGCCCCAGGGCGGCGAGTTGGCCGACGGCCGCCGAGGCCAGCCGGTCCGCGAGCAGGCGGGTGGAGGACGGGGTGCTCAGCCCGGCCGAGACGACGACCAGCCTCATTCCCCCGCCACCTCCCGCGCGGCCGCGACCCTCGCCGCGTGCGTCGGAGCCTCCGGCACGTCCGCCGGGCGCCCGAGCGCGAACTCCTTGCGCAGCACCGGCACGACCTCCTCCCCGAGCAGGTCGAGCTGCTCCAGCACGGTCTTCAGCGGCAGCCCCGCGTGGTCCATCAGGAAGAGCTGGCGCTGGTAGTCGCCCACGCCCTCGCGGAAGGACAGCGTCCGGTCGATGACCTGCTGGGGCGAGCCCACGGTCAGCGGGGTCTGCTCGGTGAACTCCTCCAGCGAGGGACCGTGGCCGTAGACGGGCGCGTTGTCGAAGTACGGACGGAACTCCCGCACCGCGTCCTGCGAGTTCCTCCGCATGAACACCTGGCCGCCCAGCCCCACGACGGCGTCCTCGGGGCGCCCGTGCCCGTGGTGGGCGTACCGGCGCCGGTACAACCGGACCATCCGCCGGGTGTGTTCGGCCGGCCAGAAGATGTTGTTGTGGAAGAAGCCGTCGCCGTGGAAGGCGGCCTGCTCGGCGATCTCCGGCGACCTGATGGACCCGTGCCAGACGAACGGGGCGACCCCGTCCAAGGGCCGGGGCGTCGAGGTGAACCCCTGGAGCGGCGTGCGGAACCGGCCCTCCCAGTCCACCACCTCCTCGTCCCACAGCCGGCGCAGCAGCGCGTAGTTCTCGATCGCCAGCGGGATGCCCTGCCGGATGTCCTGCCCGAACCAGGGGTAGACCGGCCCGGTGTTGCCGCGCCCCAGCATGAGGTCGACCCGGCCGTCGGCCAGGTGCTGGAGCATCGCGTAGTCCTCCGCGATCCTCACCGGGTCGTTGGTGGTGATCAGGGTGGTGGAGGTGGAGAGGACCAGCCTCTCGGTGCGGGCGGCGATGTGACCCAGCAGGGTGGTCGGTGACGACGGCACGAACGGCGGGTTGTGGTGCTCGCCGGTCGCGAAGACGTCCAGGCCGACCTCCTCCGCCTTGAGCGCGATGGTGACCATCGCCTTGATCCGCTCGTGCTCCGTCGGGAGCCGCCCGTCGGTCGGGTCGGGCGTGACGTCCCCGACGGTGAAGATGCCGAACTGCATGGTGCTTCCGTTCTGTCGGACTCTCGGCGCGTCTCTCGTGCCCCCGGCGCGCGCGACGGCCCGCGGCAGCGGGTCCTCCTGCCGCGGGCCGTCGCGCCGCTACCTCAGGGGGTGGGGCTCACTTCGCGAGGAAGGCGAGCAGCGCCTCGTTGACCTCCGCGGCGTGGGTCCACAGCAGACCGTGCGGCGCGCCCTCGATCTCGACGTAGTCGGCGGACGGCAGCGCCTTGCGGAACGGACGCGCGGTGCCCTCGGCCGGGAGGATGCGGTCGGCCGTGCCGTGCAGGATCAGCGCCGGCACGTCGACGGCCGGGATGTCGGCGCGGAAGTCGGTGTACCAGGTGGCCGGCGCGGCCGAGGCCGCGAACGAGCCGCCGCCGGCCGCGGTGTTCCAGCTGTTGCGGACGGCCTCCTCGCTGATCCGGGTGCCCAGGTTCTCGTCGAGGTTGTAGAAGTCGTTGAAGAACGCGGTGTAGTAGGCGTACCGGTCGGCCTTCACCGAGGCCACGATCCCGTCGAAGAACTCCTTCGGCGCGACCCCGTCCGGGTTGTCCTCGCTCTTCAGCAGGCACGGCTCCAGCGAGGCCAGGAACGCGACCTTCCCCACCCGCGCCGACCCGTACCGCGCCACGTAGCGCGCGACCTCACCCGTCCCCATCGAGAAGCCCACCAGCACGGCGTCGTCCAGGTCCAGGGTCTCCATCACCACGTTCAGGTCGGCGGCGAAGGTGTCGTAGTCGTACCCGGTCGTCACCTGCGACGACTGCCCGAACCCCCGGCGGTCGTACGTGATGACCCGGTAGCCGGCCTCCAGCAGCGCCGCGCTCTGCAGCTCCCACGAGTGCCCGTCCAGCGGGAAGCCGTGGATCAGCACCACCGGCCGGCCGCTCCCGTGGTCCTCGTAGTACAGCTCGACGGCGGTGGTGTTCTCGTGTCCCACGGTGATGAACGGCATGGGGGGTTCTCCTCGCTCGGTTCCGGATCCGCCCGCAATCTCGCTGCGGCACGGCATGCCGTCACGCTAGGGCGCGGGCCCCGCCGGCTCTTGTCGGGCGGCGCCCGCGTCCTTGCCTCCCCGCGCAGGACCCGTACCGCCCGATCACCGCGCCGGAGCCCTCGGCGCGGAGATCCACCGATGTCGTCAAGGAATCCTTGACAGATCATCTTCGTCAAGATTTCATTGACGCATGGTCACTTCCTCGAAGCCCGCGTCCCCGTCCGCTCCCGCCCTGGTGCCGCTGCTGGTGGTCGGGCTCGTCCTGGTCCCGGCCCTGATCGGCCGGGTCGGCACCGCACTGTCGATCGCCCTCGCCGTGGTCGAGCTCGCGCTGGTCGCCGCCGGGGGTGCGATGGTCGCGCGGGCGGTCGCGGCCCGGAAGGCGGAGGCGCACCGGTGACGGGCCGCGTGCTCGGGGCGGACGAGTCGGCACGGATCCGCGAGGGCATCGCGGCGGCCGTGCTCGGCGCCCCGGACGAACTGGCGAAGACGCTGGAGCACGACGCCGGCGAGTACCTGCGGCTGGTCGACGCCTCGCGGATCGGCGCCGAGGAGGCCGGGCGGCTGCTGCGTGAAGCCGTCCTCGCGGCCCGGGCGGCCGGCCACAGCTGGGACGCCGTGGGCGGCATCCTCGGGGTGAGCCGGCAGGCCGCGCAGCAGCGGTTCGCGGGCAAGGCCGGCGACGGCGTCCACCCGGCCGCGCCGGCCGACGGCCAGGACGCACCGGAGCGGCGCCGGATCGCGCCGGTGTCGGCGTTCAACGAGATGGCGGCACTGGCCGAGGGCGAGCACGAGGGCTGGCACCTGGTCGGCTACGGCGCCGCCTACCTGGAGGTCGAGGCCTCCGCCCACCCCTGGGAGCACCGCCGGGTCACCCTCGCCTCCAGCACCCGCCAACGCCGGATGGAGACCGAGGGCTGGCTCCCGGTCGGCGCGGGCTGGTTCCCCTGGCGCTACTACAAGCGCGCACTGCCGGCCACCACCCGCAAGCACCTCGCCTGAATCCCGGCCGTCGGTCAGGTCGTTCCGCCGGGCGGTGACAGTCAGTTCGCTGCGATGCGCGGTCCTGCGCGAGAACGGGGATTTCGGGGCCACGCCGCCCGACGGCCTATTATCGTCGTCTGGGCCCGCGTACCTGATGCCGGCTCACCAGGTACGGAGAGGCGTCACCGGCCTGCTGCCGATGCGTACCCGAGGAAACACGTGAGCTCCGTACAGCAAATCTCCGTCCAGCAGGTCCTCAACGAGGCCGGCCGCCGGCGGACCTTCGCGGTGATCAGCCACCCGGACGCGGGCAAGTCCACGCTCACCGAGGCGCTGGCGCTGCACGCGCGGGCGATCACCTCCGCCGGTGCGGTGCACGCCAAGGGCGACCGACGCGGTGTGACCAGCGACTGGATGGAGCTGGAGCGCGAGCGCGGCATCTCGGTGACCTCGGCCGCACTGCAGTTCGGCTACCGCGGCCAGGTGATGAACCTGGTCGACACCCCCGGCCACGCCGACTTCTCCGAGGACACCTACCGGGTGCTGGCCGCCGTCGACTGCGCGATCATGCTGGTCGACGCGGCCAAGGGCCTGGAGGAGCAGACCCGCAAGCTCTTCGCGGTCTGCCGCCACCGCGGTGTCCCGGTGATCACCTTCATCAACAAGTGGGACCGCCGCGGCCAGGACGCACTCACCCTGCTCGAGGACATCGAGACCCACCTCGGGATCACCCCCGTCCCGGTCGTCTGGCCGGTGGGCAACGCGGGCAACCTGCGCGGCCTGGTCGAAGCGGGGAACACCGAGCAGATGCTGCGCTACACCAAGGTGCCGGCCGGCACGCACGCCGCCCTCGAGGAGCGGCTCACCTCCGAGCAGGCCGCCGAGCAGGAGGGCGAAGACTGGACGACCGCGCTGGAGGAGCTGGAGCTGGTGCTCTCCTCCGGCCCCGGCTACGACCAGGAGGCCTTCGAAGCCGGCAAGATCAGCCCGGTCTTCTTCGGCGCCGCGCTGACCAACATCGGTGTGAAGCTGCTGCTGGACGCCGCGGTCGACCTCGCTCCGGCTCCCGGGCCCCGCCCGCTGGCCAAGGGCGGCAGCCGCGAGGTCGGCGAGGAGTTCTCCGGCCTGGTGTTCAAGATCCAGGCGAACATGGACCCGGCCCACCGCGACCGGATCGCCTTCGTCCGGGTCTGCTCGGGCGTCTTCGAGCGCGGCATGCACGTCACCCGGGCGGCCAGCGGCCGCTCGTTCGCGACCAAGTACGCCCACACCGTCTTCGGAGCCGAGCGCACCGTGGTCGACACCGCGTACCCCGGCGACGTGGTCGGCCTGATCAACGCGAGCGCGCTGCGGGTCGGCGACACCCTCTTCACCGGCAAGAAGGCCGAGTTCCCCGCGCTGCCCGCCTTCGCCCCCGAGTACTTCGCGGTGGCACGGCCCAAGGACATCAGCCGGTCCAAGCAGTTCCGCAAGGGCATCTCCCAGCTCGACGAGGAGGGCGTGATCCAGGTGCTGGTCTCCGACCGGCGCGGCGACCAGGCGCCGGTCATGGCCGCGGTCGGCCCGATGCAGTTCGACGTGATCCTGCACCGGATGGAGCACGAGTTCTCCTCCCCGATCAGCCTCGACCAGCTCTCCTACCGGGTGGCCCGGATCACCGACGCCAACGGCGCCGCCGTCCTGGGCAAGTCCCGCCTGATCAACGGCGAGGTGCTCACCCGCCGCTCGGACGACGTGCTGCTGGCCCTGTTCGCCGACAAGTGGCAGCTGAACGCCTTCCAGCGCGCCCAACCCGATGTCCTGCTGCAGCCGCTGATCGCCACGGCGGACTGATCGCCGGCCATCCCCGAGCGGGTCCGGCCCGGGCAAGCTTAGGTATGCTAGGCGCTCGCTTGATCGGTCAAGGTTTGGGGCAGGGATCATGGGTGCGCATGCTGGGTTGACGGTCGAGCGGATCACTCAGGCCGCGGCCGCTCTCGCGGACGAGGTCGGGATCGAGAAGGTCACGATCTCCGCGCTGGCACGGTCGTTCGGAGTGAAGGACGCCAGCTTCTACTCGCACGTGAAGGGTCTGCGGGAGATCCGGATCCGGGTCGCGATCCTGGCCTCGGAGGAGATGAACGAGTGCATCGGCAGCGCGATCGCCGGCCGCTCCGGGGGTGAGGCGCTGATGGCGTTCGCCGACGCCTACCGGCACTACGCGCTGCGCCACCCGGGCCGGTACGCGGCCACGCAACTGCGCCTGGACCCGTCCGAGTTCGCGGGGACCGAGGTGTTCGCGCGGAGCGTGGAGCTGACCTACGCGGTGATGCGCTACTACGAGCTGGACGAGCCCGACCTGACGGACGCGGCGCGGCTCCTGCGCAGCACCTTCCACGGTTTCATCAGCATCGAGGCCGCGGGCGGGTTCAACCACCCGCGCGGAGTCGACGGGTCCTGGCAGCGGATCGTCTCGAGCCTGCACCAGCTGCTGGAGCAGTGGCCGCGGACGGCGGTCACCGAGAAGGCGTGACCGGTCCGCGGGCCGGCCGCGCCCCGGCGGCCGCGGCGCGGGGGGCGAGCCCGGTCGCCGGGGCCGGCCCCCACGCCGGTCGCCGCGGTGCCGAGGCCCGACTCGTAGGCGAGGATGACGGCGTCGACGCGGTTGCGCAGGGCGAGCTTGTGGCAGATCCGGTTGAAGTGGGACTTCACCGTCCCCTCGGTGAGGGTGAGGGCGTGTGAGATCTGCTGGTTGGTCAGCCCCTGGGCGATGAGGTCGAAGACCTGCCGTTCCCGCGGCGTGAGTTGGGAGATGTCGGCCTGCGGCGGGGTCGGGACGGGCCGGTAGGTGCGACGCAGCGCGGTGAGCAGCTGGTCGACGGTACGGGTGCCGATCACGGTGTTGCCCCGGGCGATTCCCTTGACGGCGCTGAGGAGTTGACCGGGACTCTGGTACTTCGGCAGGAAGGCGCGCGCGCCGGCCCGGGCCGCGTTGAGGGTCCAGTCGTCGGTGAGGCCGTGGTCGGGGACGAGGAGCGCGACGGCGGTGCCGCGCGGGGAGCTGCCGGCGAGGTGGTGGACGGTGTCGAGGACATCCGGGCCGGGGAGGGCGGCGTCCAGGAGGACGACGTCCGGTCGGTGGCGGTGGGCGAGCCCGAGGAGGGCGTGGCCGTCGGCCGCCTCGCCGAGGACGCGGAACGAGGGGTCCCCGTCGAGGACCGCGCGGATGCCGCGGCGGATCAGGGGATGTTCGTCGCCGAGCAGGAGCGTGCTGGTGCCGGGCGGGGTGGGCCGCTCCCGGGCCGACCGCGCGCACCCGCGCCCGTCCGCGTTCCGCACGCCACTTCTGCTGTCCGGCATGGTGCTCCCGCTCGTCGTGGCCGTGGTCGGACGGGCCGGTGGGTCGGCTGTCCGGCTGACGGCAAGGCATTCCCGGGGCCAGCGTAGGCGCGCGTTCTGGAGCGGTGATGGTGCCGGGCTGAAGCGGTGCGGCCGCTGGTCGGGGCGCTGGTCTGCAACCAGGGTTGGAGGCCTCGGTGCCACCTGTGGTTGGCATACAGGGGGTGGCCCGGTTGGGTACGTTCGCCGCGACCTTGAGGATCCCTGTGTGAGGAGACGTTGTGGCCTCGAATGTGTCCCTGCCACCCGCCGCGTCGCGTCTGCCGTCGCTGGCCGGCATGCGTTTCATCTGTGCGATCGTCGTCTTCAGTGCGCACGCCTACGTCTCGCTGTCGTTCAACGGTGACTGGACCGGCACCAACACCACGGTCCTGATGATCGTGGGGCGTTCGGCGCTGAGCTTCTTCTTCGTGCTGAGCGGGTTCGTGATGGCCTGGTCGGCGCGGCCGGGTGACACGGCCAGAGCATTCTGGCGTCGGCGTGCCGCGAGGATCTATCCCGCGCACGTGCTCACCTGGCTCGCCGCCGTCGTGCTGCTGCTGACCGTGACCGGCGGCACGGTCACCCTGGGGGACGCGGTCTCGAACCTGCTGCTCGTGCACACCTGGCAGGCGTCGTTCATGACCAACAACAGCCTGAACGTGGTGTCCTGGTCGCTGTCCTGCGAGGTGTTCTTCTACTTCTGCTTCCCGTTGCTGCACCGCTACCTGAAGCGGGTGCCGGCGAAGCAGCTGCTGTGGTGGCTGGGCGGGACCGTGCTGGCGGTGATCGCGGTGCCGCTGGTGGCCTCGACCGCGTTCGCGTCGCAGCCGACGTTCCCGCCCTTCGACGTGACGTACGACCAGTACTGGTTCGTGTACCTGTTCCCGGTCACCCGGCTGCTGGAGTTCGTCCTCGGGATCCTGCTGGCCCGGGGCGTGATGGCGGGTCGTTTCCTCAACGTGCGGTTCAGCTACGCGGTCCTGGCCTTCGCGGTGGCCTATCCGCTGGCCACGCAGGTGCCGTACCTGTACTCCATCACGGCGATGTCGGTCGTGCCGGTGCTGATGGCGGTGCTGGCGGGCGCCGGTGCGGACATCCGGGGTTCGCTGTCGGTGGCGCGGAATCCGGTCATGGTGTGGCTGGGGGACGTCACCTTCGCCTTCTACCTGGTGCACTTCATGGTGCTGGAGTACATGTACCGGCTGATCAACGACGGGCATCCGGCCTCGCGGGTCGAGCGGGTCGGTTCGGCGGCCCTGCTGTTCGTCGTGTCGTTCGTGATCGCGGCGGCGGTGCACACGTTCTTCGAGGATCCGCTGTCCCGCCGCTGGGGTTCCCGCCGCCGGCGGGCGGAGCAGGTGCCGCCCGCCGCCCCGCAGCGCGCCGACGGAGAGCCGGTGCCGCGGTGAGTCTCCGAGCCGGCGCCGGGCCGGTTCCGTCCGTGACGCTGAACAACGGTGTGACGATGCCCCGGATCGGCTTCGGGGTCTGGAAGATACCGGACGAGGAGACTCCCGCCGCGGTGGCGACGGCCGTGGAGGCGGGGTACCGGAAGTTCGACACGGCGTCGGAGTACCACAACGAGGCGGGGACGGGCCGGGGGATCGCCGAGTCGGGGCTCGCGCGCGAGGAGGTGTTCGTCACGACGAAGGTCTGGAACGCCGATCACGGGTACGACTCGACGCTGCGCGCGTTCGACAGGTCGCTGGAGCGGCTCGGGCTGGACTTCGTGGACCTGTACCTGATCCACTGGCCGGTGCCGGCCAAGGACCTCTACGTCGACACCTACCGGGCGCTGGAGAGGATCCACGCGGACGGGAGGGCCCGGGCGATCGGGGTGTCGAACTTCCAGCGGGAGCATCTGGACCGGCTCGCCGAGGAGTGCGGCGTGGTTCCGGCCGTCAACCAGATCGAGTTGCACCCCCGGCACCAGCGGGCCGAGGCGCGGGCCCTGCACGCCGAGCGCGGCATCGTCACCGAGGCCTGGTCGCCACTGGGCAGCGGGCACGGGATCATGGATCACCCGGACATCGCGGCGGTCGCCCGCAAGCACGGCAGGAGCGCGGCGCAGGTGTGCCTGCGCTGGAGCCTGCAGCTGGGCAACGTGGTGGTGCCCAAGTCCGCCCACCCGGAGCGGATCGCGCAGAACATCGAGGTCTTCGGCTTCGCCCTCGACGAGGACGACATGGCCGTGCTCGCGGCGCTCGAGGAGGCCAAGCCCTGGGGCACGCCCAAGTGAACCGGTGAGCTAACGCGGACACCCCGCCGGACGTGGTTCCGGCGGGGTGTCGGCACGTGCTGCTCGCGGGGGCGCCGCGAGCGGTCGGATCAGGCCCGCTTGGCCGGGCCGGAGGGCAGCAGCGCCGCGGGCAGGGCGGTCAGGACCACGAATCCCAGGGCCGCCCAGAACACGGTGTGGAAGGCCGGGATCACGCTGGCGCCGTCGGCGAGCGAGTGCTGCAGCAGCAGGGCGATGACCGTGGTGCCGATGGCCGCACCGAGCTGCTGGGAGACGGCGTTGACGGTGGTGGCGGCGGCCACGCTGGTCGGCGGGATCGAGTGGTAGAGGGTCACCATGACGGGCGAGGCGGCCAGTGCCAGGCCGATGCCCTGGACGAACAGCGCGGCGAGCAGCACGACACCGGGCTCGGCGCTGTCGGCCAGGCCGAACGCGGTGAGGCCGATGGCGACCAGCAGCAGGCCGGCGAGGACCAGCGCGCGCGGGTTGCTCTTGGTGTCGATGACCTTTCCGACCAGGAGGACGGCGACGGCCGCGCCGAAGCCCTGCGCGATCATGATGGTCCCCGCGGCGAGCGGGCTCTTGCCACCGGCCTGCTGGAAGAACATGGGCACCAGGACGACGGCTCCGTAGAGGCCGAAGTTGTTGAGCAGCGAGACGGTGGTGGAGGCGGTGAAGTTGCGGTCGCGGAACAGGCTGAAGTCCACGATCGCGGACCCCCGGTTGCGGCGGGCCAGCACGCCGTGCGCGACCAGGAGCAGGAGCGCCGCCAGCAGGGGGAGGAGGACCTGGGAGTCGCCGAAGGAGCGGCCCTCGCCCAGCCGGCTGAAGCCGTAGATCCCGGCGGTCAGGCCGATGCTGATGGTGAGCAGGCCGCTGATGTCCAGCCGGCCCGGCGCCTCTCCCTTGACGTTGGGGATGAGCATCGGGGACAGGACGGTCACGGCCAGGCAGACCGGCACGTTCAGGTAGAAGACCCAGCGCCAGGACAGGTCCTGGACGACGGCGCCGCCGATCACCGGCCCGGCGATGGGGGCGACCAGGATGGGGATGGCGATCAGGGACATCATCCGGCCCATCCGCTGCGGGCCGGCCAGCTGGACGACCAGGATGCGCATCAGGGGGAACAGCATGCCGGCCCCGAGGCCCTGGACCGCCCGGAACACGATGAGGGCGCCCAGCGACCAGGACAGGCCGCACAGGACCGAGCCGGCCAGGAAGAGGGCCAGGGAGGCGGTCCAGCACGCCGCGGCGCCGAATCGCTGGGCCGCCCAGCCGGTGACCGGGATGACCGCGGACATCGCCAGCAGGTAGGCGGTGGAGACCCACTGCACGTCTGCCAGGCTCGCGTTGAAGTGCTCCGTGAACGAGTGCAGCGCCACGCCCACGATCGTGGTGTCCATGAGGGCGACGAACGCGCCGAGGGCGAGCACGAGTGCCGCGCGGATCAGCGGGCCGCCGAGGGCCTGCGGCGGGGCGGGCGCCGGCAGCGGCTCGCTCTCCGTCTTGGTGGTGGTGACCTCTTCAGCCATCAGGGTGCCTTTCGTGTGTCGCGCTGCCTGTGCGATGGGTGTGGGTGGGTGACCTGTTCGGCCTCGATTGCCGGGCGCCGTAAGGGATCTGATCGATCGTCAAGCCGCGAACGCCCCATTCCGTCACCGCCCGGTCGTCTCGCCGACGACAACCTAGCACCTCTTGACCAGCACCTAGGACATTTAGGCCAGGTCGATCCCGTTCGCCGGATGCGGGGCGCGGCACCCCTGGCGCGGGCACGGTTCCTATGTATATTAGGCACGAGCCAAGGGTATCGAGGTTGGCAGTCAGGACAACGACTACAGGGGGTGCGTCCCATATGCGGGCCGAGAACGACACGGCGGTGGCGGTGGAATCGTGTGACATCCGGGTGCTGGGGCCGATGAGCGCCCGGCTGGGCGGAACGTCCATCGTTCCCACCGCGAACAAGCCGCGTCAGCTGCTCGCCCTGATGGCCCTGAACGCCGATCGGTTGCTCACGGCGTCGACCCTCATGGACGAGATCTGGTCCGACGCGGACGCGCCCCGCAGCGCGCTGCCGACGCTGCACACCTACATCCTTCAGCTGCGTCGCCTGATGACCAAGGCGCTCGGTCCCGACGCGACCTGCGCGGCCAAGGACATCCTGGTGACCAAGCCCGGCGGGTACCTGCTCAGCGTGTCGCCGGACTCGGTGGACGTGACGGCGTACCAGAAGCTGCTGACCTCCGCGCGTTCGGCGGCCGCCCGCGGTGATGCGGTGGCCGCGGCCCGTGCCTACGACGCCGCGCTGGGGCTGTGGCGCGGACCGGCGCTGGCCGACGTGCAGCCCGGTGCGGTGCTGAGCCCGGAACTGGCCCGGCTCGAGGAGAGCCGCCTGGGCGTCGTGGAGGAGCGGATCGACGCCTGGCTGCGGCTCGGTTGCCACTCCCAACTCCTGGACGAGCTGGCCTCCTTGACCAGGCGTCATCCGCTCAACGAGAACCTGCACGCGCAGTTCATGACCGCGCTGTACCGCGCCGGCCGGCAGAGCCGGGCGATGGAGACGTTCCAGAGCCTGCGCCGCCGGTTGGTGGAGGCGCTGGGTGTCGAGCCGTCCCGCCGGGTACGGACGCTGTACCAGGCGATGCTCTCCGCCGATCCCGAACTCGACGTCCTGCCGGCGGACGACCGGACCCGGCTGGCGTTCGCTGCGGCCTGACCGCCGCTCGCACGACGACGACTCGGCCCGGGGCGACGGTTCGCCCCGGGCCGAGTTCTTGTCGGTACTCGGAGCCGGCACCCGGGGGTGGTGCCGGCTCCGAGGGATCAGAGGGCCGGCTCAGAACGGTCCCTGGAAGCCGGCCGCGACGTCGATCAGCCCGGGAAGGTCCCCCCGCGCCTCTCCGCAGACCGCCAGACAGGCGTCCGCGATGGCGTCGGCACTGGGGTGGTAGGCCTCCTCGAGAGGTTGGGACACCGGCGCCGGGCTGTCGGGCAGCGTGATCCGGCGCACCGGGGCGAGCAGGGCCTGCGGCACGTTCTCGGCGACCACGGCGGCCACCTCCGCGGCGAAGCCGTACCGGGACCAGCTGGTGTCGGCGACGACGAGCCGACCGGTCTTGGCCACGGAGGAGCAGATGATGTCGTCGTCCAGCGGCCGCAGGCTGCGCACGTCGACGACCTCGACGCTGATCCCGCGCAGTGCGAGCTGCTCGGCGGCGCGTTCGGCCTCGTGGACCATGAGGGAGGCCGCGACCACGGTGACGTCCCGGCCGGGGCGGGCGATCCGTCCCACGCCGAAGGGGATCGGGACGGCCTCGGTGGGCACCTCGCCGGTGAGCGAGTACAGATTGCGGTTCTCGATCAGCACCACCGGGGTGTCCCCGGTCAGGGCCTGGACCAGCAGGCCCTTGGCGTCGGCAGGGGAGGCCGGGGTGGCCACGTGCAGTCCCGGGTAGTGCGCGAAGGTGGCGTGCGGGCTCTGCGAGTGGGTGGCGCCCTGGCCCCAGCCACGGCCGACCACGCCGCGGGTGACCACCGGCACACCGCCCTTGTCGCCGCCGTAGGTGTAGCGCCACTTGGCCGCCAGGTTCACCAGCGGATCGAGGGCCAGGAACATGAAGTCGGCGCGGATGTGCACCAGCAGCGGACGGAAGCCGGCCGCGGCCGCCCCGATGGCGAAGCCCGCGGTGGCGTTCTCCGCGTTGGGCATGTCGATCACCCGGCCGGCGCCGAACCTGGCGAACGCCTCCTTGGTGGTCCCGAACGTGCCGTTGACGTCGTCCACGCCTTCGCCGGCGACGAAGATCCGATCGTCCTGCAGCATGCACTGGACGGTGGCCTCGCTGATGGCCTGCCCGTAGGTCAGCTTGCGCATGTGTGGTGTCTCCTTCTCCCGTCGGGTGTCGACGGTCAGCGGGCCAGGGGCAGGTAGGCGCCGTCGAGCAGGCCGTCGACCGAGGGGAACGGCAGTGCCTTGGCCCGGTCCACCGACCGGTGGATCTCCCGCTCGAACCGGGTGCGCCAGTCGGCCACCGCGGCGTCGATGTCCGGCTCCTCGGCGCGCAGCGCCGCCGTGGCGCGCACGATCGGGCACCGGGCCCTCCACTCGTCGATCTCCTCCTTGGACCGGTACCCGTAGTCGTGGTCCCAGTCGGGGCCGACGTGGGCGCGCCAGCGGTAGGTCGACAACTCCAGCAGGAACGGTCCGTGGCCCTCGCGCGCGTGCGCCACCGCCCGCTGCGCCGCGGCGTGGACGGCGAACACGTCGTTGCCGTCGACCAGTTCGGCCGGCACTCCGGCCGCCTCGGAGCGACCGGTGATCGACGTGCCGGCGGGCTGCCTGGCCGACAGCGGCGAGCAGGCCGAGTACAGGTTGTTCTCGCAGACGAACACCACCGGGGTCCTGTGCACGGCCGCGAAGTTGAGCGACTCGGCGAAGACCCCCTCCTCGGTGGCCCCGTCGCCGAAGTACGTCAGGGCGACCCGCGCCTCGCCGTTGCGGGCGAACGCCCAGGCGGTGCCCACGGCCACCGGGATCATCTCCCCGAGGATCGCGGCCGAGCCGGCGAAGCCCGCCGCCCGGTCGATCACGTGCATCGAGCCGCCCCGGCCGTGGGAGCAGCCGTCCTGCCGGCCGTAGAGCTCGGCGACCAGCGCGTCCAGGTCGCCGCCCTTGGCGAGGTACGGAGCGTGGGAACGGTGACTGGTGTACACCCAGTCCTGCGGAGTCGTGGCCGCGCACACTCCGACCGCGCTGGCCTCCTGGCCGATGGAGAAGTGCACGGGCGTGCGGATCTCCTGCTCGTCGCGGTAGTAGTCGGCCAGCGTCTCCTCCACGACACGGATCCGTACCATGTCGCGAACCAGTCGGGCACGATCAGACGCCATGGTTGAAGTCCCAGTCCCTGAGTAGGCGAAGTGCGACGCCGCGGTCCACCACGCAGTCGTTGCGCGTGAGGTCCTCCTGTGCGGTCCGCCCGGCCCGGTCGGCCGTCGTTACGGGCCGCGCTGCCACAGCGGGACCGCGGCACCCGGCCTCCGGCGGTCCTCGCCGTCCGGGTACCGGTGCCGCACGATCGGTCCGTCGCTCGGCCAGTATTGCGGCACTCGATGGAGAGCCGGTTGATTCGTGCTGAGTCGGCCCGAACTCCCGGGTGCCGACCGGCTGTTCGGGGCGGTGGGCCGGCGGCCGCGCGGGGCGGTCCAGCACCGCTCGATCGGTGCTCAGCCGCCCGGGCCGAGGATGTACGGGGAGCGGTGGGCCGAGTCCCGCCGCCGCCCGATGGAGCGCCTGGACCAGGAGGATTTCCGCTCGTGCTGCTCACCGACCCCGGACTGGGGCGCCGAATCCAGCTGCAACAAGGCCTTGTCTGGCTCGCAGCAGCCCAGGGAGACCCCTGCGCGGCTCTGCTGCGCGGGCTCGACACCGATCCGCGCGAGTACTGGCGCCGGCTCGCCGAACGGCCGCTCGACCGCAGCGCCACCGGCGCCTGGGTGACGGCGCGTCACGCCGTGGCGAGCCGCGCGGCCGCCGAGCCGGCCCTGTGCGAAAGGCCGCTCCTGGACGGCTTCGGCCCGAGCGCTGCGGACGGCACGCCGCAGGACCGGGTGCCCGCCGACGGCGGTGACGACCCGGTGATCGACGTCGAACAGGCCTGGCACCGCGCGCTGGCGGCCGTCCCCGCCGCCACCGGCGGGGACGGCGGCTGGGACGTGGTGGCCGTCGCGCGTGCCGCCGCCGTGGAGGCGCTGGCCCTGGCCTGGGGACTGGACGCCGACGGACGGCTGGAGTTGAGCGCGGCGGTCGAGCTGACCGGCGGGCTGCTCGACGCCTCGTGCTATCCGCAGAACCTGGCCGACACCCGGCGCATCGCCCGCGGCGTGACCGCCCTGCGGGCCCTGCCGGCGGTCGGTGGGTCCGAGGAGCGGCTGCTGCTGGCGGCGGTCGGCGTGCGGATGGCGACCGACCTGGTGGTCAACACCCTGGTGCGGTACCCCGAGGCGATGCCCCGGCAGGACCTGGAGGCCCTGTGGGCGCGGCTGCGTGCCGAGCCGGGAGGGGCGGCGCGGGCGGTGGCGGAGACGCTGCGCTGGGCCGGCCCGGTGCAGCTGCGCACCCTCGTCGCGCAGGCGCCGTGCGAGCTCGCCGGACAGCGGATCGAACCGGGGGAGGAGGTGGTGATCCTGCTCGGAGCCGCCAACCGCGACGCCGAGGCGTTCACCGACCCCGACCGGTACGACCCCGACCGGTTCGCGGCGGCCGCCCCCGACCGGTCCGATCCCGTCGAGGCGGCGCGAGCCGCGCGGGTCCTGCTGCCCGGTGCGCCGAGCACCAGGGTGCTGTCCTTCGCCGCGGCGAGCGCGCGGGAGGGGCTGAGCCGGCTCGCCGTCCTGTGCCCGCGGCCGGACGGGACCGGGGCGCCGGAGCGGCGCGCGGCCGCCCCGGTGTCCCGGTCGCTGCTGTCCTTCGCCGCCCGCACACCCCTGAGCTGAGCCAGGAGAAGACATGAAGATCCTCTTCGTGAGCATGCCTCACCCCACGCACTTCCACCCGATGGTGTCGCTGGCCTGGGCGCTGCGCTCGGCCGGTCACGAGGTCCGGGTGGCCGGGCACCCGGACCTCACGGACACGGCCACCGGCGCCGGGCTGACCATGGTGCCGGCCGGGAAGTCCGGCTGGTACCGCGACGACCCCTACGAGCCCGACCTGTACGGGCAGTTGATGGGCCGAGGCGCCTCCGACTTCCTGCGCACCTTCGACTGGTCCTGGACCGACGAGCGGGCCTGGAGCTGGGAGGGCCTGCTGGGACAGGAGAAGATCCTGGTCTCCGCGCTGCTCGCCGGCATCAGCAACGACCCGTTCCTCGACGACGTGATGGACTACGCCCGCCACTGGCAGCCCGACCTGGTGATCTGGGAACAGCTCACGATGGGCGGCGCCGTGGTGGCCGAGGCCCTCGGCATCCCGCACGCGCGCTTCCTCTACGGCCTGGACTTCCTCGGCCGCGCCCGGGAGGAGTTCGTGCGGCTGTACCAGCAGCGACACCCCGACCAGCGCGAGGACCCGACCCGCGAGTGGCTGGAGGAGGCGGTGGGCCGCTTCGGCGGGACCTGGAGCGAGCGGCTGCGGGTCGGCGGTCTCACCATCGCCACCACCGTCCCCGGCACCGAGTTGGAGGTCGGCTTCGACACCATCGGCATGCGCTACGTGCCCTACAACGGGCGGTGCGTGGTGCCGGAGTGGCTGCGCGAGCCCACCGACCGCCGTCGGGTCTGCCTGACGCTCGGCACGTCCAACGAGATCGAGAACACCGGCACCACGGTGGGCGAGATCCTGCGGGGGCTGGCCGACCTCGACATCGAGGTGGTCGTCACCCTCGGCGCCGAGGAGGCCGCCAAGATGGGCGAACTGCCGGCGAACGCGCGGCCCGTGGGCTTCGTGCCGCTGCACGACCTGCTGCCCACCTGTCAGGCGATCGTGCACCACGGTGGCTTCGGTTCGCGGCTGACCTCCGCCTACCACGGGGTGCCGCAGCTCATCCTCGGCCACGGCTACGACACCATGCTGGCAGGGCAGCGGCAGGAGAAGCTGGGCGGCGGACTGTGCCTCTCGGCCGACAGCGCCACTCCTCAGGAGATCCGGGACTGCGTGGCCCGCCTGGTGGACGATCCGGCGCTGGCCGCCGGCGCCGCGCTGATCCGGGCCGACCTGCTGGCGCAGCCCTCCCCGGCCGAGGTGGTGCCGATGCTGGAACGCGTCGTCGCCGAGTGGGGCCGGTGAGCGCGGGCATGACCGCCGACCGGCACGGGACGGCCGCCACCGCCGAGGCTCCGGGGGCGGCACGTCCGGGCGGAGCCGGCGTCCGTGAGCTGGGCGTCGCGGGCGCCTTCGAGTTCACTCCCACCGTGTTCCCCGACGACCGCGGGCTGTTCGTGGACTCCTTCCGGCTGGCGGCCTTCGAGGAGGCGGTCGGTCACCCGTTCCCGGTCGTCCAGACCAGCCAGAGCCGCTCGCGCCGGGGCGTGGTCCGCGGAGTGCACTACACCGCGACACCGCCCGGCATGGCCAAGTTCGTGCACTGCACCGGCGGGCGGGCGCTGGACTTCGTGGTGGACCTGCGGGTGGGATCGCCGACCTTCGGCAGCTGGGACAGCGTCGTGCTCGGCGGGGAGGAGCTGCGGTCGGTCTACGTGCCGGTCGGCGTGGGGCACGCGTTCGTGGCGCTGGAGGACGCCACCACGATGGTCTACCTGATGTCGGGCGGATACGTGCCCGCCAACGAGCTCGCGGTCTCCCCGCTGGATCCGGACCTGGCACTGCCGTACGACCAGGGCGTGGCGCCGCTCCTGTCCGAGCGGGACCGGGCGGCCCCGACCCTGGCGCAGGCCGTCCGCCTGGGGCTCCTGCCGGACTACCGCACCAGCCTCGCGCTCGACAGGGCGCTCTGAGGAGCCCCGCACCGTGCCCGGGGGCCGGCCCGCGCGCTGCCGCGCGGACCGGCCCCCGGGCACGGTCCGTTCAGCCGGCCGCGGGTGCGGCGAGCAGGCTCCGCAGACAGGCCAGCAGGCCGCGCGCCTCCACGTTGAGGTAGTAGCTGTGCCGCAGCAGTTCGGTGAGCTGGCGCACCGTCAGCCACCGGTGGTCCGGGTGCTCCGCCGACCAGTCCGGCTCCGCCTCGACGATCAGGTAGCGGTTGCGGGTGTGGTAGAACCGTCCGCCCTCCTCCGAGAGCGTGGTGTCGAAGCGGACCCGCCGCGGGTCGGCGCCGAGCACCTCGTCGAGGAAGCGCGGGCGGGCCTCGGCGGGCAGGTGGGCGTAGTTCCGCGGGGTGCACTGGACGGTGGGGGCCAGTTCGACGACGTCGTTGTGCCCGGCCTCGGCGCTCGCCTGGACCAGGACGTGCAGGACGCCGTCGATCTCCCGGACCAGGAAGGCGATCACGCCGGGCCCGGTCGCGGCGATCAACGGCTGGGTCCACTCGTCCACCTCGCGGCCCCGGGCCCTGACCCGTACGCCCATGACGTCGAAGAACGCGCCTGTCCGGTGGCTGATCCGGCCCTCGGCCGAGTGCCACTCGTCGACCTGGCGGAGCGGCACCAGCCGGGCCCGCAGGTCCGTGGTGCTGCGGGCCTCGGTGATCCAGTGGGCGATCTCCGCGCCGGTGTGGCGGCCCTCGTCGGGGCCGGCCGTGCAGGACCGCAGCAGCGCGGAGCCGAACGCGTCCCCGGGGGAGCCGACGGTCTCGGTGCCGGGCCCGGCCAGTGGCAGGCAGGCCAGCGCGGCGCGCGAGTCCATGTTCACCAGGTCGTCCACGGCGAGCAGTTCGTGGAGCTGGCCGAGCGTCAGCCAGGTGAAGCCCTCGCGCACCGCGACCGGCTCGCGCACCTCGACGATCATGTTGCGGTTGCGCTTGCGGTAGAACCACGCGCCCTGCTCGGACTGGCGTACGTCGGCCAGAAGGGTGTGCCGCGCCGCGTCGCGGAAGTACTCCACGTACGGGACGTCGCGGCCCCGGTGGGCGCGGGTGAAGTTGCTGCGGGTGGCCTGCACGGTGGGCGACAGCTGGGGCCCGTCGCAGTTGCCGGGCTCCACCTTCGCCTGCATCAGGAAGTGCGGGACGCCGTTGAACTCGCTCATCAGGATGCCCAGGATGCCGGTCTCCGGCTGGTTGATGACGGGCTGGCTCCAGTGCGGCACCGGACCGTCCGGGTGCTCCACCCGCAGGCCTTCGATCGAGAAGAACCGCCCGCTGTCGTGGACGAGGTTCCCGGTCTCCGGGACGGTGTGCCAGCCGACCAGTTCGTCGAGCGCGATCGGCTCCACCTCGGTGTGCAGGCGCTCGGCGCACGCCGCGAACCACCGGTGGAAGTCCGCCGTGGTCGTCAGCCCGCCGGCCCGGGCCGCTGCGGAGCGGGCCAGGCCTCTCACCCGCTGCTCGTCAATCGTCGTGGCATCGAAGGGAGTTGTATTCATCCGGTCTCCTGCGTCCAGTCATCGGCCAGGTGGGTGGTGGTGAGGCGGCGGCTCACTGTGCCGCGGGGGCGGTGGCACCCCCGGCGTCGTGGGCGTGGAGCCAGTCGACGGCGTCCATCAGGTCGTCCGCGGACATGCCGGCGAGCAAGGCGTCGCGGGCCTGCGCCGCGCCGCCCGACGGGTGGTAGACCTCGCGGCCCATCCAGCGCGACACGTCCTGGACCCGTGCGGTGCGCTCCTGCCGCAGCGACGCGAACTCGCGCAGCCGGTCGGCGAGTCGGGAGGACGGGCAGTCCCGCAGCAGATCTCCGAGCACCACCGCGTCCTCCAGGGCCGTGCAGGCGCCCTGGGCGGCGTACTGGAGCATCGGGTGCGCCGCGTCCCCGAGGACCGCGGTGCGCCCGTCGGTCCAGGTCGTGGTGGAGTCGCGGTCGCACAGCACCCAGGTGCGCCAGTCGCGGCCCAGTTCCAGCAGGCGGCGGCCGTCGGGGTGCAGGCCGGGGAACCGGGCGAGCACCCGCTCCCGCTCCGTGGGCAGGCCGGCCACCGCGTCGCGGGCGCCGTCGTCCTGGGTGATGGCGAGGTTGAGGTGGCTGCCGCCGGCGACGGGATAGTGCACGAAGTGCCAGCCGGGGCCGGCCCAGAGGGTGACCGTGTTCGAGCGGAGCTCGGCGGGCACCGCCGCCATCGGCACGATCGCGCGGTGGATCGTGTGGCCCGAGACCCGGGGCGGGCCGTCGCCCACCAGCTGGGCGCGTACGGCCGAGTGGATACCGTCCGCGCCGATCAGGGCGTCGCCGGTGCGGTCCGGACCCCGGGCGGTCAGGGCGCGCACCTGGTCCGGCCCGCCCCGGTAGCCGGTGACCTCCACTCCGGCGTGCAGGGTGATGTGTCGGTGCGCCCGGCAGGCGTCCAGGAGCGGCCGGTACAGGTCGCTGCGGTGGACGACGGCGTAGGGCAGGCCGAAGCGTTCCCGGTAGGCGTGGTCCAGCGGCAGGACCGCCAGCGGAGCGCCGGAGCGGCCGTCCAGGAGCCGCAGGGCGTCGACGTGGACGGCCGCGGCGCCGACCGGCTCCGCCAGGCCGAGCCGCGCCAGGGCGCGGAAGGCGTTGGGGGCCAGCTGGATTCCGGCGCCGAGTTCGGTGAACTCGCGCTTGCGTTCCAGGACTTCGACGGTGTGGCCGGCCTGGGCGAGGGCGAGGGCGGTCGCCAGTCCGCCGATTCCCCCGCCTGCTACGACGACATGTGGCACGTGGGTCCCCTGTGTTCGTGCGGAAATGACGGTGCGTCAGTTGTGGCGTGTGCGAGCTGGACCGGACCGGTCAGCCGACGGCTCCGGTCAGGCGGGCGGATCCGCCGGCCCGGCGCTCCGGTCGGTCTCGGGTCAGGTCTCCGGTCAGGTCGGCGACCAGGTCGGCCAGGACGGTCAGGCCGTCGCGGCTGAGCACGGACTCGGCGTGGAACTGGAGCGACGCGAAGGCCGGCCCGCGCAGGCCGTGCACCTGGCCGGTCCCGGGATCGCGGCAGACCGCGACAGGACCGGGGAGCGCGTCGTGGTGCAGCACGTCGTCGGCGGCGTGCAGGGCGAAGGTGTTGTAGAAGCCCACCAGCACCCGGCGGCCGAAGAAGTCGATCTCCTTCTGCACGCCCTGGTTGGGGCGGCTGCGCCGGACGACGGGCAGGTCGAGGAGGGTGCCCAGGACCTGGTGGCTGAGGCAGACGGCGAGGAAGGGGGTGCCGTCCGCCAGCAGCCGCGCGATGGTGCCGCGCAGGGTGGCGATGCGGGGGTCGCCGGTGTCGCACGGGTCGCCCGGGCCCGGTCCCATCACCACGAGGTCGTAGCCGTCGGCGGAGTGGTCCTGGTCGAAGCGGCGCACGTCGACCGTCAGCCCGAGGGCCCGGAGCTGCTGGGCGATCATGCCGGTGAAGGTGTCCTCGGCATCGACGATCAGGGCCCGCCTGCCCTCCGCCACCCGGAGGTCCGGCGATTCGGCCGGCCGGAGCGCCGGGTCGAGCCAGAACGCGGCCAGGCGGCTGTTGCGGGCGGTGAGGGCTTGGCGGACGCGTGGGTGGTCGTTGAGGTCGCCGGGCGCGGCGGTCTCGGGGCCGGTCGGCGCGGCGCCGAGGGCACGGAGCATGCCGCGGGCCTTGGCATGGGTCTCGGCGGCCTCGGAGAGCGGGTCGGAGTCGCGTACCAGGGTGGCGCCGACGCCCAGTTCGAGGCGCCCGGCGGTGATGTCGGCGGTGCGCAGCAGGATGGCGGAGTCCAGCGACCGGCCGCCGTTGATGTCACGGCTGATCAGCGCGGCGGCACCGCTGTAGTAGCCGCGTCCGCGCGGTTCGTGGCTGTGGATGACCCGGCAGGCGTTCTCCAGCGGGCTGCCGATCACGGTGGGGGCGAACATCGTCTCGCGCAGGATCTCCCGCACGTCGTGGGAGCTGTGACCCTGGATCAGGTACTCGGTGTGTGCGAGGGTGGCCATCTGCTTGAGGTAGGGGCCCACGACCCGTCCGCCGCCCTCGCAGATCCGGGCCATCATCTTGAGTTCCTCGTCCACCACCATGTACAGCTCGCCGGCCTCCTTGGGGTCGGCGAGGAATTCCAGCACCTCGGTCAGGGTGGGGCCCTGCGGCGGGTGGCGCAGGGTGCCGCTGATCGGGTTCATCACAACGGTCCGGTCGAAGAGACTGACGTGGCGCTCGGGGGTGGCACCGACGAGGGTGCGCTCCCCGGTGTGGACGAGGAAGGTCCAGTAGGCGCCGCGCTCGCCCCGCAGGAGCCGGCGGAACAGGCTCAGCGCGGTACGGGCGGACCAGTTGTGGATGCGGGCGGTGAAGGCCCGCTTGATCACGAAGTTGGCTCCCGCCCCGGTGCCGATCTCCTCGGTGAGCACCCGCCGGACGATCGAGGCGTACTCGTCGTCGTCGATGTCGAAGCCCGGGTCGGTGAGTTCGACGGGTTCGTCGGGCAGCAGCTCGAGGGCCCGGTCCAGCGGGCAGGTGTGCTGCTCCGCGACGGTCATGGCGAGCAGCGGGGTCCCGTCGTCGTGGCAGGCGAAGTCCCGTTCGCGTAACTGCCGGTAGGGCAACAGCACCAGGCTCTCGTGGCGCGGTCCGGGCGGGCCCTGGCCGAGTGGCGGCAGCGGGACGTCGGCGATCCGCTGGACCTCGCTGATGTCGCCGGTGAGCAGTTCGACGCGGTGGCCGACCGCGTCGGGGCGGTGCAGCAGCGCGAAGGCGGGCGGGCAGGGGCCGAGGACGCGTTCGAGGAGCCCGGCGAATCCGCTCCGGTCGGGGACCATGGGTCAGACCTGCCCGACGAGTCCGGGCTGCCCGACGTGCTCCAGCAGCTGATCGGTGGTCATGACGACGGCGCAGCGGGCCGCCGCGTACTCCAGCGCCCAGGCGTGCCGTTCGGCGGAGAAGTCCGCGACGGCGTCCGCGACCAGGAACGTCTCGATGTCGTGGGTGAAGGCGTCGACGGCCGTCATCAGGCAGCCCACGTGGGCGTAGACGCCGCAGATGACGAGCTGGTCGCGCCCGGCGGCGCGCAGGTGGTCGAGCAGGTCGTTGCCGTGGAAGGCGCTGTAGCGCCATTTGGTGAAGATTTTGCCGTCGTCGTCGGGGGCCACGTCGTCGACGATCCGGCGGTCCTCCGGGCTGGTGCGCATGCCCGGGCCCCAGAAGTCCTTGAGCAGACCGCGTTCCTGGTCGCTCATGCCACCCGGCTGCGCGGTGTAGGTGACGGGCATGCCCGACTGCCGACATCGTTCGACCAGGCGTCGGCTGTTGTTCAGCAGTCCGGTGACGGGTTCGTGGCCGGTCGTGAAGGGCGCCACGAAGTAGCGCTGCATGTCGTGCACGAGCAGGGCGGCGCGGCGCGGGTCGGGGATCCACGGGGCGGTGTTGGCGGGCAGTGACCGCTCGGTGGGCAGGGGGTAGGGGGCGATGCCAGGGATGGCCATGGGGGTGTCCTCCAGGAGGTGGGGCGGCGCGGCGCGGCCGCTGCGGGGCGGGGCCGGCCGGGTGAGCGTCAGCGGCCGAGCGCGGCACCGCCGTCGACGTACAGGTCGTGCAGGGTGATCTGGCCGGCTCGGTCGGAGAGCAGGAACGCGACGGCGTCGGCGACGTTCTGCGGGGTGGCGAAGCGGCCCAGCGGGATTCCCACGCGGTACTGCTCCAGCACGCCGTTGAGGGAGTCGGCCGGGCCGGACTCGTCGGTCCACAGGGAGCGCAGCATCGCGGTGTCGGTCGAGCCGGGGCACACCACGTTGCAGCGGATGCCGTGTTGCGCCAGCTCCAGGCCGAGGGACTTGGTGTAGGCGATGGCCGCGGCCTTGGAGGCCCCGTAGGCGGCCATGCCCATCCGGGGGACTCCGGCGGCGTTGGAGGCGACGGTGACGATCGCGCCGCGGATGTCGTTCTCGACCATGCGGTGCGCGACGGCTCTGGACACGCGGTAGACCCCGCCGGCGTTGACGGCGAAGGTGTGCTCCCAGTCCTCCTCGGTGAGCGACAGCGCCGAGCGGGCCCGCAGCACGCCGGCGGCGTTGACCAGCAGTTCGACGGGACCGAGCTCCTTCTCGACGGCGGCGACGGTCTCCTCGACCGCGCTCGTGGAGGTCACGTCCGCGGCGAAGGCCGTCACGGACAGACCCTCGGCGGCGACGTCGCGCTCCAGTACCTCGAGGGCGTCTCCGCCCAGGTCCAGAGCGGCCACCTGGGCACCCGAACGGGCCAGGGTGCGCGCGACGCATCGGCCGATGCCTCCTGCGGCGCCGGTCACCAGCGCGACCTTGCCGGCGTGTTCCCTGTCTATGATCGTCTCCCATCGCGGGGCGGATACGGCTGCTGGTTGGTGGGGCGTGAGCGTCGGGCGGGCGGGGAGCGGGCACCCCGACGGACCGGCGCCGGTGTGGGCCGGGGCGCGCGGTCGTGCTGCGGGGACCCTCGTCCAGGTGGTCGGGGCAGCGGGGCGGGAGCGGGTCGGCGGGTTCGCCTGGGGCGACCCGATCATCCCGACACGAATGACGCGGCCATGCCATAATCCCCTTGGTGGCGGACCCTGCGCCGAATGCCAGAACGCGGGCCACCCGCCTGTGGGGGTCGCGCGGGCGGTCCACCGTCCCCTGCCGTCCTCGGCCGCCCCGGTCGGCCGGGCCGTCGGGGTGGAGCGGACGCGAGGGCGGGGTGAGTCCGGGATCCCCGGCCGCGTCGGGCCGGTTGACTGTGTGAAGGTCCTGTGGAATCTCTGGTGAATTCGTGTGCGAGCGGACGCCGGCGAAGTCCACAGCGATTTGCAACCTATAGAGCGTGATGCGCGGTGGTCAAGAGCTCGGATCGTCCCGATGTGTCCGTTTTCTATCGTATGGCCAAATTATGCGGCGGGCTGTCGCGTGAGTCGCTCCGAGCGCCTCCGATCGCGGGTTTACAAACCGCGTCTAGAGGTATTAGGTTCGGGACGCACCACATCTGACCTCCCTACTGCCCGATGGGGGTACCGTATGAACGTGGAGTTACCGCCACCGTTGAGGTCCGGCGGGAAAGGGTCAGCCGGACCGCATCGCCGCATCGTCGTCACAGGTGGTGCCGGGTTTATCGGATCCCATTACGTGCGGCTATTGCTTTCCGGGGCCGAACGGCTCTCCGTGACAGTTCTGGACAAGCTCACCTACGCGGGAAACCGAGCCAACCTGAGCGACCTCGCCGCCGATCCGCGGCTGCGGTTCCGCCGGGGTGACATCTGCGACCCGGCCGTGGTGGACGAGGTCATGCGGGACGCCGACGAGGTCGTGCACTTCGCGGCGGAGTCCCACGTGGACCGCTCCATCGAGGACAGCGGCGCCTTCGTGCGCACCAACGTGCTGGGCACCCAGACACTGCTGGACGCCGCGCTGCGCCACGGCGTGAGCCGCTTCGTGCACGTGTCGACCGACGAGGTCTACGGGTCGATCGCGAGCGGGTCGTGGGACGAGTCGAGTCCACTGAGCCCGAACTCGCCCTACGCCGCCTCCAAGGCCTCCTCCGACCTTCTGGTCCTCGCCTGCCAGCGCACCCACGGGCTCAACGCCAGCATCACCCGCTGCTCCAACAACTACGGGCCGATGCAGTACCCGGAGAAGGTCATCCCGCTCTTCCTCACCCGCATCATCGACGGCCTGACCGTGCCGCTGTACGGCGACGGGCGCAACGTGCGCGACTGGCTGCACGTGACGGACCACTGCCGGGGCATCGAGCTGGTGCGCACCCGGGGACGGGCCGGCGAGGTCTACAACCTGGGTGGCGGCACCGAACTGACCAACCGCCAGCTCGCCGAGCGGCTGCTGGCCGTCGGCGGTGCCGACTGGTCGCTGGTGCGCGAGGTGGCCGACCGCAAGGGCCACGACCTGCGCTACTCGCTCGACGACCGCAAGGCCCGCGAGGAACTGGGCTACCGGGCGCGCGTGCCGCTCAGCACCGGCCTTCCCGCCACGGTCCGCTGGTACCAGGACAACCCGCAGTGGTGGCGTCCCCTGCTGCCGGAACCGGCGGGTCGTCCCGGCGCCGCCGCGCGGGCCACCCTGCCATGAGCCCGGCGGGACGGACCGCGGCAGACCGCGTCCTTCCGCCCCGAGCTAAGGAACCACTCCTCCCATGCGCGGAATACTGCTGGCCGGGGGCTCCGGCAGCCGGCTGCTGCCGCTGACTCTCATCAACTCCAAGCAGCTGCTGCCGGTTTACGACAAGCCGCTGGTCTACTACCCGCTGTCGGTGCTGATGCTGGCCGGCATGCGGGAGATCCTGATCATCAGCAGCGCGGCCCACCTGGAAGCCTTCCGCTCGCTGCTGGGCGACGGCCGCCATCTGGGCCTGGACCTGCAGTACGCGGTCCAGGACGAGCCCCGCGGGATCGGCGAAGCCCTCGTGATCGGCCGGGAGTTCGCCGGCGACGAGGACGTCTGCCTCATCCTCGGGGACAACATCTTCTACGGGCAGGGCCTGCCCGGCCAGCTGCGCGAGGCGGCCCGGACCCTGGACGGCTGCGCCGTCTTCGGCTATCCCGTCTCCGACCCCGAGCGTTACGGCGTGGCCGTCCTCGGGCGGGGCGGCGAACTGGTCGACATCGTGGAGAAGCCGGCCGACCCGCCCTCCAACATCGCGGTCACCGGCCTCTACATGTACAGCAACGACGCCCTCAGCTACGCCGAGAAGATCACCCCGTCCGCCCGCGGGGAGCTGGAGATCACCGACATCAACCGGCTGCTGGTCGAGCAGGGGCGCGGGCGGATCGTCCAGCTCGGCCGGGGCATCGCCTGGCTCGACGCCGGCACCCACGACAGCCTCCTGGAGGCGAGCCAGTACGTCCAGGTCCTCCAGAAGCGGCAGGGAATGCAAATCGCCTGCCTGGAGGAGACGGCCTACCGAATGGGTTACATCGACCGGAGGCAATTGGCCAGGCTCGCCGAAGGGCTCCCGCCCGGAACCATGTACGGCCGGCACGTCCGTTCCCTCCTGAAAGCCTGACCCGCCGCCCTTTCCAGAAAACCGGACCGCCTTTCCGTGGAATACCGGACCGGTTGACGACGCATGTGTACCCGCCGCCTCGAATTCCCGGACCGACGGCTCGACAATGAAAACGAAGGATTACCCATGCAGGAAGTGGTGGGCGCCTCGGGAAGACGGCGCCTCGATTCCCTCACCGGTGCGCGGTTCCTGGCCGCCGGACTGGTATTTTTCTGCCATCTGGCGACCAGTGGATTCTTTGTGGCCGGTTCCGCGCCGGCCACCGGGCTGATGGCGGCCACCAAGACCGCCGGTACGATCGGGGTCTCGTTCTTCTTCGTCCTCAGCGGCTTCGTACTGACCTGGTCGGTCCGGCCCGCGGACACCTACGGCGGCGTCCTGCGGCGCCGACTGGTGAAGATCTTCCCCAACCACCTGCTCACCTACGCCCTGGCGATGGCCGTCTACGCGTCGGCCTTCACGCCGCTGGGCACCGCGCTGCTCAACCTGCTGCTGCTCCAGGCCTGGTCCTCGGACCCGATGGTCTTCCTGAGCGTCAACGGGGCGAGCTGGTCGCTCTCCTGCGAGCTGCTCTTCTACGTGCTCTTCCCGGTGCTGCTCCCGTTGCTGCGCCGGATTCCCGCCCGGCGGCTGTGGTGGTGGGCGGGCGGTGTCGCGGCCGCCGTGATGCTGATGCCGCTGGTCGCCGCCCTGCTGCCGGCCGGTCAGACCCTGCCTGTGACCGGGTCCTGGCTGGACGGCGTGTCGATCGAACGGCTGTGGCTCGTCTACGTCTTCCCGCCGGTCCGGCTGCTGGAGTTCGCCCTCGGCATCCTGACGGCGCGCATCGTCCAGTCCGGCCGGTGGATCGCGCCGCGTCCCGCCTCGACCGGGCTGCTCGTGGTGGCCGCGTACGTGCTGGGGCTCTACACGCCCATGCTGTTCACGGTGGCCGCGGTGACCGTGGTGCCGCTGGCCCTGTTCGTCGCCTCCCTGGCCCAGGCGGACAGTGCCGGCGCCGGCACGCCGCTCGCGGCGCCCGTGATGCGTCGGCTGGGTGAGGCCTCGTTCGCCTTCTACCTGATCCACGGCATCGTCCTGGAGTACGCCGGCGAGCTGCTGGTCCGCGCGCACCGCGCGCCGTCGACGGGCCAGGGCGTGGTGGTGTCACTGCTCACCCTCGTGGTGAGCCTGGCGCTGGCCCTGGCGATCCACCGGTGGTTCGAGACGCCCCTGGTGCGGTGGTTCGGCCGTCCGCGGCCGCGCCCCGTCGTCCCGGCGGAGGCCGGCAGTTCCCTGGGCCGCTGAGCCGCGACGGCCGGCACGCCCGTACCCCGCAATTCCCGCCCCCACCATTCCAGCGAGGCCTGTGTCATGCGCATGCTCTTTGTCACCGGCGGCAGCCCGGCCACGGTGTACGCACTCACCCCCCTGGCGACGGCGGCCCGGAACGCCGGGCACGAGGTACTGGTCGCCTCCAACGAGGAGACGATGGAGTCCGTCACCGGAGCCGGGCTGCCCGCCGTCTGCGTGTCCGACGTGCCGATCCGGCACCACATCTACCACGACCGCGCCGGCACTCCGCTGGCGATGCCCGAGGACCCCGACCTGGCGATCCGGGCCATCGGCCATGCCTTCGGCCGGATGGCCGCCGCCTACCAGGAGCCGCTGCTCGAGCTGGCCCGCCGCTGGCGGCCCGACGTGATCGTCGGTGGCACCCTGCACTACTCGGCGGCGGTCCTGGCCGCCAGGATCGGCGTGCCGTTCGTGCGGCACTCCTGGGACTCCGGCGAGCCGCTGGTCGTGGACGAGGCCGCAGCGGTGGAGATGCGCCCCGAACTCGACGCGCTCGGCCTGGCGGGCATCCCCGGCAGCGACCTGTGGATCGACGTGTGCCCGCCCAGCGTGCGCGACCCCGAGGCACTCCAGGGGACGTCCATGCGGTGGATCCCCTGCAACCTGCAGCCGCCGCTCGAACCGTGGATGTACAGCAAGGGCTCCGCGCCCCGGATCGGGGTCACCGCGGGCACCAAGACCGCGCCCGGCTACTTCTTCGACTACCTGGTTCAACTGGCGGTCGGGCTCAAGAGGTTGGACGCCGAGATCCTGGTCAGCGCGCCGCCGGCGGTGGCCGGGCAGCTGAGCGAGGCCACCGGCATGCGGGTCGGCTGGCTGCCGTTCGACACCGTCGCCCGCTCCTGCGACCTGCTGGTCCACCACGCCGGCGGTGGCACCGCCCTGACCGGCATGGTGTACGGCATCCCCCAGCTGGTGGTCCCCAACATGCCCAAGCTGGTGGCTCCTTCGCAGCGGCTGGCGGCCTACGGTGCGGCCCGGGTGATCCTGCCCGGCGACGACACCCCCGAGGCACTGGCGGACGCGGCGTGCGACCTGCTGACGAACCGTCACTACCGGGAGCGTGCCCGGGACTTGGCCGAGGAGGCCAACGCCATGCCGACCCCCCAAGAGGTGCTCGGCCTGATCGAGAAGCTGGTGTGACGCGGTGTTCTATCACGTGTGCTTCGTGGTCCCCGACATCGAGGCGGCGATGGCGGACCTCACCCGGACCGTCGGCGCCCAGTGGTCCGGCATCCTGGAGGACTCGCTCGGGCCGTGGGAGTACCGCCTGGCCTTCACCCGCGGCGGGGCGCCCTACACCGAGCTGGTGCAGGGCCCGCCCGGCAGCCCCTGGGACTCCAGCCTGGGTGCCCGCTGCCACCATCTGGGCCTCTGGACCGCCGATGTGACGAAGAGTGCGGCCCGCCTGTCCGAGGACGGCTTCGTCCCGGAGTTCGACGCCTGCCCGCTGGGGCGTCCCTACAGCTACCACCGGCTGGAGAGCCTGGGCGTGAGCCTCGAGATGATGGACGTCTCCCGGCAGGACCGCTTCCTGGCCGCCTGGGACCCCGGGGGCCCGGCGATGCCGCCCTTCGACGCCTGACCGGCGCCGCTCCGCACCGTGCCGCCCCGGCCGTGACCGGGGCGGCATCCGCCTGTCGTTGTTGATCCCGCAAGACCCGTGCCGGCCCGGACGAGGAGAGCCGAAGCAATGCTGAGCAGCGACATCGATGCCCCGGACGAGGGGACCCCGGACGACGGGACCCCGGACGAGGGGACCCCGGACGAGGGGACCCCGGCCACCGAGGCCCTGGACACCGACGTGCTGGTGGTCGGGGGCAGTACGGTGGGTCTCTTCACCGCCCTGTTCCTCGCCCGCATGGGGGTGCGCACCCTCGTCGCCGAGCGGCACCCGGCACCGCTGGCGCACCCGCGGGCCATGGGCATCGGGCCACGCACCGTGGAACTGCTGCACACGGCCGGCATCGCCGACGCCGTCGACGCCGAGTGCATGGACATGCGGGGCGGTGACCTCCAGATGTTCGCCACCCCCACCCTGGCGGAGGCCGACCTGGAGGCCCTGTCCGCACAGGCCCCGCCCCGCACCGACGCGTTCCGCGACGTGACGCCGCGCCACCTGCGCGGCACCTGCCCCCAGGGCCGCCTGGACAAGGTGATCACCGCCGCGGCGCGCGGCGCGGGTGCGCGGATCGAGTTCGGTACCGAGATGGTCGCCTTCGCCCAGGACGACGCACGGGTCACCGCGCAGCTGACCGGCCCCGACGGCCCCGTCGAGGTCCGGGCTCGCTACCTGGTGGCCGCGGACGGCGCCCGCAGTGGCGTCCGCGAGAGCCTGGGCATCGGCACCAGCGGCCCGGGCGTCATCGGCGACCCGCTGATCAGCGTGCTCTTCCACGCGGACCTCGGCGAGTTCACCGGCGGCCGGCCGTTCACCGTCTGCGACATCACCACCCCCGAGGCGGCGGGCGGCCTGCTGCCCGTCGACGGCGACCGCGAGTGGATCTACGCCTTCCGCTATCCGCGGGACGCCGGCCTCACCTCGGACGACTTCACCCCGCAGCGGTGCGCCGAGCGGATCAGGGCCGCCGTCGGCCGCGAGGACCTGCCCCTCGAGGTGGTGAGCATCCTGCCCTGGCAGGTGCGCGGGGCGCTCGCCGACCGGTTCCGGGACGGTCGGGTCTTCCTCGCCGGGGACGCCGCGCACGTCATTCCCCCGGTGGGTGCCTTCGGCATGAACACCGGTGCGGCCGACGCCCACAACCTGGCCTGGAAGCTGGCCTACGTGCTCGGCGGACAGGCCGGAGAGGCCCTGCTGGACAGCTACGAGCAGGAGCGCCGCCCGGTCGCCGCCACCGCGCTCCAGCAGTCGATGCTGCGGCTGGAGGACCCGTCCCTGCACTGGCAGACCGGGGAGCAGGGCCGCCGTCACCGCGCCTCGGCCGGTGCGGTCAACGCACCGGTGATCCACCTCGGCTACCGCTACGACTCCGGCGCGGTGATCGGCCCGGTCGCGGCGCTGCCCTCCACGGAGGACGTCGAGCCCGACCTGGACGGCTCGCCCGGCTCCCGGCTGCCGCACCACTGGCTGGCTCCGGGCGGGCGGACGCGCTCCACGCTGGACCTGGTCGACTACCGCTTCACGCTGCTCGCCGGACCGGACGGAGCGGCATGGCCGAAGGCAGCGGCCGAGGTGGCGTCCCGGCTCGGCGTCCCGGTCGACGCCCACCTCGTCGAGGCGGCCGTGGAGTCCGTCCCGAGTTGGGCGGCCGCCGTCGGCATCGAGGACGGCGGCGCGCTGCTGGTCCGCCCCGACGGTTTCGTCGGCTGGCGGACCCGGGCGCCGGCGGCCGATCCCGAGGCCGAACTGGCGGAGGTCCTGACCGCGCTCCTGGACCGCGCGCGAGCACCGCGCGGGAGCGGCCGGCCCGCGTGACGGTCACCCGCCGGTCCCCGGCCGGGCCGCACCCCGGCACCGGCCGGGCACGGTGGTCGCCGCCCGGGCAGTGCTCTTCATCTGTGCCACGTACGACTCTTCGAGGGGGAAAGCCATGAGTGGTCCCGCACCGCGGACCGCGCTGGTCACCGGCGCCGGACGGGGCATCGGACGGGCCATCGCCGAACGCCTGGGCGCCATGGGCGCGACGGTGGCCGTCCACTACGGACGCGACGACGACTCCGCCGCCCGGGCCGTGGCCGCGGTGCGCTCCGCCGGCGGCAACGCCTTCCCGGTGCGGGCCGAACTGGGCACCCCGGGCGCCGTCGAGACCCTGGCCGCCGGCGTCGAGGCGGGCCTGCGCGAGCACACCGGCGCGGCCCGGCTGGACGTCCTGGTCAACAACGCGGGCATCGGCTGCCGCGCCGACATCACCACCATCACGCCCCAGGACCTCGACCGGGTGTTCGAGATCAACGTCAAGTCCCCGCTCTTCGTCGCGCAGCGGCTCCTGCCGCTGATGGGCGAGGGCGGCCGGATCGTCAACGTGTCCTCCGTGGCCCATCAGGTCGCCCACCCGCACGTCCTGGGCTACGCCATGAGCAAGGGCGCGCTGGAGGCGTTCAGCCGCTCGCTCGCCGCGCAGCTCGGACCCTCCGGCATCACCGTCAACACGGTCGCCCCCGGACTGATCGAGACCGACCTGCACCGCGCCAGGCTGCGCGAACACCCCGAGGAGGCCGCGGAGGCGGCGGCCAGGACGGTCTTCGGCCGGCTCGGCCAGCCGGGCGACGTCGCCGACGTCGTCGCGTTCCTGGCCTCCGAGCAGTCCCGCTGGGTGACCGGCGAGTGCCTGAAGGCCACCGGGGGTGCCTACCTGTGATGCCCCACCACTGAACGCCCCGTCCCATCGCCCCCACCGCCGACGGAAGGTCTGGACATGCTCGCCAACGACATCTACCTCGACAGCATCGGTGTACGGCTCGGTCGCAGGCTCGACCTCGCCGAGGCGGCAGCCGACGGCCGGTACGCCGCGTCCGAGCACATCGCCAACGGCCTGCTGGGCGTGACCGTCTCCGAGGACGACCACGCCCCCGACCTCGCGGTCGCGGCCGTGCGCCAGGCGCTGGAACGCTCCGAGGCCGACCCGGCGGACGTCCGGCTGCTGCTGCACGCCAGCGCGTACTTCCAGGGCCAGGACATGTGGACCCCGTCCTCCTACATCCAGCACCACACCATCGGTGGCGGCGCCCCGGCCGTGGAGGTCGACCAGAAGTCCAACGGGGGGCTGGCCGCCCTCTCGCTCGCCTCGGCCTTCCTGGCCGCCTGCGAGGACACCGCCGCCGTCCTGATCACCACCGGCGAGCGGTTCTGCCTCCCCGGCTTCGACCGGTTCCGCACCGAGAGCGGCACGGTGATGGCCGACGGCGGCACCGCCATGCTGCTCACCAGGCGCCCGGGGTTCGCCCGCGTCGTCTCCTGCGTGCTCACCTCGGACCCCTCGCTGGAGGGCATGTACCGCGGCCGGACCCTCAAGGACGCCCCGGCCGCGGGCGACAAGCCGCTCAACATGCGCGGGCGGAAGGCCGACTTCATGCGCCGCCACCTGAGCGACCTGGAGGAGATCTCGCTGCGGATCGCCGACGGCATCAGCGGCTGCCTCCAGCAGGCACTGGCGGAGGCCAAGTGCGAGGCCGACGACATCCGGCGCTTCGTCATGCCCAACAACGGCCAGACGGTGCGCTGGTGGGGCATGCTCGCCGAGATGGGCGTCGAGCGCGAGCGCACCACCTGGGAGTTCGGCCGCCAGATCAGCCACCTGGGCTCCGGGGACCAGGCCGCCGCCCTCGACCACCTGCTGCGCACCGGTCAACTGGCCGCAGGCGACCGCGTGTTGCTGGCCGGGGCCGGTTACGGCTTCAACTGGGGCGCCGCGGTGCTGGAGATCCTGAACGTGCCCGACTGGGCCGCCGCCGAAGCGTCCTGACGGACCGTCATCCTTCCGAGACAGGAGCACACATGCCCTTCCCCCCGCTCGCGGAGCCCGCTGCCGACCTGTCCGAGGACGAGGCTCGGCGGCATGCGCACCAGGTGATCCTGGCCGGCCACGGCATGACGGCGCAGCGCCGGCTCGCCGCCGCCCGGGTGCTGGTCATCGGCGCGGACGAGATCGGCGCACCGCTGATCGCCCACCTCGCCGACTGGGGCGTGGGCACCATCGGCATCAGCGACGGTTCCCCGCTCAACCCGTGGGACCGCCACCTGGGCATCGTGGCCGACGAGCCGGCCACCCGCGCCGACGCCTGGGCCCGGGCCCTGGCCACCACCCACCCGGCGGTGCGCACCGTCGTCGAGGGCCGCTTCGACGTGACCACCGCGGCGGACCTGGTCGCCGGCTACGACCTGGTGGTCTGCGCCGGTGAGGACCCGGCCCGCTGTCAACTGGCCGACGACGTCTGCGCGCAGGCCGGCAAGCCCTACGTGTGGGGGTCCATGGACGCCACCGGCGGGCGGGTGGCGGTCTTCTGGGACGTCCACGGCGCCACCCTCCGGGACCTGTTCCCGGAGCCTCCCACCCCCTACTTCCGCGGCATGTCCGGCGCGCTGCGGGCGGTGGGGTCCTGGCTGGCGGTGACCATGGCCACCGAGGCCCTCAAGCTGCTCACCGGCGCCGGCGAGCCGCTGGTGGGCCGGGTGATGAAGTACGACGCGATGGCCGCCACCTGCGTGACCGTGCCGCTGCGCCGCGATCCGCGCACCGACCGGCCGGCCGAACCGACCGCGGCGGAGCCGTTCTTCGGGCTCCTGTCGCCGCAGGCGGCCGTGGCGGCACGCGAGTCGACCCTGTCGGTGGAGGAGCTGAAGGAACTGCTCGACGGCGACGAGCCGATCGCCCTGGTGGACGTGCGCGAGCCCGACGAGTACGCCTTCGTGAGCCTGCCCGGCTCGGTGCTCGTCCCCAAGGACGAGTTCCTGGACGGTGACGCGGTCCAGCGGCTGCCCACCGACCGCAGGATCGTGTTCCTGTGCCGGTCCGGGATCCGCTCCGCCGAGGTGCTGGCGGTGGCCAGGCGGGCCGGCCGTCTGGACACCGCGCACCTGGGCGGCGGCATCGTCGCCTGGGCCGAGCGGATCGACCCGTCGCTGCCGACCTACTGACCCCAGGGAGACTACGCTCCGTAATCGACTTCCTGGTTCGTGGCCGCCCGGACCCCGCCCGGGCGGCCTCCCTTCGGCCTACCCAAACAATATTCCCGGCGGAAATCGACCGACGCGCACCAGTCGCTTTCCGAAAAGAAATGTGCGCCCGCGCACCCGAATTCCTCGGGCAATGCGGGCGCACATCTCGGCGTTCCCGTCAGCGCACCGGAACGCAGCGGCCGCCCTCGGTCCGGTAGGTCCAGCGGGCGCCGTTCGCGACCAGGTCCGCCACCGCTGCGACGAACCGGTCCAGGTGCTCCACGGGGGTCCCCGCCCCGAAGCTCATCCGCACCGCGTTGGCGGGCCGCTCGCCCGGTCCGGCCGGCTCCGGGGCGGCGCACTCCTGGGGCTGGTTCGGGTCGGCGCCCAGCAGGCGGCGCACCATCGGGTGGGCGCAGAACATGCCGTCGCGCACCCCGATGCCGTGCTCGGCGGACAGCGCCGCCGCCAGGTGGGAGCTGTTCCAGCCGTCGACGACGAGGCCGATCACCCCCACCCGGGGGCTGGTCCGGCCCAGCAGGGAGAGCACCCGCACCTCGGGGATGCCGGCCAGCGCGGTCAGCGTCCGCTCCAGCAGCGCCTCCTCGCGGGCGACCAGCGTCTCGAACCCCGCGGCGCTCAGCGCCCGGCAGGCCGCCGCCACCGCGTACACGCCGATGACGTTGGGCGAGCCGGCCTCGTGCCGCGCGCTGCCCTGCTGCCACTGGACCGACAGGCCCTGCTCGCCGTGCACGACGAGCCGGCTGGCGCCGCCGCCCGCCAGGTAGGGCTCGGCGGCGGCCAGCCAATCGGGGCGGCCGGCGAGCACGCCGGCGCCGAACGGCGCGTACATCTTGTGGCCGGAGAAGGCGATGTAGTCCGCGCCCAGCTCGGCGAGGTCCACCGGGCGGTGCGGTACCAGCTGCGCGGCGTCCACCACCACGCGCACCCCGGCGGCGTGGGCCACCTCGGTGATCTCGGCGATCGGCCACAGCTCGCCGGTCACGTTGGAGGCGCCGGTGACGCACACCAGGCCCGGCCGGTGCGGGTCGCGGCCCGCCAGCGCCTCGGCCACGGTCTCGACCGCCTGCTGGCGCGACGCCGGCGCGGGCAGGACGGTGACCTCGGCGCCGCGCCAGGGCAGCAGCGCGGCGTGGTGCTCGGTCTCGAAGACGTAGACCTGGGTGCCGGCCGGGAGCACCGAGGCCAGCAGGTTGAGCGAGTCGGTGGTGGAGCGGGTGAAGACGACCTCGTCGTCGGCGCGACAGCCGAGGAACTCGTGCACGGTGACGCGGCTGGCCTCGTACAGGTCGGTCGACAGCTGCGAGAGGTAGCCGGCGCCGCGGTGCACGCTGCCGTAGTACGGCACGTACCCGCACACCTCCTCCCAGACGCTGCGCAGGGCCGGGGCACTGGCCGCGTAGTCGAGGGCCGCGTAGGGCACGTCGTCGCCGGTGACGAGCGGCACCATGACGTCCGTTCCCAGGACGGGCAGGGGCGGCGCCGAGACGGCGTCGATGGTCGGGGCGTTGCGGGCAACACGCATGGCGGACTCCCGGGGGGAGGGCGGATGGGGGTGGCCGGGGCGCGGGCGAGCGGGTGCGACCGGGTGGGCGCATCCGGCGGGCGCGCCGGCGGGCGGGGCACTGGAGAAGGGGATGCGCGGCGGTCGACGGCACGCCGTGCGCGCAGGGCAGCGGGCCGGAGCACCGGCCCGGTCAGGGGCCGCGGCAGCCCGTACCGCTCGATTCTGCCAAGCGCGCGCCGCGCGCGGCAGGGGGCAAGTTGGCCGCTGACGGCCAGGGCTCGGCGCGCCGCCCTGGCCGCCGGGTGTCAGGAGTGCGGGGGCAGCGGATCCGGGTCGGGCAGCAGCTGGTGGGTCCGCGCGGCGATGACGCCGGCCTCGAAGCGGCTGCTCACGCCCAGTCGGCGCAGCAACGAGGACACCGTGCGGCGCAGGGTGCGCGGGGAGACGTGCAGTTCGCGGGCGATCTCCAGGTCCTGGCGGCCCTTGGCCCACAGCCGCAGGATGACCAGCTGCTGCTCGGTCAGGCTCACCGGGGCCCCGGTGCCGGCCGGCCGGTCCTCCAGGCACGGCCCCTCGTCGTCCGCCGCGCCGGTGCGCAGGTCGCGCGCGTCGTCCCAGCAGTACTCGAAGATCCGGATGAGGACCTGCAGCAGGGCCGGCTGGCGCACCAGCAGCGTCGAGTCCGGCAGGCACACCAGCGCCATCTCGTCGTCGACGACGACCAGCCGGAACGGCAGCAGCGGCGCCACCCGGATCTGGACCCCGCGCCGGGAGAGCTTCTCCAGGTGGGAGACGGCCGTGGCGTTCTGCAACAGGCCGCTCTGGTGGATCGTGCGCACGCTGACCCGCGACCCGCGCTCCCGCCAGTCGCCGCCCAGGCGGTCGATGACCAGGTGGCGGGCGATGACCGACGGCTGGATCAGGCGGATCTGACCGCGGGCCAGCGCCACCGCGGCGTCGAGCAGCTCATGGGCCCGTGCCGGGTCGTGGACCTCCACCGGGTCGCCGGTGTGGCCGGCCGGGACCGCGGCGCGGTGCACGGCCAGCGCGGACACGTGGGACTCCAGCAGCCGGGCGCAGTCCGCCGCGCTGACCAGCGCCCGCTGCTGCCTTTCCAGTAGCTCCGACAACGTTCCCACGGCATTCCCCGCCATTTCATCCTGCTGTACCGGCACCTCGCGGCCTCCCTGCTGGCATGTCCCCCGGCGGCCATGGCCGCTCCAGGCCACTAAATGGTCTACACGGCTTTGATCTCCTCTGGCAAGATTATTTCACCGGATTAATTGGAAATCCCGTTCCCCGTCTTCGGCAGTGCTCACTCTGCGTAAGCAAACACCTTGGCGCGACCCATCCGTCAGTGGCAGCCGCAGGTGCTGACGCCGCTCCGTCTTGGCAGGAAAGGAGAAGCGAAACCGGTGAACGATCGAGACTCTCTGGTGTGCGACCGGGCCGCAGGGCACCCCCTGGGGGGCCTGGCCGACCCGGCCGGCGGGCTCGGCACCGAGCGGGCCGAGCAGACCGCGCAGCGCCTGTGGCGGCGGATGACGCTGGTCGCCGCCCCCCCACGGCACGCCGCGCCCGCGGCCGATGGCCGTACCCGCCGAACTGCACGCCGCCCTGGCCCTGTTCGAGGCCTCCGCGCAAGGCTCCGCCACCGGCGGTCACAGCGCCCCCTCGGCCGGCGCGCTGCAGCCCTACGAACTGCGGGTGGTCACCGGCGGTCCGGACGGGCCGCGGGTGTTCTCCGTGGACGTGGCCCGGCGCACCTGCTACCTCACCCACGAAGGCGAGGAGGTGGACAAGGCGCTGTGCGACGGCGGCCTCGCGCTGCCGGGCCCTGACACCAGCCTGGTGCTGCTCGTGGTGCGGCCCTGGCTGTCCATCCGCAAGTACGACGAACGCGGTTATCTGTACGCCCAGTTGGACACCGCGCACCTGGGCACCCACCTGCTGTGCCTGGCCGCGGCCGGACACCGCCGGGCGCAGTGGCTGACCGGTGCCGCGACCGGCCCGCTGAACACCCTGCTCGGCCTGGGGGACGACTACCTCCTGCCGCACAGCGTGCTGCTGCTGGACGGCCCGGCCGGCCACCGGCCGCCCGAGCCGGGCGCCTGGAGCTGCACCGACCACCGGGACACCCGCCGCTCGCCCCGGCGGCCCGAGCACTTCGAGTACCGATGTTGGCAACAGCTGGCCGAATTCCGCCACGAAGGGCCGACCGCGTCCTCGGGCACCCCGCCGCTCAGCCTGCTGGACGGCACCGAGGCGGCCGCGCCGCCGCAGCCGGCCCAGCTGGCCCGGTTGGCCCGGCTCGCCGCCGTCCGGCGCTCCGCCAAGGACTTCGGGCCCGGCCCGGTGCCGGCCGACGCGCTGCGGCGGGCGCTGGCCGCCATGAGCACCCCGCTGCCCACCGACCTGCCGCCCGCGGACGGCTTCGGCGCCACGCTGGTCGCCCGCCGGGTGGACGGTCTGGCCCCCGGCGCCTACCGCGTCCTGCGCGCCGGTACCGAGGACGCCGCACCCCGCGGTCGCGTCACGAGCAGTGACGACGACCTGGTGCGGATCTGCATGGGGCAGGAGCACCTGCGTCACACGGCCGCCGCCGTCGTCTTCCACGGCCGCCGGGAGCAGGTCTTCCGGCACGGCATGGCCGGGATCGACCACGCGCTGCTGCGCGCCGGGGCCCTGGCCCACCTGCTCTACCTGGGCGCCACCGACGCCGACGTGGCGATCACCACCATCGGTGGCTTCGACGCCGCGGCCTGGCACCGCCTCGCCGGGCTGACCGATCAGGACGAGGTCCTCTACGTCGCGATGCTCGGGCCGCGCGGCGCCGCCGCCCGGAAGACCGACCGCCTACAGGGCGCCTACGCCCACGGGGGGCGCTGACCGATGCTCGCCGACATCATGACCAAGGCCCTGCGCGACGGCGGCGGCCGGGCGCAGGTGACGGACCGTCACGCCAGGCTCACGTACCGGGAGCTGGACCGGGCCGCCGACGAGCAGGCCACCCGGCTGCGCGCTCTGCTCGGCCCCGGCGAGCGGCACCGGGTCGCCGTCCAGTCCGGCAACTCGGTCGCCTATCTGGTTGCCTACCTGGCCGTCCTCAAGGCCGGCAGCGTGCCCTTCCTGATCGACCGGGCCAGCGGCCCGCGCGAGGTGCAGCTCATCTGGCAGGACTGCGGGCTCGACCTGCTGCTCCAGGACGAGGCCGCGGCCGCGCCCGAGGTCGGCACCCCGCGCGGCACGCTGGGGTCGCTGCTGGCGACCGGCCTGCCCGCGCGGGAGGAAGCGCCCGCGCTGCACGACCTGACCGAGGTGTGCCGGTTCACCTCCGGCTCCACCGGCCGTCCCAACTGCATCGAGTTCGCCGGCACCGCGGTGCACCGGGCCGCGGTGAACTGGGCCGAGGGCACCGGCCTCTCGGGCGGCGACAGCATCCTGTGCTTCGCCTCCCTCTCCAACGGCCTGGCCTTCAACACCTCGCTGCTCTCCGCCTTCCTGGTCGGTGCCGACCTGCACCTGGGCAGCGGACTGCCCACCGGCGGCGCGGTGTCGCGGCTGCTCGCGAGCACCGCCGCCACCCGGCTGGTCGGCTTCCCGGCGCTCTACGAGTCGCTGGTCCGCCGCCCCGCCGACGGCACCGCACCGCCGAACCTGAGGATGGCGGTCTCCTCGGCGGCGCCGCTGCGCCCCGACACCCGGAGCGAGTTCACGGCGCGCACCGGCGTGCCGCTGCAGAACTACTTCGGGGTGGCGGAGGCCGGCCCGCTGACCTTCGCCGCGGACCCGCTGACCGATCCGGGCCTGGGCCAGCCGCTGCCCGGCGTGCGCCTGCGGGCCGGTACCGCCGCCGCACCCGAGGTGGTGCAGGTGCACAGCCAGTCCATGGGCACCCGCTACCTCAACGCGCCCGGCGTACTTGAGGGCCGCATCGACCAGGACGGCTTCTACCACACCGGCGACACCGGCTACCTCCGCGACGGCAGCCTGGTGCTCACCGGACGCACCAGCCAGAAGATCAACGTCGGCGGGCGCAAGATCGACGCCCTCGAGGTCACCCAGGCGCTCCTCGACGTCCCCGGCGTCACCGACGCGGTCGTCCTGGAGACCCCCGACCGGCACGGCGGCAGCGCACTGGCTGCCGTGATCACCGCCGAACCCGGCTTCGACCCGGCCGAGGGGCGCCGCCGGCTGGCCGAGCGCATCTCCGCCTACAAGGTCCCCAGTCTCATCCGCGTCGTGCCCCAGATCCCCCGCGGCTCCACCGGCAAACCCGCCATGGCCCAGCTGCGCGGCCTGTTCATCACCACTGGCCAGCCCCAGTGACGACCCGCCAGGAGAACGCCGTCATGCCCGTGTCCTCGAACCAGATCCGTCCGCGCATCGTGCGCATCGTGCTCGGCGCCGCCGAGGGCGATCTGACCGAGCAGGCCCTCGCCGCCGCCAACTGGTCGCTACCGGCCGTCAGTTACTCCTCCCTCGCCTACATCCGGATGATCGACACCGTGGAGAACGAGCTCGGTGTCTACCTGGACCCGGAGGAGGACAGCGAGCGCTTCGAGACCATCGACAGCATCGTCGACCTGGTCTGTCAGCAGTTGGAGTCCGGCGATGCCTGAGCCGGTCCTGGGGATCGTCGGCACCGGCCGGCTCGCCGCGGCGGTCGGCGGACTCGCCCGGGCCGAGGGGCACTCCGTACGGGTCTACGAGCCCCGCGCCGTCGACACCTGGCGCCGAGGCCCCGCGGCCGACGTCGTCATCGACTGCTCCGCCCCGGCCGTCACCGGCCAAGTCGCCGACCTGTGCGCCGAGTTCGGACTGCCGCTGGTCGAGTGCGTCTCCGCGCTGCCCGAGGTCCAGGTGCGGCGACTGCGAGCCCTGGCCGCCGGGGTGCCGGTGGTGCTGGCCGCCAACCTGTCGCTGGGCAACTACCTGCAGACCCGCGCCCTGCGCGGCGTCGCGCAGGTGGTGACGACGATGGCGCGGGCCGGCATCGACGGCGCCGTGCCCGAGGCAGCGGTGCTGGAACGCCACCCGGTCACCAAGGCCCACCGGCCCAGCGCCACGGCCGAGTTGCTGGCCCGGGAGTGGACCCGGCAGACCGGGGCCGACCCCGCCGACGTGGCCTCGCTGCGCCACGGGCCCGCCGTCAGCGACCACACCGTCAGCCTGGGCTGGCCGGAGCAGAGCCTGGTGATCAGCCATCACGTCACCTCGCTCCGGGCGGCCGCGGCCGGCGCCATCGGGGTCGCGACCTGGGCCGTGGGCCACACCCCCGGCAGCTACACCGTCCACGAGGTGTTCGACGACATGGTGGCCGCCATGGAGCGCGCCACCGGCCGAGCGGAGGGGGTCCGGTGACGGCGACCACGACCGGAGCCCGGGTGCCGACCCGGATGGCCGAGCAGATCGCCCTGGGCGCCCGGATGCTCTCCCTGGACGGGCACGACGACTTCAACCAGGGTCAGATCTCCGCGCGGATGCCCGGCTCGGACACCTTCTACATCAAGAACGCCCTGGTGGGGTTCGACGAGGCGGGTCCCGACCAGATCGTGGCGGCCGACACCGACCCGGCGGCTCCCGTCGATCCGCTGGCCCCACCGGAACTCCCGCTGCACCAAGCGATCTACCGCGCCCGCCCGGACGTCAACGGCATCGTGCACAGCCACGCCCCGCACACCCTGGTGTTCGGCGCCACGGACCTGACGCTGCGACCCGTCTCGCACGACGGCGCGCACTTCGTCGACGCCCTGGGCCTGTTCACCCTGACCAGCAACACGGTCCTGGACCAGGAGACCGGCGAGGCCATCGCCCACGCGCTCGGCGACGGCAACGGCGTCCTACTGCGCAACCACGGCTCGGTGGTGATCGGCCGGAGCGTGCGGCACGCGGCCGTGTTCGCCCAGGTCCTCGAGCGCGCCTGCCGGCTGCAACTGCTCGCCGAACAGACCGGCGTCCCCTACAGCTGGTCGAGCGACACGGACGTCGCCCTGAAGCGCGACTTCGTCTACGCCGACCTGTCGGTGCGCTCCTACTGGGACTACGCCGTGCGCCGGGTCCGGCGCAGCTGGCCGGACATCAGCACGTGGTGAGACATCAGCACGTGGTGAGCGGCCACGCCACCTCCGGCATCCTGGTGGCCGTCTGCGACGTCGCCACCGCCGCGGACCGCTACGGGCACCTGCTCAGCGCGGTCGAACGGACCGGTGCGGCGGCCTACCCGCCGCACCGGGCCCGGGAGTTCACCGCCGGGCGCGGACTGCTGCGGTGGGCTCTGGGCCACACCCTCGAAGCGGGGGCCGCCGCCAGCCGGATCGTCCTGACCGACCGCGGCAAGCCCGTGCTGGCGGACCGGCCGGCGACCGGCATCAGCCTGTCCCACAGCGGCGGGACCGTCGCCGTGGCCGTCGCCGTCGGCCGCGCCGTCGGCATCGACCTCCAGGCGCCGGTCCCGGTCACCGACGGCCTGCTGCGGCGCTGCTGCACACCCGAGCAGCAGCGCGAACTGGCCGCCCTGGAGCCCGACCGCCGTCCCACCGCCCTGGCCCGGCGCTGGACGATCCTCGAGGCACACGCCAAGGCCACCGGACGCGGTCTGACCCGTTCCCCGGGCCGGTTCCCCGGGCCCTTGCTGGCCCGGCGCGGCCACGGCCGGGACTTCGCCTGGCGCACGCTGCCCCCGCTGGGCGGCTGCGCCGCGGCCCTCGCCTTCGACGGACCCGCCCACCGGGTCCGCCTGCGCATCGCGCTGCCGGCCGGCACCCCCGGCCCCCGCCGTACCGTCCACGACACCCATCCTCACCGAGAGGCGCCGACCCGATGACCGCTCTACCCCTCGTCGCCGACGGACCCCGTGCAGCGACCAAGGAGGAGGTGCGCGAGCTCCTGGCCCTGGCCGAGGAGCTGGCGGACAAGGAACTCGCCCCCAACGCCGACACTTTCGAGGCGCAGTCGCACTTCCCGCGGGAGATCCTCGACACCCTCGGCCGGGCCGGGCTGCTCAGCCTGCCCTACCCCGCCGAGTACGGCGGCGGCGGCCTGGGCTACGAGGAGTACCTCACCGTCCTGGAGGTCCTCGCCCGGCGCTGGCTCGCCGTCGCCCAGTCGGTCAACATCCACGTCCTGTCCTGTTACCCGCTGGCCGCCTACGGCACCGACCGCCAGCGCGAGCGGTGGCTGCCGGACATGCTGGGCGGCCGGCGGCTCGGCGCCAACTGCATCTCCGAGGCCGAGGCCGGCTCCGACATCTCGGCGCTGGCCTGCACCGCCCGCCTGGACCGCTCGCAGGACGCCTACACGCTCCAGGGCACCAAGTCCTGGATCAGCCACGCCGGTCAGGCCGACTTCTACAACATCTTCTGCCGCACCGGGGGCGAGGGCGCGCGCGGACTGTCCGTGCTGCTCACCGCCGCCGACACCCACGGCCTGGTGGTGCAGGGCCTGGAGAAGAAGATGGGCACGCGCTCGTCACCCACCGCGGCCATCGCCCTGGACGGCGCGCAGGTGCCGGCCGAGCGCCTGATCGGCCGGCCCGGCAAGGGGTTCCTGATCGCCTCCGGTCTGTTCGACCGCGGCCGCCTGGGCATCGCGGCCTGCGCCGTGGGGCTGGCCGCGGCCGCCGTGGACTACGCGGTCGCCTACGCCAAGACCCGCCGTCAGTTCGGGCGCCCCGTCGCCGACTTCCAGGGGCTGGCCTTCATGCTCGCCGACATGTCCACCCAGGTCGCGGCCGCCCGCGCGCTGGTCCGCGAGGCCGCCCAGGCCCTCGACCGGGGGGCCGCGCCCTCCGCCGTCACCGCCGCGGCCGCCCGCGCCAAGCTGTTCGCCACCGATACCGCGATGCGCGTCACCACCGATGCCGTGCAGGCCCTGGGCGCCTACGGATACGTCCAGGACCACCCGGTCGAACGCTGGATGAGGGAGGCCAAGCTGCTCCAGATCATCGAAGGCACCAACCAGATCCAGCGCATCGTCATCGCCCGTTCGCTGTGACCGAGGGGACCGCAGCCGTGTCCGAACCGCACTTCACCGAGCACGTCGACGTCGTCATCGTCGGCAGCGGCCCCACCGGGGCGGCCTACGCCCGTCTCGTCACCGACGCCCGGCCCCGGGCCCGGGTGCTGATGGTCGAGGCCGGCCCCGCCGTCACCGACCCGCCCGGCGCGCACCTGGCCAACCTGACCGACGCGGGAGAGCGCGAACGCGCCGTCCTCGCCTCCCAGGGCCCCCACCAGCACCGCTACCCGCTCTCGGCAGCCTCGGCCGTCGCCCAGCACCGGACCCCCGAGGACCGCGCCCGCGCGCTCCTCACCCGGCCCGGGCTGATCCCGGTGGGCTCCGGCGAGCCCGCCGGCGACGGATGGCCGGCGGCCCAACAGGCCTGCAACGTCGGCGGCATGGGATCCCACTGGTTCGGCGCCAGTCCCCGTCCGGACGGCACCGAGCGGATCCCGTTCCTCGACCCCGCCGTCCTGGACGAGGCCCTCACCGTCGCCGAGCGACTGCTCGACGTCTCGAGCACGCAGTTCCAGGGCTCGGCCTTCGCCGCCCACCTGCGGCAGGTGCTCGGCGCGGACCTGGACGAGGACCGCGCCCCCGGGCGGCGGGTGCAGCCCATGCCGATGGCAGTCCGCAACACCCCGGCGGGCCTCCGGCGCTGCGGCACCGACGTGGTCCTCGGCGAGCTGGCCGCCGGCGCGAACAAGCACTTCGAACTGCGCCCCGGCACGCTCTGCGAGCGGATCCTCACCGCGGACGGCCGCGCCCTCGGGGTCCGGCTGCGCGACCGCGCCGACGGCACCGCGTACCAGGTGCGGGCCGAACACGTCGTGGTGGCGGCCGACCCGCTGCGGACCCCGCAGCTGCTCTTCGCCTCCGGCGTGCGCCCCGCCGCCCTGGGCCGCTACCTCAACGAGCACTCCCAGGTCTCGCTGCTGGCCGAGGTGGACCTGCCCGAGGCGGAGGCCGTGGCAGCGGACTCGACGGGCCCGGCGCCGGTGATGTCGGACTCCACGGTCTCCACCCTCGCGGCCAGCGGGGTGACCTGGATCCCCTGCGACGGCGAGGAGTACCCGTTCCACGGCATGCTCACCCGGATCGACCCGGCCACCCTGGCCCGCCCCGGTACCGGCGAGCCGCCCGCCAAGCCGCTGCTCTCCGTCCACCTGTTCACCGCGCAGGAGCCGCGGCGCGACAACCGGCTGGAGTTCAGCGACACCGACCAGGACTGGCTGGGCATGCCGGCCATGACGATCCGTCACACCCTGGGCGAAGCCGACCGCCGCGTCCTGCGCCGCGCCCAGGCCGAGGCGCTGCGACTGAGCGGGCTGGTGGGCAGGCCGCTGGCGGAGGAGAGCCCGTGGGTCCTGCCCGGCGGCAGCTCCCTGCACTACCAGGGGACCGTACGGATGGGCGCCGCCGACGACGGCAGCAGCGTCTGCGACCCGGCCTGCCGGGTCTGGGGCCTGGAGAACCTCTACCTGGCGGGCAACGGGGTGATCCCGACGCCCACGGCCTGCAACCCCACGCTCACCAGCGTCGCGCTGGCGGTGATCGGCGCGCGCGACCTGGTGCGCCGGCTGCCCGACACCACCCAGGACCTGGCCGTCGCGTCAGGGCCGTCGGAAGGGAAGACCACGTGATCCACACACGGCTCGGCCGCACCGGACTGCGCGTCAGCAGACTGGTCCTCGGCACCGTCAACTTCGGCGGCCGGGTGGAGGAACCCGAGGCGCACCGGCTGATGGACCACGCCCTCGCCCAGGGCATCAACGTCGTCGACACCGCCAACACCTACGGCTGGCGGGTCTACAAGGGCCACACCGAGGAGGTCATCGGCCGCTGGCTCGCCAAGCAGCCCAACCGTCGCGACCAGGTGGTGCTCGCCACCAAGGTCGGCGACCCGATGGGCGACGGCCTCAACGACCAGGGCCTGTCCGCCCGCAACATCGTCGCCGGCTGTGAGGCCTCGCTGCGCCGACTGGGCACGGACCACATCGACCTGTACCAGATGCACCACATCGACCGGTCCGTCGGCTGGGACGAGATCTGGCAGGCGATGGACCTGCTCGTCACCCAGGGCAAGGTGCGCTACGTCGGGTCCTCGAACTTCGCCGGCTGGGACATCGCCTCCGCCCAGGAGGCGGCCCGGCGCCGCAACGGCCTGGGCCTGGTGTCCGAGCAGTGCGTCTACAACCTGGTCACCCGCCACCCCGAGCTGGAGGTCATCCCCGCGGCCGCCGCCTACGGACTCGGCGTGCTGGTCTGGTCGCCGCTCCACGGCGGCCTGCTCAGCGGCGTGTTGCGCAAGATCCGCGACAACGACGCCGTCAAGTCGGCCCAGGGCCGGGCCGCGGAGGCCCTGCTGGAGCACCGGGACACCATCGAGGCCTACGAGAAGCTGTGCGCCGACTTCGACACCGATCCCGCGCAGGCGGCGCTGGCCTGGACGCTGTCCCGCCCCGGGGTGACCGCCGCGGTGATCGGTCCGCGCACCGAGCGGCACATCGACGGTGCGCTCGCCGCCCTCACCTCACCGCCGCCCGAGGCCCTCCTGTCCCAGCTCGACCAGCTGTTCCCGCCGGTCGGACGGGGCGGCCCCGCCCCCGACGCATGGCTCTCCTGACCACCACACCCACGGATCCGCCGGACCGGTCGGCCCGGCACCACTCGAAAGGACAACCTCCCATGACGGCAGAGAAGTTCACCGACCCGCTGATCGTGCCGCACGAGTCGGCCCAGGACCGCGACGCCCGCGAGCGCCTGACCAAGCTGCTCGTCGAGACGCCGATCCCGCCGCAGTACCTGATCGACAACCTCGCCGTCTACATGCGCCGCCACCAGCTGGCCGACCTGCTGTCCATGGACCAGCTGTACCGCATGCTGGGCGACGTGCCGGGCACCATCATGGAGTTCGGTGTCCTCCACGGCCGCCACCTGGCCACCCTGACCGCGCTGCGCAGCATCTACGAGCCCTACAACTCGCTGCGCCGCATCGTCGGCTTCGACACCTTCACCGGATTCCCCGAGGACATCGACTCGGTCGACAAGGTCAGCACCAGCGCCGTGCCCGGCCGCTTCGCCGTGCCCGACGGTGAGGTGCAGCACCTGCGCGAGGTGCTCGCCGCCCACGAGGCCACCGAGCCCTTCGGCCACACCCAGCGCTCCTTCGTCGTCCAGGGCGACGTCCGCGAGACGGTGCCGCAGTACCTGGCCGACAACCCCGAGACGATCATCGCCATGGCCTACTTCGACCTGGACCTGTACCAGCCGACCAAGGAGCTGCTCGAGGCGATCAAGCCGCACCTGACCAAGGGCAGCATCCTGGCCTTCGACGAGCTCGCCCACCCCAAGTGGCCGGGCGAGACCACGGCCCTGCGCGAGGTGCTCGGCCTGGACTTCGCGCCGCTGAAGCAGCTGCCCGGCCGTGAGCCGCCGGTGATCTACATGCAGTGGGGTCAGTGACGGCGAGGCGGGCCGCGGGGGCGTCGACGCCCCCGCCCCGGAAACGCGTCGGGTGCCGCAGGCCACGGCCGGCGGCACCCGACGCGCTGTGCGGTACGGCATGCGACACCGGCGATCGGGTGAGGAGGAGGCACCGGTGATATCGGAACAGGCGCGACTGGCCGCGACGGCGGATGCGCGGGGCGGACGACGGGCGGCGGCGCCGGCGGCGCACCGACTGGTCTTCCCCGGGGGCGCGACGCAGGCCGCCGATCCACTACTGGTGGGGCACAAGTTCGCGCGTCAGGCTCGACTGCTGGCCGCCGGGTACCGGGTGCCGGAATTCGTGTGCGTGTCGGTCGAGGCCTTCGACGCGGTGCGAGCCGAGACCGGCATCGGCGCTCCGGCCGTGCGGGATTCGGGGGAGCTGGCGGCCTGGGCGGCGCGGGCCCGTGCCCGGGTGCGCGCCGCCGGGGTGCCGGACGCCCTGGCCGCGGCGCTGCTGGAGGCGTACGACCGCCTGACCGACGATGGTGGCACCGTGATGGTGCGGTCCTGTGCGGTGCCCGCCCGGGCAGGGGCGCACGGCGGCGGGGAGGAGGCGGCCCCGGCCCCGGGTGGCGGCTTCCCGGTGGTCGGGCGCGATGAGCTCGTCGACCGGGTGTCCCAGTGCTGGGCCTCGGCCTTCACCACCGAGCGGGTGCTCGACCGCTTCGCCCGCGGCGGTGACCCGGCGGCGACCCGGATGGCGGTGGGGATCCAGCGACTGGTACGGGCCGAGCGGTCCTTCGTGGCCGTCAGCCGCGATCTCCGCAGCGCCCCGGACACCGCCGACCAGGCTCATCTGGCGGCGGCCTACGGACTGGGCGAGGGAGTGACGGGAGGGAGGGCGGACGTCGACCACTTCTCGGTGGACGTCGGCACCGGCGTGGTCGAGCTGCGCACGGTGCGCAAGACCCGCCGACTGGTGCCCGCCGACACCGGGGGCACCACCGTCGTCGAGGTGCCCGAGGACCTGGCGCACCGTCCGGTGCTCGACGTCCAGACCGCACGCCGGATCGCCCGGCTGGCCCGCGGGTTGGAGAGCCACTTCGGCGGGCCCCAGGAGATCGAGGGCGCCATCACCGCGGACGGCGAGATCCACCTCGTCCAGGCCCGCCCGGCGGTCGTCACCCGGCTCGGGCGGCGCCGGCCCCGCTGAGAGCGGCCGGTACGGGTTCGGCGGGAGCCGAGGCCGTACCGGCCCCACAGTTCCTAGGCCGTGACGACCCTGGTCAGGAACTTCGACAGGTTCACCCGGGTGCGGGTGATCTTCTCCTCCGTGGTGAGGTTCTCCTTCATCCGGATCCCCGACGCGTCCGCGCGCTTCTTCTCCCGGACGTACAGCGAGCAGGCGAGGTCGCTGCAGAAGTACTCGCCGGCCGACACGTACTCGTCGTCGCTGGCCCGGCGCGCCTTACGGGCCGTCATCAGGGATACGCCCGAGGCGACATGCGTGGTCAGGCAGATCGAGCACATGGAGCCGTGGTGGGCGCCGACGGTCCGCTGGGCGAAGCGCAGCGCGACGCCGACGAGCCGGCCGTCGTGCTCGGCGACGATGTAGCTCCGGGTGGGGGCTCCGGGGTCCCGCCAACCCATGAAGTCCATGTCCTCCCAAGGGAGTTCGTCCAGGTGGCGCGGCAGCGCGATCCGGCTCGCTTCCCCCTTGGTGCAGTTGACGAACGATGCGCGGATCTCCGGGTCAGTCAGTGCCTTCATGCTTCCTCACGATAGCGCCCCTGTGTATATTAGGCAAAAGCCAATCCATCCTAGGTATAGGGTCGTGTCCAGCGGATCCCCCGCTCACACCATGGGTGCCCTCACGGCATCCGTCGAGCGCCATACCTGGTGCCGTCCGTCCTGAACTCGGCCGTTTCCGCCGGACTCTGACGACGCGTCACAGGAGAAGCCCGACTCGACCATCCGTCCACCGCGCAGGAAGTACTGATCGTCATGGCTGAGAACTCGCTCGACCTGGCTGCCGTCCGCAACATCGGGATCATGGCGCACATCGACGCAGGCAAGACGACGACCACCGAGCGGATCCTCTTCTACACCGGTGTGTCGTACAAGATCGGCGAGGTCCACGACGGCGCCGCCACGATGGACTGGATGGAGCAGGAGCAGGAACGAGGGATCACCATCACCTCGGCCGCGACCACCTGCCACTGGGAGTTGGACGGCGTCGACCACACCGTGAACCTGATCGACACCCCCGGGCACGTCGACTTCACCATCGAGGTGGAGCGCAACCTGCGGGTGCTCGACGGCGCGGTCACCGTGTTCGACGGAGTGGCCGGTGTCGAGCCGCAGTCGGAGACGGTGTGGCGGCAGGCCGACCGCTACGGGGTGCCGCGGATCTGCTTCGTGAACAAGCTCGACCGCACCGGCGCCGACTTCCTGCGCTGCGTCGACATGATCTCCGACCGGCTGGGGGCGCACCCCCTGGTGATGCAGCTCCCGATCGGCGCCGAGGCCGACTTCCGGGGCGTGATCGACCTGGTGCGGATGAAGGCGCTGCTCTGGTCCCCGGACGCGGCCAAGGGCGAGATGTACGACGTGCTCGACATCCCGGCCGAGCACGCCGAGGCCGCCGACCTGTGGCGCGGCCGGCTGATCGAGGCCGTCGCGGAGAACGACGAGCAGATCATGGAGCTGTACCTGGAGGGCACCGAGCCCACCGTGGCACAGCTGGACGCCGCGGTCCGGCGCATCACGATCGCCTCCACCGGGGCGGGCGGCAGCAGCACCGTCACGCCGGTGTTCTGCGGTTCGGCGTTCAAGAACAAGGGCGTCCAGCCACTCCTGGACGCGGTGGCGCGCTACCTGCCCTCGCCCCTGGACATCGGTGCGGTGGAGGGCCACGCGGTCGCCGACCCGGAGGAGGTCCTGCGGCGCGAGCCCAGCGACGACGAGCCGCTCTCCGCCCTGGCGTTCAAGATCATGTCGGACCCGCACCTGGGCAAGCTCACCTTCGTCCGGATCTACTCCGGCCGGCTGGACTCCGGCAGTTCGGTGCTGAACCCGGTCAAGGGCCGTCGGGAGCGCATCGGCAAGGTCTACCGGATGCACGCCAACAAGCGCACCGAGATCGACGCGGCCGGGGCCGGCGACATCGTGGCCGTCATGGGCCTCAAGCAGACCGTCACCGGCGAGACCCTGTGCGACGAGCGGCAGCCGGTCGTCCTGGAGTCGATGGACTTCCCCAGGCCGGTCATCGAGGTCGCCATCGAGCCCAAGTCGAAGGGCGACCAGGAGAAGCTCAGCGTGGCGATCCAGCGCCTGGCCGAGGAGGACCCCTCCTTCCAGGTCCACGCGGACGAGGAGACCGGGCAGACCGTCATCGGAGGCATGGGGGAGTTGCACCTGGAGGTGCTGGTCGACCGCATGAAGCGGGAGTTCCGGGTCGAGGCCAACGTCGGCAAGCCGCAGGTCGCCTACCGCGAGACCATCCGCAAGGCCGTCGAGCGCGTCGACTACACCCACAAGAAGCAGACCGGCGGGTCCGGCCAGTTCGCCAAGATCCAGATCGCGATCGAGCCCCTCGAGGACGGCGCGGAGGCCACCTACGAGTTCGTCAACAAGGTGACCGGCGGGCGGGTGCCCAAGGAGTACATCCCCTCCGTCGACGCCGGCTGCCGCGAGGCGATGAAGTTCGGCGTCCTGGCCGGCTACGAGATGACCGGCATCCGCGTCACCCTGCTCGACGGCGGCTACCACGAGGTCGACTCCTCCGAACTCGCCTTCAAGATCGCCGGTTCGCAGGCCTTCAAGGAGGCCGCCCGGATGGCCCACCCCGCGCTCCTGGAGCCGATCATGGCCGTCGAGGTCACCACCCCCGAGGACTACCTGGGCGAGGTCATCGGCGACATCAACTCCCGCCGCGGCCAGATCCAGGCCATGGACGAGCGCGCCGGCGCGCGCCTGGTGCAGGCCATGGTGCCGCTGTCCGAGATGTTCGGCTACGTCGGCGACCTGCGCGGCAAGACCTCCGGCCGGGCCAGCTACAGCATGCAGTTCCACGGCTATGCCGAGGTCCCGCGCGCCATCGCCGAGGGGATCATCGCCAAGCTCCGGGGCGAGTGAGCCACCGGTGTCGCCCGCGTCCCGCACCATCGCCCCCGGCGGTGCGGGACGCGGTGCTTCACCGTCACCCCGCCGAACCGGAAGCCTTCCGTCGTCCCGCCCTACCGTCCGCGTCGGGCCGGTCATGCTTGAGGAGCGAACGAATTGGGTGCACGCGTCGGCCTGACCACCAGCCGCATCGTCCACGCCGCGGCCGACCTGGCCGACAGCGTCGGCTTCGCGAACGTCACCATCTCGGCGCTCGCACGCGGCTTCGGAGTCAAGGACGCCAGCCTCTACTCCCACATCGGGGGCCTGCACGAAATGCGCGCCCGGGTGGCTTCGCTGGCGGCCGAGGAACTGAGCAGCCGCCTCGCCGAGTCCATCGCGGGCCGGTCCTCGCCCGGTGACCGCCTCACCGCCTTCGCCCACGCCTACCGGGGCTACGCGCTGCGCCACCCCGGCCGCTACGCGGCGACCCAGTTCTCGGCGGACACCCTCCTGCCCGCCGACACCGGCGGGTTCACCCACAGCACCGGACTGACCTACTCGGTCCTGCGCGCCTACGACCTGCGCGAACCGGACCTGACCGACGCGGTCCGGATGATGCGCAGCGCCTTCCACGGCTTCATCGACATCGAGTCCAGCGGAGGGTTCGGGCACCCGCACGACATCAACGACTCCTGGACCAAGGTCGTCGTGTCGATGCAGCAGATGCTCGAGCGCTGGCCCCGCGCCCGCCGTCCCGAGCCGGAGGCGTAGCGGCCCGGTCTCGTGCCCAAGAGGTCGCACCTTCGAATCCTGCCGTCCCGACCGGCGTTCACGCAGGCCGGAGGCCGTTCTCGCACGGTACGGCTCGGGTGGGGTGCCATTCGGCGAGCAGGATCGTGGCGTCGTCGTCCAGCGGGTCGAGGTGGTGGTCGAGGACGGCGCGGATGAGGCGGCGCAGGGCTTCGGGGGCCGGTTCGTCGGCGGCCAGGGAGCGGGTGACGAGGTCGGTGAGCTGCTGTTCGCCGTAGCGTTCGCCGGTGCGGGAGCGGGCTTCGGTGACGCCGTCGGTGTGGATCAGGATGCGGTCGCCGGGTTCGAGCTGGGCCTGGTGGACGGTTCGGGTGGCCCGGTAGCCGGGGCCGAGGCCCAGGGGCAGTTCACCGGGAGGGGCCAGAGCGTCGGCCACGACGTGGTTGGCGCGGATCAGCAGCGGTGGTGGGTGGCCGGCGTTGATCCAGCTGAGCTGTCCGGAGGTGAGGTCGAGGCGCGCGAAGATCCCGGTCAGGAGCCGGCCCGGCAGCCACTGGTCGAGGTCGGCGTCGATGCGGTCGGTGATGTCGGTGAGGGTGCCGGCGGTGCGACGGGTGGCCCGGCCGCCGGCCAGGGCGACGGCGGAGGAGAGTCCGGCCGCCAGGTCGTGGCCCATGGCGTCGACCACGGTCAGGTGGAGGTGGCCGTCGTCGAGTCCGTGGTCGAAGGCGTCGCCGCCGACTTCGTAGGCCGGTTCGACCACGGCGGTGGAGGTCACCTGCTCGGTGCCGATGGTCTGCGGCGGCAGGAACGCCCACACCATTTCGGCGGCGGTGGTCATCCGCCTGGTCCGGACCGTCCGTGCGTACTCGTCGCTGAAGGCGCTCTTCGACACCACGACCACCGCGACCACCGCGGCGAGCCTGGTGGCGGCCTCCAGCGGCTCCGGGGTGAGACGGTCGGCGGTCACCCGCAGCACGCCGAGGCGGGTGATCCCGTCGAGCAGCGGCACGTGTGCCACCCCGGGCGCGTGCGGCGACACCTGCGGCGTCACGGTCCGGTAGGCCCGCCCGGCCACCGAGCCGTCGATCTCCTGCTCCTCGGGGTTCACGACGGCGGACCGACCCGGTAGGGGCACCAGTCGTTCCTGTTGGACGTCGGCGAGCAGGACGGTCGCGGAGTCCAGACCCAGGTGGCGCGCGGTCTCCTCGACGAGCGCGGCCACGTCCTGGGGCGCCAGGGCGTGCGAACGCTCCAGGAACCGGGCCAGCGCTGACTGCCATCGTCCGGACATTCCGGCACCCACCTGTCGCGACGGAACCTTCCGCTTCGAGTGTGGAGCCGATCAGCGGCCGCCGCCCGACCGTGCGGCAGGAGCGGCGACCGTGAAGGTTCCCTTGGCCAGTCGTCGCCCTCGCCCTGATCGGTCGTCACACCGGGCAGCAGGTTCAGGTCGGCAGGCATGGGTTCGGCGGTCACGGGGCAGGCGCGGCCCGAGGACGCACTGCGGGAGACCGTCCGCGGTGCGGCGAGATGGGAGGCAACACGATGGGAACCGTCGACATCTGGGCGTTCCGTGCCGACTCCGGCCACGTCTCCGGAGCCGACCTGGTGGGCTTCAAGGTCGAGGCGACCGACGGCCACATCGGCAAGATCGACCGGCTCTCCGAGGAGGCCGAGTCGAACTACCTGGTGGTGGACACCGGGCCGTGGATCTTCGGCAGGCACGTCCTGCTGCCCGCCGGGACCGTCTCCCGGGTGGACCTCGGGAACGAGGTGGTCCACGTCGACCGGACGAAGGACGAGATCAAGGACGGCCCTGAGTTCGACCCCCACAAGCACGAGGACGACACCGACTACCGCGAGCGGTACGCCGGCTACTACGGCCCCTTCTACGGCGGTCCGGTCTTCTGACGACCGGTCATCGGAGGCGAGGGACGGCGGCGGTACGGGACCGCTCCGACGGAAAAGAGGACGGCATGAGCGCGAGCGACAAGGTCAAGAACGTAGCGGAGAAGGCGAAGGGCAAGGTCAAGGAGGCCACCGGCAAGGCGTCGGGGAACGAGCGCCTGGAGGCCGAGGGCAAGGTCGACCAGGCCAAGGGTGACCTCAAGCAGGCGGGCGAGCACGTGAAGGACGCCTTCAAGCGCTGACCCGCGGTCACGGGGCCCGCCACCATCCTCGCTCGGATGGTGGCGGGCCCCGTGACCGTCTCGGCGCCGCGCTGTGGTTCCAGGAGCCGCCCGGCGTCCCCGCACTCCGGAGTTGCCATGCCGGAATGCGGGTGCACACTTGAGGGGTGGCGGACAGGCGTGAGCCCCGTACCAGCTGGACGTTCCTGACCCAGCACGCGCGGGTGCTGCTGACGGTCTCGCGCGACCCGGAGGTGCGGTTGCGGGATCTGGCCGCCACGTGCGGCCTCACGGAGCGGGCGGTGCAGTCCGTGGTGTCGGACCTGGAGACGGCCGGCTACCTGACCCGGGTCCGCCACGGGCGGCGCAACCACTACGACGTCGTCCGGCACATGACCTTCCGTCATCCCGCCGAGGCACGTCACGAGATCGCCGGACTGCTGGAGCTGTTCGACGATTCCGGCCACGGTGGTCCTTCTGCTCCGGTCCGGCTCCCTCTCCCTCCCGGTGGTGACCGAGATGAGCGTGACGAGCACCTCTGACCTCGCCCGGCGGGCCCGGCAGCACACGGGCGGACCCTGCCGGGGCCGATCCGGTGGAGCACGGCCCGGCCCCGGCACGGCGCCGACTCGTTCCTTGAGGGGAGCGCGCTGATGGACCCCTCGCACATCACCCCGCACCCCGAGGGCTGGTCCCCGCCGCTCCAGTTGACGATCACCGAGGACAGCACCGCCGACGGCACCACGGTCGTGCACCTCGCCGGGGAGATCGACCTGGACGAGGGGGCCGCGCTGGAGGACGTCCTCACCCGGGCCCTGGAGGCCCGGCCGTCCCGCCTGGTCGTCGACATGAGCGGGGTCGGCTACTGCGACTCGGCCGGCCTCAACGCCCTGCTGAAAACCCGCACGGCCGCTGCCGCCGCCGGAGTCGACCTTGTGGTCGCCGGGGTCGGCGAGCGCATCGGCCGGCTGCTCTGGGCCACCGGCACCACGGACGTGTTCACCATCACCGAGACCGTCGAAGCCGCCCTCGCCCACGGCCAGGAGGAGTGAGGGCCGCGCCCCGCTCCCGTCGTGGTGAATGCCGCGCGCGAGCGACCGCATCGCCGGAGTCGGCCGTGCCAACCGCTGATCCCGGCTGCTCCGGCGGGCTGCGCACCGCTGGGGCGGATCACCGACCGCGGCCTGATCGAAGCCGAACTCCCCAGCGGCATGCCGGGGTTGCGGGTGACCGCTGCGCGAGGCGAGCGAGCGGTTCGACCTGTGGGGGTACCGCCGGGCCGGATCCTGCGGAACGTGTTGGTCGCTGCTCACGGCACTGCCTCGCCAAACGGGTCGCCGGGCGCCTGCCCGGCCGGGGCGGGGTTCACCCCGGGCAGGGCAGGGCGGAGCGGATGCCGGCCGGACGACCGCGCGCCGATGTTTCCTCGTCGTCGATCCGGAAACGCGCCAGGCATGGACATCAAGGACTTCGCACTGCAGACCCAGCTCGCCGGAGCCGGCGGCAGCGCGCTGTGGCTGATCCTGGCCGGCGTGCTGATCGTCGTCGTGATCCTCTCCGCCTTCGTCCTCGGCCAGCGTCGCAAGGACCGTGAACCGCCGCCCACCGGCCTGCACCGGCGGGGTGGCCGACGCTGACGCACCTGCTCAGGTCCGCCACCCGTACGTAACGGGTGGCGGACCTGAGCAGGTGCGTCAGCGTCCGGGGTGTTCCGGGAGAAGGACTCACCAGTAGTGGTTGCGGCCGCCGACCGCGTGGCCCAGGGCTCCGGCGATCCACAGCACCAGGCCGATGACGACGAGCACCAGGCCGATCGTCCACAGGATCGAGATGCCGGTGACGAATCCGATGATGAGCAGGAGCACTCCAAGGAGGATCATGGTTGCCTTCTCCGGTCGAGGACTTGTGTCCGTTCCCCCGCTGTGTGGTGCCGTCCGCCGTCAGGGCAGGGGAGTGGCGGGCAGGCAGGTGTGGCCGTTCGGCCCGGTAGCGGTGGCCAGCACGTGGGCGATGCCGTCCGCGATGTCGACCCGCAGGGCCCCGGCCGCGAAGACGGGCCGGCCCCACTCGCTCATCTCGCCGGTGGCGTGGACGATCACCGCCTCCTGAGGGCGGTGCGAGCCAGGCCGGCCCGGCAGGGTGATCACGTAACGCGTCGGGACGTCCACGGCCCTCACCGACCGTGCGACGGTCGGCCGCCGGTGGTCGCGAGCGCGGCGAGGAGGCGCGAGCGCGCTTCCCACCACCGTCCGCCGCCGGGGGGATGGGCGTGCCCCCGAGGTGGGAGGCGGTGCACCGGCCGGTGCTCGTGCGGGGCGCGCGAGGCCGAGCTCGCGGTTCGTGCCGTGTTGGACGGCTTGGACATGGTCGGACCCCCTCTCGGAGGGGAAAGCGGTCCGGTCACAACCTGCCCGGCTTCGGCTGCGGCAATCAGCCGGCGAGAGTCCGAGCCTTCACCCCTCCGGGACGGTTCCGCCCGAAGGGCCCGTCGGTGGTTCCGCCCGCCACCGGCGCGGGTCGTCCAAGGCTGGACCTGGCAGGTGCCCGCTCGCCCGCGACGGTGCGTGATTCCAGGGTCGGCCGCCGTCCCGCCCCGACATCCCTGGCGGGCAGGCAGCGCTCCCCGAGACCGGCGGCCAGTGTTTGTCACCGCGCAGCCCGGGCAACCGCTGCCTGTCACTCCTTTCCACCCGGCCACCAGGGCGGCCGCGGAGCAGACCAGGTCCGCCCGCGCGGCTCGTCCCCGGAGGCTCACCGTGGCCGTGCAAGCCCGCACCCGGCTCCGCGCCGACCCGGTACCCGACCGTCCCCCGCAGCCGGCGGACTCTCCCCGGCGCCGCGCCGGCGCGGCACTGGTGCCCACCCTCGGCGTCGAGGAGGAGTTCCTGCTCGTCGACCCGGACTCCCGGGCCCCGGTCGCCCGGGCCCCGGAGGTGCTGGCCGGCGAGCACGGACTGGGTGCGCTGCTCCAGGCCGAGTTCTACACCTGCCAGCTCGAGGTCTGCACCGAACCGGTCCTCACCCTGCCCGACCTCCGCGCCCAACTGCTGCGGCTGCGCGACTCGGTGGCACAGGCCGCCGCCGACTCGGGCTGCCACGTCATCGGCTCGGGCTGCGCCCCGCTCGCCGCCACCACCCCGGTCCCGGTCACCGACACCCCGCGCTACCGCCTGATGGCCCGTCACGTCGGCTCCGTCGCGGACCACCGCACGGGTACCGTGTGCGGCTGCCACATCCACCTCGGTGTCCGCGACAAGCCCGAGGCCCTGCTGCTCGGCGCCCACCTGCGGCCCTGGCTCCCAGCCCTGCAGGCCCTGGCCGCCAACTCGCCCGTCTGCCAGGGCAAGGACAGCGGCCACGCCAGCTGGCGCGCGCTCTGCTGGGCCCGCTGGCCCACCGTCGGCCCCATCCCCGTCCTCGACGCCGCGGCCTACGAGGCCCTCGCCGACTCCCTGGTGAGCTCCCGCCTGCTGCTCGACCGCCGGATGATCTACTGGTACGCCCGCCCCTCCGAGCACGTGCCCACCTTGGAGGTGCGGATCGCCGACGTCAGCGCCGACCCGGACACCACCGTGCTGCTCGCCGGCCTCACCCGCGGCTTGGTCGCCCGGCTGCGCCGCGACGTCCTGGAGGGCCGCCCGGTCCCGGCCGTGTCCGACGCCCTGCTGCGGGCCGCGCACGGCTGCGCGGCCCGCGCCGGTCTCGCGGGCGAGGGCCTCGACCCGCAGTCAGGCAGGACGGTGCACCAACGGCACCTGCTGGACCGCCTGGTCGAGTACGCGGGCCCCGGGCTGGCCGCCGCCGGAGACCTGACCACGGTCACCGCCCTGCTGGAGCGGACACTGCGCGAGGGCACGGGCGCCGAACGGCAACGCGCAGCACTCGGCCGACGCGGCCGCGCCGAAGACGTGGTGGACTCCCTCGCGGCCACCTTCACCGGCCACGCCTGAGAGCGGCCGCGTTCGAGAGGCGGCCCGCGTTCGAGAGGCGGCCGCGCCGCCCTCACCGGCCCTTGCGGCGCAGCACACTCACCGGCAGCAGCACCCAGCACAGCGCGAACCAGGCCGCCACGCCCCCGGCGATCGCCCAGGAGGCCCAGCCCAGCCCGGCCACCCTGAGCAGCAGGACCAGGGCCGCGCAGACCGTGACGGCCAGCAGCACCAGACCGAGCGAGACCAGGCGGGCGGCGGCGTCGACCATCCGGGCCTTGACGTGCTCGCCGGCCAGCAGCCGGTGGTAGGAGACCGGGGCGATCAGCGCCCCGACGGCGAACGCCCCGAGGGTCACCACCGTCGCGTACAGGGCCCGCTCGAATCCGTCGATGGTGGCGAAGCGCGGGGTGAAGGCCACGGTGAGCAGGAAGCCGAACATGATCTGGGCACCGGTCTGGGCGATCCGCACCTCCTGGAGCAGCTCGTCCCACCGGCGGTCCGCCCGCTCCTCCGCCGTCTCGTCGCGCCCGCCGTCACGGCCGCCCGGCTGCTCCTTCACCGCAACCTCACCCGCCCTCACCTTCCTTCGGCGGCCCACCCGGCGCCTGCGGGGCGTCGCCCGGGATCTCGGCCCACACCGTCTTGCCGCCCGGCACGGCCATGGTGCCCCAGCCGCGGCTGAGCAGGTGGACCACCTGCAGGCCGTGCCCGCCGGGCCGCCCGGGGGAGGCCGGCCTGCGCTGCGGAAGGCCCGGGCCGGAATCGGTCACCTCGATGCGCAGCGCCCCGTCGTCCAGCACCGTCAGCCGCAGCAGGCCGGGCCCGCCACCGTGCAGTGCGGCGTTGGCGACCAGTTCACCGGTCACCAGCACCGCGTCCTCGCAGACCGGCTCGGGCACCGAGGCGACGACCAGGGCACCGCGCACCGTACGGCGCGCCACCATGACCGGGTGCGGTTCCGCCGCCAGATCGACCTCCACCGGACGCACCGAAGGCGTTCCGGCCGGCCGGGACGAAGCCGTGGGATCCGAAGCCACCTGCTCTCACCTCACCCCGCTCTGGCCACTGCCGCGATCACTCTCTGCCGTGCGCCTGCCCGGACAGGCGCGGTCCATCCCCAGGAGCGGCCACCAGGTAGGCACATCATCGGGCCTGCGGTGATTCCCCGCAGCCCAACCGGGCAGGAGCAAGGACGGGGGTCTGCGGAAGGAAGACCTGATGGCACCCGAGATCATCGCGAACCCGAGCACGGTCAGCACCGGTGACGCCCGCGAGCTGTCCAGGGAGCTGTTCCGCCGACTGGCCGAGGCCGAACCGGGCAGCGAGACGTACTCCTACGTCCGCGGCACCCTGATCGAGCTCAACATGTCCCTGGTCCGCTTCGCCGCGCGCCGCTTCCGCAGCAGCCACGAACCGATGGAGGACATCCTCCAGACCGGCATGGTCGGACTGATCAAGGCCATCGACCGCTTCGACCCCGACCGGGGCGTCGAGTTCGCCACCTTCGCGCTGCCCACCGTCCTCGGCGAGATGCGCCGCTTCTTCCGCGACACCACCTGGGCCGTCCACGTCCCCCGCAGCCTCCAGGAAGCCCGGCTCGCCGTCGCCCAGGCCACCGACGAACTCGAACAGACCCTCGGCCGCCCGCCCGACAACACCGAACTCGCCGCACACACCGGCCTGACCGAACAAGGCGTAGCCGACGGCATCGCGGTCGCCACCGCCCGCACCGCCGGCTCACTCGACGCCCACACCCCCGGCGACAGCGAAGACGAGCACCCCGGACCTCTCGACCGGCGCCTCGGCCACGAGGACCCGTCCTTCGTCACCGTCGACGACATCCAGTCCCTCAAACCGCTGATCGCCACCCTGCCCGAACGCGAACGGGCCGTCCTCGCCCTGCGCTTCACCGGCGACCTCACCCAGGCCGAGATAGGCCGCCGCCTCGGCCTGTCCCAGATGCACGTCTCCCGCCTCCTCAGCCACACCCTCACCGACCTGCGCGCCGCCCTCACCGGGTGAGGCCGCCCGGCCACCGGCCGGGCTCAGGTGCGCCGGTGACGACGCAGCCCCCGCAGGGTGACGGCCCGGCGCGCCGCCCACACCACACCGACAGCGGCCAGCGCCCCGGCCGGCACGAGCCCGCCCTGACCCAGCGCCCCGGCCGCCACGAACGCGCCCACCGATGCCACGAGCAACGCCATGGCCAGGACCACGGTCATGCGGACGCTGCACCACACCGACCAGCACGGCCCGGCCCGCCACGTCCGCAGCCGACGCTCCAGTTTCCGGTCCTGGCGCAGCCCGGCCTCGATGTCGACCAGCATCTTCTTCTCCCACCCGGAGAACCTCGCGCTCATCTGCGCTCACCTCACCGCACCGGCAGCCGCGTAGCCAGGCGTCTTCCCCAGGACGTGGCAGACATGCCGTCCCGCGGATCGGTACCGCCCCGACCAGAGGCGACGGCCCGAGACCGCCATCGCGCCTCTCCGCTGCAGGCCGGCGTCGAACGAGGGTCAAGTCCCTTGCCTGCGAGGGTGGTTAGGCCCTGATCCGTGGCGGCCCGGACCGGTGGCGGCGAACTCAGGGCCGTCACGCCCCGTCTTGAGCTCCTCGTGGACCGGCGGCGGAGCGCCCTCGGCGGTCATCCGCGCTTCCGGGGTCTCGGACGGTCGGACTCCGTCGGCCAAGACTCCGACCGAGGCGGCGCGCTGATCCACGGCCAGGGACGGGTCGGTCGAGCGGTGGGCCAGGTGCCCGCCGAGCGCGCCGACCAGAGCCACCACGCCGTTGCCCGCCAGGCCGTAGCCGATGCCACGCGACACGCAGGAGATCCTCGCGCGGGTACGGGCACACGGTGACTGCTTGTCCCGCCTTGGCGGCCTGGTAGCTGGCCTGGATCGCGCGTATGGCGTCGGCCCTGAGCGGTGACTTCGACCGACGACCGGACGTGCTGGACGTCCCCCCTGCGCGGCGGAGGTGGAGCGCCCCGGCCGCAGGTGCCGGCGACGACGAGGTAGTCGCCTCCGCACGGGCTGAGGTAGAGCGGTGCCGAGCGTGGCTCGGCACCAGCTCGGCCAGTCCCCCCGCGAGAGCGGAGGTACAGCGGCTGGCAAGGCCAGCGAGCTGTTTTCAACACGAGCCCGCCAGTTGAGTGACCGTCAGGTGTGGCCAACTCCCGCCATGTGCGGTCGATTTCTGCCAGAACCGCTGCGGATTGATGACAGTCACTCAGGGTGATTGGAGGGGCGGGCATTTCGGGCCACTGTGCCCCAATTCAAAGGGCACTCGTGGTGAGTTGGTCCCAAAGTGGTCCCAAGCAGCATGCGAACCGAATCGCCCGGTCTCGGATCGACTGTCACGCAAAAGGCCGCTGGCCTGGGATTTCTCCCGGCCAACGGCCCATCCGACTTGCGTCGGGACGACAGGATTTGAACCTGCGACCCCTTGACCCCCAGTCAAGCGGCTTATCTAGGATGCTGGTTGAGTGGCTGCCGGCGAGGCGGGTTTTTCTTAGTCAAGTATCTTCAGGGGTACGGGAGTTGATGGTTCGGCATGCTCGCCAGGTAGTGCTATGGCTGACGGAGGCCCAGCTGTTATATTGTCCCACTTTGTCCAGATCGGCTCAACCGTGCGGAATCCTCGCGCAGCGGCGTGGTCCCAAAGTGGTCCCAGAGGTAGCGTGCCGTCTGCAGTCACTGCCTGCGATGACGTGCCGCAGGCGCACCCCCAAGGGGGCGTCTGGTCCCTACGCAGGCGGGGCATCGTCGCCTTCTGGCACCGTGAGTGGGTGCAACCACCAGTGTGCCGAAGGGCGGACAGGGGGCATGACTGCAGTCCCGAAGGTTGACTGCCCGCTTGGCGGTGACGGTGCCTCTGCTGGTGGCTGGTCAGTCTGCTCTCAGGATCCGGGAGATGTAGATCGTGGGAGGGTCGGTCTGCTCGTTGACCGCGTACTCGACCAGGCCGACGTCGTGTCGCAGCGGGGCTGAGTGCATCCCGGGCCGGCCGGGCACGGGCATGCTCAGGTACGGGAAGGCGTTCTCGCGCAGGTCGACGAGGAACGCCACTGTCGCGGAGAACACCTCGGCCGGGGTCTTCAGGTCGCTGAGGAGCTCTTCGACGGCCGGGGACAGGGTGATTGGGTCGTCTTCGACGTGCTCGCCTTCGTCGTCCCAGGAGTCGCTCACCGGTTTCCCAGCCGGCGTAGGACCTCGGAGGCCGGGGCGCCGGGTGCGGTGCCGGTCTGGATGGCGGCGTGGATCCGGTCGCCTTCGGGGTCGCGATAGAGCTCGGCGCGCAGCCACCAGCGGCGCAGGACGCCGCCGATCGTCTCGTCGGTGGCCTCGCCCATCTCGCGGTAGAACTCCATCCGCTGGGCCGGGGGCAGGGCGGCGGCGACGCCGTCCTGGGTGCGGGGGATCGGCTGGGTGCCGTCGTGGTGGCCATGCAAGGGTGCGGCGCTCACCGTGCCTCCGGAGCTCTGGTGCGGGCAGGTCCGGGACCAGTCTCCCTCACCGGTGAGTGTCTGTGCGACGTTCACTTCCGGGAGTCGGTTAGCGCTCCGCACCCCGGTTCTCAGCAAGCGAGGTCGAGGCCGACCAACGGGTCCGGGCTGGGTGGCCTCGCTGTTCGGGTGGGCCCAGGTTGGCAGGACTGCTGTGCTAACCCTGTGGTCAGTGTCCCGCGCCGCAGCCCGAAGCCTTGAAGCCGGGACACGCGTAGTTGGTGGTCGATACCCTGGGCGGGTGACTGCCCCTGCATCACCCGATCCGGATACCCCCGCCACCAGCCGTGAGCAAGATGCCGTGCGGATCTTGCTGCTCATTAACGGAGCCAGCGAGAGCCCCAACTCGGTGGAACTGAGTGACCCTGGCCTTGCCGAGGCAGTGGGTGTCGTCCGCTCCCAGGTCAGGCTCCAGAAGCTCGACTTCTGGCTGCGCAACCCCGACTACCTGGCGGACGAACTGCTCACCGACTTCGAAGCGAGCGGAGAGCTGAGGCTGCTGCAGCTGGCCGGAGAGATCCTGGACTCGGAAGAGCCGGAAGTACGCCGGTATCCGATGCTGCGTCATCACTTCGGTGCCTACGAGCCGTTGGATGACGCGCTCGCGGTACTGCGAAGCGCCGGCCTCATCGCCCGAAGGCGCCGAGGGACGGTCGACCGCGTGCGCCAGCACGACTACTACCTCCTGAAGGCCGGTGAGCAGGTGGCAGGGCAGATCGTCCACGACGCCCCTGCGTTCAGCTACTACGTCGACCGGGTCGCGCTCGTTGTCGCGCTGGCAGACGGGCTAGGTGGCACCGACCTGAAGAACCGGCAGTACCTGCAGCGGGAGTACGCCCAGGCCGCGCGAGGCACGCGCATCGGCTCGGTTAGCGCCCGCGCACGGGCTCGGCTCGCCCAACTGAGAGAACAACACCAGACCGAACAGGACGCGGGAGACCAGTGACGAACGCCGAGAGGCCCCTCGACGCGAGGATCGCGGCAGCCGCGGATGAGCCTGTTGAGAAGGTCCGGGACGTTTTCCGGACCTACGCGCTGCCACTCACCCACACACCGGCCCGGCCGCGTGGGCTGCGAGTCCACCGGCTCAGGATCGCCGGCATCCGAACGGGCGCTCTTGAGCCCGGTCCCTTCGACACCACGCTCCCCTTTCCCGCGGGACTCACGGCTCTGGTCGCCTCGAACCTGAAGGGCAAGACGAGCGTCCTGGAGCTGATCACCTGGTGCCTGAGGGGGACGCCGCGGGATCTGCAGAGCGGCGTGCGCCAGTGGATTCGGGAACTGGACCTCGACGCCGTCGTGGCGGGCCAGCCGGTGGGGTTCCGTCTGGACATCACCGATGGCGAAGTGGTCTCCGGCCTGGTCCTGACCGGCCCCGACGTGAGCAGCCTCAGCTCGGCGCGCCGCCCCGATCCGGCGCGCGATGTGACACCGCTTATCCGGGCGAGCAACGAGGACAGCTTCGCCGAGCAGGTCCAGGGGTTCATGATGGGCAGACTCGACCTCCAGCCCCTGGTCAACAGCCACAACGAGACCAGTACCCAGACCCACGGGTGGCCGTCGTACTACGGCGCCATCTACGTGCCTGCCGGCGGCGACAAGGTGCTCCTCGGAGACCAGACGTTCGGCGGGCTCGCCGGCCGTCTCCTCCAGGTGTTCCTTGACCTGCCGGCTGCTGCCGCACTGACACGGGTCAAGACCGCATACGACCTCAGAGACGGCGCGGCCAAGCGCCGCCGTTCCAGCGAGGAGAGCGCATACAGCGCTCGCAAAGCGGAACGCGAGCAGGTCGAGGTCGATCTCGCCGCCGCGCGCATCCGGCTCAGGGCGCTCCCGCCCCTGGACGAGCACGAGTCCCTCACCGAGCTGGCCGCCGAGGCCGCCCGGCTCGCCCGCGCTGTCGCCGACGCCCAGGAGACCTGGGAAGAGCTCATGCGCGTTCACCGGAGGAACCGCAGCCACAGGCAGCGCGAGGAGAAGCGCCTCAACGACGTGGCCGAGAGTGTCACGGCCCGGCTCCTGTTCCACGGGCTGGACCCCAAGGCGTGCCCGCGGTGCGACCAGGCGATCGCTGAGGACCGGCGCCTCGAAGAGCGCGACAACCACTCCTGCGCTGTATGCGCGAGGCCGGTCACCGGGGACGACGAAAGCCCTGAAGAGGTCACGGCGGAGGCACAACAGCGGCTCGCCGAGGCCAATGACGCGGAGACCGGGGCGCGTGAAGCTCTTGAGAAGGCCGAGAGCGAACTCGCCCGCCTCACGGCTGCCCTTAGGGCCGTGGAGGAGCGCCTGCGGCGCGCCCAATCCGTGACGCAGCTTCCGCAGCGCCTGGCGGCACAGGAGGCGGTCCTGCGGCTGGAGGGTGCCCTGTCCGTGCTCCCCGAACCGCCCGGCATCGTGGACGATCCGGACGAGATCACGACGATTAAGGTCCTCAAATCTGGCGCCGAGGTCCTCGAAGCCGAGACCAAGGATGCGGCCAGCAGGCTCTTCCAGGACGTCGACAACGAGATTGCCCAGCTGGGACGCCGCTTCGGAATCACCTCACTGGAAGCTGTGGAGATCAACCGCGCAGCCCGGCTGAAGGTCATCAAGGACGGTGGTGTGTCGGACTACTTCAGCAAGCAGAGCCCTGGCGAGCGGCTCCGCTTGCGCATCGCCGTGGTGATCGCTCTCCTGCGCGTGGGTGCGGCCCACGGCATCTCGACACACCCCGGACTCCTGATGATCGACAGCCCCAAGGCTGAGGAAGTACAGGACCTCGACGCCCACACCCTCCTCCAGGAACTAGCCGCGCTGGCGGAGGAGAACCACCTCCAAGTCCTGATCACGACCGTAGACTCCGACCTCGTCCACGACGTGCTGAACGACGACGGTCACATCATCGAGGCCCCCGAGGGCAGACCCATGTGGTGACCACACGACGACGTCCATCGAAGGGAGAGGAGCCATGCAACTTGCAGACCGGCTGAACGATCTTGCGGCCTCGGGCCACGAGATCAGCTTCGACAGCATCGGGCTTCCACCCGAGGTAGTGCTCGCCGAGGTCGCGGATGTCGCTGCAGGCCCCCAGGCGCCGCTGCTTGCCGAGGCCGTCACCCACGTTTTCGACCATAGCGAGCAGGGCTGGGCGGAGGCTGCTGCGCAGTTCCCGGTCGGGTTCGCCAGACAGCCCAGCTTCCTGCACACGATCGCGGCCCTGGAGCAGCTCTTCAACAGCACTGCGACCATCCAAGGACTCGCCAAGCCCCTTAACGGTGCCCTCCTGGCCGGCCTGGACCAGCTGGTGAGCACGAGGCCCATGGTCGCCGCGGCGCGACTGGAAGGGGCAGTCCGCCTCGCGGTGTCCGATGCCGTCAGCCCGATCAAGGTGTGGGGAGCAATCGAGGACCTCGACGGTGCCGATACTCCCGAGGACTTCGCAGAGCGCCTTCCTCGCATCATCGGCCTGGGGCTGGACCGGTGGTCGAATGACGAGCAAGCCATCACCGAGACTCTCCGTGGCCTCCTGGGGAGGCTGTCCGAGGGTGGGGCAGGAGACGTCGACGCCTTCGTTGAACTGGGCTACGACAGGCTGCGTTCGGCGCTGGCCTCCCGGACCGTCGCCGACGTGAGCCAGAACGTGGAAGCCGCCCTCGCCTGGTTCAGGACGGCGGACGCCGCCGAGGAAGCCCGCCACGACGCGCAGGCGTACGGGGCGGTGTGCGAATGCCTTCTGGCTTTCACCGCGGGACGGACCGACGATCTTCGCGGGGCGGTTGGCCGACTGGACGCCGCCCTGGAACAGCAGAGCGCATGGAATTGGGGAATGCACCAGCCTGCCTGGATGAAACCCCAGGCGGTAGCAGACGTGGCTTGGGGGCATCTGGTCCTGCAACTGCAGCGGGCCGCCGAACTCCTCCAGGACGACGTGTGGATGGAGCCGTGGGAGGCCCTTGACCATGTGCTGAGTGCCTACCAGTCGGTTCGCACGGTCTGCCCGATTGGAGCCCGCAGCGGCAGCGGTCTGGCGATGCTGGTCGAGCCCGCCGTCGAGGACGCGTTCCTGCGGCAGCAGGCACTGCTCGGCCAGTTGCGTCGCGCCGTGGCGAGCCCGGAGCGGCACCCGGGCGCAGGGCTCGACCAAGCGACCGCCTCAAGTCTGCTCGAACGCCTCGACCAGCAGGTGATCCTCTCTTCCGCACGAGCACGGCGGGAGAGCGGAACGGATTCCTCGAGTAGCTCTGGCGAGGACGCAGAAGCCGACCAGGAGCGCGCCCATAGGTTCGCGCCCACCGCAGTGAGGAAACTTGGGATCGGCTTCACGGCCGGCCTCGCGGGAAAGGTCAGCGACGACGAGCTGAAGACGATCGACGGCCTCGCCTACATGGACGACCTCACCCGGCTTCGACAATCGGACCCGCTGGTCGTACCCCTGCTCGGGAAGATCATGGACGAGCTGAGCTCCTTCCCGGACTTCATAGGGGAGACCCGCAGAACCTTCGGCATCCTCGTTGAGCAGACACTTCTGTTTCTGAAGGCCACGGCCGACCTCGACAGTTCCAGCACCTTCGGTGACGGTCGGTACGATGCCAAGGGCAAGAAGGTCAAGATCCGCGACTACCGCCGCCGGTTCGACAAGTCCCAGGGCGACCTCGTGCCGCTGGAGGAGGACCTGCAGCAGCACTTCCACTACTGGCTTCTCAGCGGCCAGATCAGCAATCTCGTCCAAGTCGAGCCAATTAACTCGGCGTTGGGGCGCGCCGACGTCCTTGTCCACTTTGGATCGCGCCAGTACCTGACGGAGATCAAGAAGAACCACACCAGCAATGACCGCGCCTACCTGGAGCGGCACTACCTGGCGCAGGCTGCCGAGTACAGCAACACCAACGTTCCCTTCGGCCAGCTTCTTGTCCTCGACCTCACGGAAAAGGAAAAGGTAGGAACACCTCGCGTCGACGAGCTGACCTGGGTGGCGACGCACCGCCCACCCCAGACCGTAGTTGATCGAGCTGTCGTGGCCGCTGTAGTAACTGGCAACCGCCACACACCGAGTGACTTCTCCTAGCGGACAGACAGGGTCCTATTCGCTGCCCTGCTGTCGCACTTGATCACTGCCACCTAACGTCCCAGGACTGGCGGAGCCAGGCTGCAACGGCTGATCTTTTCGTGCTGGCAGCCCCCTTGATGAGACGACACCCGTCAAGGGACCGTCGCAGGCCACCGGTGTTGACGGGGGAGTTGGGGTCGTTCGCCTCGCGTGGCCGGTCGGAGGCATGCTGGAGGTAGCTGCTCCTGTTTGTTCTTGAAGGTGATCGTCATGCGTGCCCGCCTGGGTGTGGGCCGTGTCTACCGTCGCTGTGGCTGTCGCGACGAACAGCACCACCAGCTCGGCTCCCACTGCCTCCGCCTGAACTCCGAGCCTGACCACGGAACATGGACGTTCGCGGTCGAGATCCCCGCCACCACCTCCGGCGGTCACAACCACACGGTGCGCCGCGGCGGCTTCCTCACCGAGAACGAGGCCCGAACCGCCTTGAACCGATACGTCACGGGCCGGCGCATCGGGGTCAGCGCGGACCCGAACCAGACCCTCGCCGACTACCTCACCACCTGGCTGGCGGCGAAGAAGCTGCGCCTGAAGCCCACCACCTGGGTGCGCTACCGCGACTACGTCGAGAACGACCTCATCCCGGTGCTCGGCGCCGTCCCGCTGGACGACCTCGCCTACGAGCACGTCCTGCACCTGGTGAAGACCCAACTCGCCGCAGGACGTGGCCAGTCCACGATCTGGCACATCCTCGCCACCCTCTCCTCCGCCCTCGGCGAGGCCGTGCGTACCCACCGCCTGAGCGTCAACGTCGCCCGGCCCACCGTCATCCCCCGCCCGCGCGCCGCCGAGCGCGAGATCTGGACTTTGGCCCAGGCCGTCACCTTCCTGCGCTACTGCCGCACGGTGGACGCGGCCTTCGCGGTGCTGGTGGAGTTCCTGATCTGCACCGGCCTTCGCCGCGGCGAGGCCCTCGCCCTGCACTGGCGCGACGCGCACCTGAAGGAGGGTGTGGTGTTCGTGCGGTGGACGCTGTCGGCAATCGACAACAACACCCTGTCCCTCACCAAGCCGAAGACCCCGACCAGCCGGCAGTGGGTCGCCCTCTCACCCCGCGCCCGACACCTCCTCACGGCCATGCACGAGCGCGGCGCCGATCCAGAGGCCTACGTCTTCCACCGCCCCGACGGAAGCCCCCTGCATCCCGAGTACGTCCTCAACCACTTCCACCAACTCACCCACGCAGCAGGCCTTCCGCGCTGTACGGTCCACGACCTGCGCCACCTCGCCGTGACCACCGCCGTCGGCGAGGGCGTCGACATCACCATCGTCTCCAAGACCGTGCGCCACGCCTCCGTGTCCACCACCGCCGACCTCTACGCCCACCTCACCCACGCCGCGGCCCGCCAGGCCGTCGACGCAATCGCCCGCGCCCTCGCCCGCGAAGATCGCCGCCAGACCCGAGCCGCTACCCGGCGGCAGAGGAGGAGCCAGGGCGGCTATGACCAGGCCGCGTGAAATATCGAGGATGAGCTCGCTCGATGACGGCGAGTCAGGCACACCCGGCTGCGCGCAGCCGGGGGACGGCTCCGCGCAGCCCAGTTGGTTCTCCTCAACGAGCGCCGTCGGTAGGTGCTGGGGGTGCTGTCAGCCGGTGGCGGGAGTCGGTCAGCGGCGGAAGCCGCGGTGGGGGTCGCGGGCGGTCTCGTTCTGGAAGGGGTGGAACCAGGCGGCGGGGCGCAGGTCGCCGATGCCGAGGGTCTGGTTGGTGTCGTCGTCGGGGTCTTCGATGCCGTCGTGTCGGGCGCTGTAGAGCATCAGGACGTCGTGGTCCTGGAAGAGGACGTCCTTGCAGGTGTCGAAGTCGTAGTCGTCCTTGTGCTCGGGCAGGGCGTGGTGGTCGGCCTCGGGGTCGTCGGTGGTCTCGTCGGCGTAGTCGGGGGCTTCGCCGAGGGCCAGGTGGAGGGTGAGTTCTTCGGCGGTGCAGGTCGGCTCGGGCCAGTGGCCGGCTTCGAGGTCGCCGGCGAGGTCGTCCGCGGCGCGGGCCATCCGTCGGCGCCACTGGAGGTCGGCGGTGTAGGTGAGCTTGGGCAGCCGGGTGAAGAACCCCCAGCCCTCCTGTGCTTCCTGACGGCTGATCGGTTGGTCGCCGAGTTCGTCGGCGTCGTCGTAGGCCTGGTCGGCGAGGACGGACAGGGCGGTGTGGAGCAGGTCTGCGGTGCGTGGGGTGAGCTGCCACTGGCAGGCGTCCTCCTCGCACTCGGGGTCCTCGCAGTGCGGTTCGCCGACGGGGAACAGGGCGGCGAAGTCGGGCCGCTCGCCGTCGGCTTCAGTGCGCTCGGCCGAGGTTGCGGCTCGCCAGCCGGTGCCGAAGTGGAGGCTGACGGGCTTGGTGCTCCAGTCTGCGAGCTCGTGGCCGTTCTCGGAGCGAAGGAAGCCGGCGGTGCTCTGGTCGCTGATGGTGTCCGCGCCCGCGAGGTCGACGCCGTCGTCGGCGAGGGCCATCACCGCGCCGACGATGTCCTTCGGGTCCTGTCCGTCGAGTTCGCCGGAGGGCAGGGGAGTCCAGCCGGAGGCGGCGGCGGATCGCAGGAGCGCCTCCTCGTCGTGAACGTGGTACTCGCGCAGGATGGCGATCCGGACGACCGGTCCGGACAGGTCCGCGAGGCGGGCGTCGTCCGGCGTGCGGGCGCTGCCATGGTCCTGCGGGTCCTCCTCCTCATCCTCGGCGTCGGTGAGGCTGTCGGGCCAGGGGATGAGAGAGCCCTCGGTGACGGGCCAGGTGCCGGCGAGAAGGTGGGCGACGGCGCCTCGCACCGAGGATGCCGGGGCGTCGGGCAGCTGCGCGCACAGGAGCTCGAGCGGCTGCGCACGCCAGGTGGCGGGGGTGGAGTGCAGTGCGCCGCGCAGGAGCTGGGCGGCGCGGTGGGCGAGTTCGGGCTGACGGCAGGTCAGGACGGCCTGCAGGGAGGCGGGGCCGTCGGGGTGGCCGACGAGGGCGAGGACGCGGCTCTTGGCGGAGGTGTGCTCGCACAGGAAGTCGCGGGGTACGGCAGTGGTGGGGCGGTCTGGCATTCGGAAGCTCCGGAAGAAGAGTGGGCACGGCCAGCAGGCCTGCCTGTGGGTGGAGTTCCGCTGGTGGGTGCGTTGCTGACGCGCCCCCGGACGGTGAAGCAGAAGTCATCGCCCTGGCTGGTTCCGTCGGTGCTGCCGACGATCCGGACCTGGTGCTGCCCGCAACCGTAGCTGATCGGAACGGCAGTTGTCCCTGTGCGGCCTTCCGAGCTCGGCCGGACGGCGTGGGCGTCCGGAGGCGATGGCCCCGGCGCGAGACGAGTCCGGCTGGTGCCAGCGACTCCCACGCGCCGGCCTGTTGCGCCGCATGTCGCCTGGTTCGAGGGAGTAGGTCAGCGGGTAGTGCTGGCGGGGTCGGAGTGTGGTGCTCCGCCCAGGTGTGGCTTCGGCCGGACCGGTACTGGCGACAGGGGAGGGGCGTTGGCGCAGCGAAAGTCGGTGCCGGAGCTGCTGGCGGAGGCACTGCTGGCGAAGCAGCAGGCGAAGCTGGCGCAGTCCCAGCCCGCGAAGCCGGTGCCGGTTCGGCGCCCCCGAAAGCCGCGGACACCGGATCCGGTGGTCGAGCACGCGCGGATGCTGGCGGCGGGGGAGAAGCTCCTCGCGAAGCAGGACGCCGAGCGGGCGAAGGAGGCGGCCCGCGTCGAGGCCGACCTCGCCAGGCGCCAGGCCGCCCGTGAGCGCGAGGCCCAGCAGCGCCGACGCGAGCAGGAGCGGGGCGAACGTGAGCGGCAGCGCCTCGAACGTGACGGACTCAAGCAGCAGTTGAAGGAGGAGACCGAGCGGCGAGGCCAGGAGATCGCTGCCGCAGGTGCGGAGCTCGAAGGCGTTCTGCGTGATCGGCTCGACGGCCTGGAGGGCTGGCATCCGCACCTGGAGCGGGCCTTCGCCCACGAGGGCGCCAAGGGCGTGGCCGATGCGGTGGAGGACCTACTTGGCCAGTCGCCGGTGCCGCCCGGCTGCCGCGACAGCGCGGTGGTGGGCTACGCACCGGAGGCCGGGCAGTTGCTGGTCGACATCGGGTTGCCCTCCCAGGACGTGGTGCCGGCTGTCGCCGGGTACCGGTTCGTCGCGCAGCGCGCGGAGATCGTCCCGCAGCCGGTCAAGGAGCCGGTGCTGCACGACACCTACCGCAGGCTGCTGGCGCGCCTGGCCCTGCGGGCGCTCGACGAGGTGTTCGCGGCGACACCGGCGGCGATGGTGACGACCATCGTCTTGAACGGGCATGTGGCGACGACCGATCCGGCGACCGGGCGTGCGGTGCGCCCGTGTGTGGTGAGCGTCGTGGTGGAGCGCTCGGACTTCGCCGAACTCGTTCTCGATGAGCCGCGGTTGGATCCGCAGCGGTGCCTGCGCAACCTCGGGGCGGTGGTCTCCCGGCATCCGCACGACCTCGAACCAGTGCCACCGATCGTCGAGTTCGACCCGAGCCGGTTCAAGCTCGCGGCGGACACCGCCGTGGTGGGCGGGTTGGATGGCCGGCCGGATCTGCTGCAGATGGATCCGTTCGCTTTCGAGCGGCTGGTGCGCGAGCTGTACACCGCGATGGGCTACGAGACGTGGCGTACGCAGAACTCCCGTGACGACGGCTTGGATGCGGTGGCGGTGCGGCGTGATCCGGTGGGTGTGACCGTGATCGCGGTGCAGGCTAAGCGGACCAAGAACGTGGTCGGGCCGGAGGTGGTGCGGGCCTTGTTCGGGACGGTGCGGGACCAGCAGGCCGACCGGGGTGTTCTGGTCACCACGTCCTGGTTCGGCAAGAGCAGCCTGGACTTCGCCCACCGCAACCGGATCGACCTCATCGACGGTCGCAACCTGAAAGCCCTGCTGCTGGAGCACCTCGGAATCGACGCCCTGATCGGCCTGCCGAAGATCCCGCCCAGCTGGCAGCAGGGGGACATCAGTTGAGGGTCGGCACGGTGGTGGATGTGCCTGTGAGGATGATCAGTTGCCGGTCCAGCGGGTTCCGCCGTGGGTGTTGTGCCGTGCTGCAGAAGTCGGCAGAGCAGCCGTAGGCGCGAGCCGGACGCCGAGGTGTGCCGCCCCCGGGGAGACAGGGGGTGGCACACCTCGGCGCTCTGCTGACCGGGGGAGCGGTCAGAAGTCGGCGCGGCTGCCGCGGACGACGCAGGAGGCGCTGTTCTCCCAGCCCCAGCCGTCGCCGTCCGGGTCGGAGGAGGCGCTGGCGCAGTACGGGTAGCCGTTCGGCGCCTTGGTGGGCAGCGGGGACTGGGTCGGGGTGGTGCCGGTGTCGGCGCGGCTGCCGCGGACGACGCAGGAGGCGCTGTTCTCCCAGCCCCAGCCGTCGCCGTCCGGGTCGGAGGAGGCACTGGCGCAGTACGGGTAGCCGTTCGGCGCGGTGCCCGGCAGGGACTGGGACGGCGAGGGCGACTGGCTGGGCCGGTCGTAGATGGTGGCGGGGCGGGCGGTGGCGGCGATGCCGTTGGCGCCGTTGAAGAAGCGGTTGCCCCAGGTGGTCAGGGAGTTCTTGTCGAAGTTGTTGACCAGGTCGAGGTACTCGACGCCGCCGCCGTTGCCGCTCCAGGACCAGCCGATGTAGCCGACCTGGAGGGACTGGGCGGTGGCCATGATGGCGTCCTCGTCGGGGTTGCCGTCGCTGTGGTTGGCGCCGAACTCGCCGACCACGATGGGCAGTCCGGCGTTGACGTAGGCGCCCAGGTAGCTCTGGACCTCGGCGGCGGTGTCGTAGACGCCGTACATGTGGATGGAGAAGACCGTGTTGCGGTCCGGGTCGGCGGCGAAGACCGAGGCGGCGTTGTCGCGCATGGTGTTGGACCAGTCCTGCCCCCAGTTCGGGCCGTCGACCATCAGGGCGTGGCGCAGGCCGGCCCCGCGGAGCTTGCCGATGGCGCTCTTGGTTGCGGCGGTCCAAGCGGTGTAACCGCTGTTGCCCCAGGGCTCGTTGGCGATGTTGACGACGACGTAGGCCTCCTGGCCGTCCAGGACGCTCTTGTTGTCGACCCAGAACTGGGCGGCCCGGTCGAGGGTGGTGGCGGCGGCGTCCTCGCCGTAGCCGGTGGCGTCGTGGACCTCCAGGACGCAGATGACCTTGGCGGCCTTGCACTGGCCGATCAGGGTGGAGATCTGCGCGGAGCTGGTGCGGGTCCAGCGGTCGCCGTTGCTGAGCACGACGCGGACGGTGTTGGCGCCCTTGGCGGCGATGTCGGCGATCGCGGTGGTCTGCCCGGAGTACCAGGTGTACGCGTGGTTGACCCCGCGCATCACGAACTGGTTCCCGTTGGCCTCCAGGATGCGGCCGTTGCTGACGTGGATGCCGGTGGCGGCGGCCTGGGCGCTGCCCGGGGCGAATCCGAGCACGGCGATCAGCAGACCGAAGGCGGCTGCGATCGCCGCACCGATCGTCGTGAGCGCTCTGCGGCTCTGCGACGGGTTCATGGCTCTCCTCGAATCGTGGGTGGGGGTACGGCCGGCCCGCCGCCATGTCGAAAGCAGGGCCCCTGCTGGGGCTGGAACAGGCGGAGGGAGCGCGGGCAAGCCGCTGGTCGACGTCCGGCCGGTCGACCCGCCGGGGGTGGGGGCGGGGAGTCAGTCCTCGTCGTCTTCGAGATGCTGACACACCATCAGTCGATGGTCAACGGATCTGACTTAACCGATTAATTGAGTGTCAGAAGCATGCGTCGAACGGGATGGTGCTGTTCAGTTGAGATGATCGGAGCTCAACTGGGCTCTGGACGGCTTTCACTCTACGGTGAACTGAACCAGTTAATACAAGGTTGCCGTCAGTAGGTGCTGCAGGTCTCCCCGTTGAGGGCGAAGGAGGAAGGCACGCTGTTGGTGCCGGGGGTGGAGGTGCCGCTGAAGCCGAAATTCACGCTGGCTCCGGCCGCGATGACGGTGTTGTAGGAGGCGGGGTTGGCGGCCGTCACCTGCTTGCCGGACTGCGCGCTCACGGCGTTCCACATGGCGGTGACGCGCTGGTCCCCGGGGAAGGAGAAGACCAGCTGCCAGCCGTTGACGCTGGTGCCGCCGGTGTTCTTGACGGTGACGTCGCCGTTGAAGCTGCCACCCCAGTCGGAGAGCCCGTAGTGCACCGCGCAGCCGGCCGCCGGTACGGGGGAGGTGGACGGCGCGGAGGGCGAAGGCGGAGTGGAGGCGGACTCGCTGGCGGAGGGTGACGGCTCGTTGGGGGAGGCGGAGGAGCTCGGGCTCGGGGTGCCGGTCACCAGGCCCGACTTGGCGCGCATCCGCTCGGAGTGGTCACGGAAGACGGCGAGCTCGGGCGCGCCCGGCAGCACGCCGAACTTGCCGTCGATGTTGCGGTCCGAGTACCACCAGAACGCGCTGCCGTCACCGCCGGCCGCCTCGAAGTCCGCGTAGATCTCGCGCCACCACGCCGAGCGGTCGACGTTGTGCACGTTGAACTCGCCCATGTAGAAGGGCTTTCCGACCTTATCGTGGGAGTCGCTGATCCAGGACCGGACCAGGGCCTTGGTCTCCTGGATGTCCAGGTCCGCCCAGTGTTCGGTGGGGTAGGGGTGGGCGGAGGTGTAGTCGATGTACGGCGACTGCTGCACGTGGACGAAGGGGTTGCCCTCGTCGCCGCCGAAGCCGTACTCGGTGCCGTGCCCTTCGAGGCCGACACCCAGCAGGTGCTTGGAGTCGATGCCCTTGACGAACGCGCCCATCTCGTCGACCCAGGCCCGCAGGGTCGTGCCGTTGACGTTCTCGGCCTGGCTCTGGCCCTCGTAGCGGGGCTCGTTCATCAGGTCCCAGGCGAAGATGGTCGGGTCGTCCTTGTACTTGACGCCGCTGTAGTGGTTGACCCGGTTCAGCGCGTAGGACACGTAGTTCTTGTAGGAGGTGAAGCAGCCGGGGCAGCGGGCCTTGTCGAAGAACGCGGCCCGGGCGGGCTGGCCGCCGGACAGGCCCTCCCAGCGCAGGCGGGCGTCGATGCCGCCGTACGCCTCCCAGTAGTTCTCGAACACCGGGACCAGTCGGACGCCGTGGGCCTTGGCCGACTCGATGACGTAGTCGAACAGAGCGAACTGCTGCTCGTCGTAGACGCCCTTGGACGTCTCGAAGCCGTGCCAGTTCTCGTGGTTGAACATCCACAGCCGCGCCACGTCGACCTTGTCCGCCTTCAGGTTGGCGAACTGGGCGTCGATGCGGGCCTTGTCCATGAACTGCGACTCGGTGTCGCCGGAGGCCGACCCGTAGGTGAAGAAGTCGTAGGTGTTGGTGCCCGCGAAGTAGTACTCCTTGCCGTCCAGGCAGAAGTGGACGCCGCAGCGGGTGGCGAACGACCCGGCGGTGTCGGCCTGGGCGGTGCCGGCGCGGCCCAGGGTCAGGCCGGTGGCGGCGAGGGCCGCTGCGAGCAGGACGGCCGTCGGCGCGAGGTTCGAAGTGCGGCGGGGCTGGAGTCTCTTGTGCATGGGTGTGCCTTTCGTCCCGTGAGTGGGGGTGGGAGGAATCCGTGGGGATGACCCGCGGTCGGCGCTTGTCCGCGACGCGGGCAGCGAGGTGGACCGGGTGCGGTCCCGGCAGAAGCCGGGGTGTGGCCTTGCGCACCGGGTCTGGCAGGGGTGGCACTTCTCTGCCTAACCGATTAAGGCATGGAGACCGTATTGGCGGCTACAATCCTCTGTCAATGAGAACTTAACCGGTTGTTTTCAGTCAGCTCTTCCGTCCGGGGTATGTCTCGTTCAGGCGTGCGGCGCGGGGGCAAGGGAGCTCGGCTGTCGGCCACCGGGCATGACTGCAAGGCGGGTTGAAGGTCATGCCGGGCCGGACCAGTACGACGCCGCGGGCGGCGTGCGCCGGTGTGCTGCCGCCTCACGGCCCGGGGGCATGCTTCGGCACCCGCAGCGCATTCCGCTGCGGGTGGGGTGGTCCGAGCCGGCGGTGACCGCAGATGGCGATGCGTACCGCAAGCTGCCCGCCCCGGGCCGGGCAGCCCGCAGGGCCGGTCGGTGGTGTCGGGTCAGGTGTTGGGGGTGGCGGCCAGGGCGAGCCAGGCGTCGGCGAGCAGGCGGTGGCCGAGCGGGGTGGGGTGGACGCCGTCGGCGGCGATCAGGGTGGGGTCTCCTGCGGTGCGGGCGGCCTGGTTGAGCAGGCCGTCGGCGGCCAGCAGACGGGCGTCGTGTGCGGTGGCGAGGCGGCGGACGGCCTGGATCCGGGTGTCGAGGTCGGCCCGCCAGCTCCACTGCTCCGCCCGCACCGGCAGCAGGAACGGTTCGATCAGCAGCAGCCGAGGTGCGCAGTGCTCGCGCAGGCCGGTGAGCAGCAGGTGGTAGTCGCGCTCCCAGGTGCCGACCGGGCTGGGCAGCCCCTGGTCGTGGCGGCGCCAGGTGTCGTTGATGCCGATCAGGACGGAGACCAGGGCGGGGCGGTGGGCGAGGGTGTCGGCCTCCCAGCGCTCGCGCAGGTCGGTGAGGCGGTCGCCGCCGACGCCCCGGTTGAGCACCTGCGGGGCGCCGGGCAGAGCGGCGGCGGCCAGTGCGGCGTAGCCGTGGCCGAGTTCGCCGGGGCGGGTGCGGTCGCGGCCCGCCTCGGTGATGCTGTCGCCCTGGAAGAGGACGGTGGCGCGGGGCTGCATGCGGGGCTCCTCACGGCGGGGCCCGCCGCCCGGGCATGACGGTCACCGGGCGGCGGGCGGTCGGGGGCCGGCGAGGGGTCAGTTCGCCGCGGTCATCGCCTTCGCGTGGGTGGCGAAGAGCTGGGCGGTGGCGTGGGTGGGGTTGGCGGGGTCGTTGTTCCACATGACGCGGTGGCCGTCGTAGTCGGGGTAGAAGGAGCCGTCGTCGACGCGGGAGGTGAGCAGCCAGAACTGGTCGCCGGCCGCGCCGTTCGCGAGCGCGGCGTCGGTCCAGGCCCGGTAGGCGGCGTCGCGGGCTGCGGCGTCGGGGATGTCGCGGGCGGGGTCGATCTGGAGGCCGAACTCCTCGACGACGACGGGCTTGCGGAGCGTGCGGCCGTCGGCGAGGTGGTCGGTGATCCAGCGGGTGCCCCAGGTGGTGGCGTCGGTGCCGGGCTTGGAGCCGCTGGTCTCGCCCCAGTTCTGCGGGTAGACGTGGACGGTGCCGTAGTCGATCGAGGGCAGCGCGGTGAGCTTCAGCCAGTCGGCGCCCTCGTAGTCGGAGTAGGGGTAGTCGGCGTGGCCGGCCTTGCCGTAGAAGCCCTCGTCGCCCACCGCGAGCAGCTGGCGCGGAGCCAGCGCCTTGACGTAGGTGCTCATCTCACGGGCCCAACCAAGCAGCGTGGCACCGGACTTGTCGCTGCGGCAGCGCGGCTCGTTGGCCAGCTCCCAGGCCATCACGGTGGGGTCGGCGTCGTAGCGCAGGCCGGTGTAGCGGTTGCGGCGTCCGATCACGTGCTTGGCCCAGGCCCGGTAGGCCTTCTTGCAGTTGGCGTCGGTGTAGAAGCGGTCGTGGTTGACGCCCTCGCCGTAGGAGTCGTCGGGCAGGCCGAGGAACCAGGAGACGTACTGGCGCATGCCGCCGTAGTCGGGCCAGTTGTTGACCAGCGGGAGGACCAGACGGAGGCCGAGCTGCCCGGCCTTGTGGACGGCGTAGTCGAGGCTGTCGAAGGCGGCCTCGTCGTACTGGAACGGCTGCGGCTGCAGCGCGCGGTGGGAGTGGCCGTCGCCCTCGGCGAAGGCCCAGGCGCGGATCACCGTCAGGCCCATCGCGGCGGCGTCGTTCAGTACCGCGTCGATCATGTAGTGGGACTGCTGGTGGAGGTAGTAGCAGTTGGTTCCGCCGAAGCGGAACTTCTTTCCTTCCAGGCGCAGTTCGCCGCCTCTGGCGGTGACGAACGAGCGCTTGGCGCCGTCCTCGCGGCCGCAGCCCTGCTGCTCGGCGTCCCGGCCCGCGCCGGTGGTGGCGAGTGCGGTGCCGCCGATCAGGGGGGTGGTGGCGAGGCCGAGGGCGGCGGCCCCCAGCAGGGTGCGGCGGCTGGTGGTGCGGGGCTGGTCGTTCACGGGGCTCCTCCGGACAAGCGTGAGTGGGGTGGTGCCTGGGGGCGTGACGGGTGGGCTTCGGTCAGCGGGGCTGTGGGACCTTCGCGCGGAACAGGGTGGCGTCACCGTCCAGCAGGACGGGGCCGCCGACGGCCGGGAGGTAGGCGGACTGCCCGGCGGCGAGGGCCGTGCCGCCGCTGATCCGGGCGGTGCCGCGCACGCAGAGCAGGATCTGCGGGCCGTCGTCGGCGATCTCCAGGGATTCGCCGAGTTCGATCCGGGAGAGGCTGAACTCCTCGGCAGGAGTCAGGAATTCGAGCTCGCCGAAGCTGGTGGGAACGGCGGTGACGAGCTGCGGGGCGCTGGGGCGGAAGTCGACCACCGCGGCCAGTGCGGCGGTGTCGACGTGCTTGGGGGTGAGGCCGCAGCGCAGCACGTTGTCGGAGCCGGCCATGATCTCGACGCCGAGGCCGCGCAGGTAGGCGTGCGGGACGCCGGCGTCCAGGTAGAGGGCCTGGCCGGGGCCGAGGCGGACGTGGTTGAGCAGCATCGCGGCGAGGATCCCGGGGTCGCCGGGGTAGTCGCGAGCGGCATCCCGGTAGGCGGCCCAGGTGGCCGCGTCCGGGTCGTCGCCCGAAGCCAGGGCGGCCAGGGCGAAGGGGAGTTCGGCGGCGGCCCGCTCGCCCCTGGCCCGGTCGTCCGCGAGAGCTGCGGTCAGCACCGTGCGCAGTGCCCGGTCGGCGGGGGCGGTGCGCAGCTGCCGGATCCAGGGGTCCAGCACCGGCAGGGCCAGGCGCTCCCAGAGCGCGGCGGTGGCCAGGGGGTCGCGGAAGCCGCAGAGTGCCTCGAACTCGCCGAGGGCGCAGATCAGTTCGGGCTTGTGGTGGCGGTCGCGGTAGATCCGGTGCGGGGCGTCGAGCGGGATGCCGGCGGCCTCCTCGGCCGCGTATCCGGCCTCGGCCTGGGCGGCGGTCGGGTGGACCTGGACGGAGAGGGCGTGGTCGGCGGCCAGCAGCTTCAGCAGGAAGGGCAGGCGGGCACCGAAGCGTCCGGCCACCCGGCTGCCGAGCTCGTGGAGCGGATCGTCGGCGATGACGGCGTCGAGTGCCTCGCTGCCCCGGCCGCGGTCGATCCGGGCGGGTGCGCCGGGGTGGGCGCCCATCCACAGCTCGGCCTCGGGTGCGCCGGTGGGCCGACGGCCCGTCAGTTCGGCCAGGGCGGTGGTGGAGCCCCAGGCGTAGGGGCGGATGGTGGTGGCGAGCAGGTCGGCGGTCATGTCGGTGCTCCGGTGTGCGTGGGCCCCGGCCCGTCCCCGGGCTTCCTCACCCTCAAGAGGAGCCGGGGACGGGCCGGGAGTCTGTGGGAGGCGGTCAGCGGGTCGGCGGTCCGCTGCTGCCGCGCGGCACCAGGACGGGCGTGGGTGCCGGGGAGGTCGGCGGGCGCCGGTGCTCGATCACGTCGAACAGGGTGCGGGCGACCTGTGCGCCGTAGCCGTGGACGTCGTGGCTCATCGCGGACAGCGGGGGGTGGGTGAGGCGGCAGAGCTGGGAGTCGTCCCAGGCGATCAGCGACAGGTCGGCGGGGACCTGGAGGCCGAGCTCGGCGGCGACGGCGATGCCGGCGACGGCCATGATGTCGTTGTCGTACACGATCGCGGTGGGGCGCTCGGCGGAGGACAGCAGCATCCGGGTGGCCCGGGCGCCGGCCCGGCCGGAGAAGTCCGTGGTCAGGCTGCGCGGCGGCTCCAGGCCGAGCTGAGCGGCGACGGCCTCCAGCGCCCGGGCGCGGATCGAGGTGTGGCCGAGGTCCGGGTCGCCGCCGACCCGGGCGATGCGGCGGTGGCCGAGCATCGCCAGGTAGCGGACGGCGTCCTCGACGGCGGCGGAGTCGTCGGTCCACACGGTGGCCACCGCCGGGCCGGCCAGGGCCGGGTGTCCGGCGGCGACGGCGGGCATGCCGAGCGCGGCCACGGCCGGGATGCGGGGGTCGTCCTCGGTGAGGTCGACCAGGACGGCGCCGGACACCCGGCGGGTGCGCCACCAGGTGCGGTGCACGGCGATCTCCTGCTCGCGGTCGCGCACCAGGCGCAGCAGCAGGGTCGCCGAGCGCTCCTCCAGTACGGTCTCGATGCCGGAGATGAACTCCATGTAGAAGGGTTCCAGGCCGAGTTGGTGGGCGGGGCGGGCGATGACCAGGCCGACGGTCTCGCCGTCCGGGTGGAGGGCGGCCAGGCTGCGGGCGGCCTGGTTGGGTACCCAGCCGAGTTCGGCGGCCGCGGCCCGGATGCGGTGCCGGGTGGGGGCGGAGACTCCGGGGCGGTCGTTGAGGGCGAGCGAGACGGCGCCGGGGGAGACGCCCGCGCGGGCGGCGACGTCGCGGATGGTGACGCGTCCGCTCATCGCCTCGCTCTCCTTGCCGTGATGGGGGCACTCTGCCTGGGCGGAGGCACCGCGGCGCAGGTGCGGTGCCTCCGGGTCGTCCGCCCTGGGAGCCGGCTCACTTGGTGGAGCCGGCGGCGAAGCCGGCGTAGATCAGGCGCTGCAGGGCGAGGAAGACGATCAGGGTCGGCAGGATGACCAGGATGGTGCCGGCCGAGATGATCTCCCAGTTGACGCCGAACGGGCCCTGGAAGCGGAACAGCGAGGTGGAGATGGTGCCGAGGTCGCTGGAGGGCATGTAGAGGAAGGGGATGAAGAAGTCGTTGTAGACGGTGACGCCCTTGACGATGACCACGGTGGCGATGGCGGGCTTGAGCATCGGCAGGATGATGCGCCAGTAGATGGTGAAGCTGTTGGCGCCGTCGAGGCGGGCGGCCTCGTCGAGGGAGACCGGGATGGAGCGGATGAACTGCAGGAAGATGTAGATCGAGATGATGTCGGTGCCGAGGTAGAGCAGGATCGGCGCCCAGCGGGTGTTGAACGCGCCGAGGTTGTCGATGATCTGGAAGGTCGCGACCTGGGTGGTGACGCTGGGGACCAGGCTGGCGAGCAGGAAGAGCGCCATCACGAGCTTCTTCAGCCGGAAGTCGAAGCGGTCGATGGCGTAGGCGGTCATCGAGCCGATGACGACCGTGCCGGTGACCGAGACCAGCAGGATGAAGGTGGTGTTGAGGAAGGCGGGCAGCATCTTGCCCTGGGTGAAGGCGATGCGGAAGTTCTCGAAGTTGAGCCAGTTGCCGGGCAGGTCCAGCGGCCCGGTGCCGAGGGCTTCCTGACGGGTCTTCAGCGCGGTGAAGAAGATCACCAGCAGCGGGATCAGGACGACGGCGGAGGCCAGGAGCAGGGAGAGGTACTTGGCGCCGCCGGCGACGGCGGACCGGGTGTGGATCCTGCGGGCGGCGCGCGGCTGCCGGGCGGGGGTGACGGGATTGGTGGTCACGAGAGTTCCACCCTCTCCTCCGGCACCAGGCGGCGCTGGATCCAGGTGACGAGCAGGATCAGGACGAGCAGGACGACGGCGCTGGCCGAGGCGAGGCCGAACTTGTCGAACTTGAAGGCCATGCTGATGCTCTGGATGACGAAGGTCTGCGAGCCGTTGGCGCCGCCGGTCATGATGTAGGGGATCTCGAAGACGGCCAGCGAGCCGGAGACGGCGAGGATCGCGCTGAGGCTGATGACGGGCTTGATGCTGGGCGCGATGATGTGGCGGAACTGCTGCCAGCGGCTCGCGCCGTCGAGGGCGGCGGCCTCGTAGAGGTGCGGCGGGATGGACTGGATGGCGCCGAGGAAGAGCACCAGGTTCAGGCCGGTGTAGCGCCAGACCGACACGCCGGCCAGGGACTTGTTGACCAGGTCCGGGTCGCCCATCCAGAGGTGGTCGCCGTGGATGCCCAGGAGTGCCAACAGGGAGTCCAGGGTGCCCTGGGGGCGGAAGAAGTAGAGGAAGACGAACCCGATCGCCACGCCGTTGATCAGGTAGGGGAAGAAGAGGATGCCCTTGAAGAGGTTGCGGAACTTCGTGTTGAAGCTCAGCACCGTGGCGAAGTAGAGCGCCAGGCAGATCTGCAGCACTGCGGCGATCAGGTAAACGCCGCTGACGAGGAACACCTTGAACAGCTCGGGGCGGGTGAACAGGTCGGTGTAGTTCTCGAGCCCGACGTTGCTCTTCTCGGGGCTGATGCCGTCCCAGTCGGTGAAGCTGTAGCCGAGCATGTCGGCGATCGGCAGGTAGGTGAAGGCGGTCAGCAGCCCGAGCGGTACCAGCAGGTAGAGCCACGGTGTGAACCACCAGTGCCGGCGGACACCCTTGCGCCGGGTGGCGCGGCCTCGGCCGACAGGGGCGGCGGAGGCGGTCCGCGCGGGGGGCTGTGCGGTGCCCCGGTCCCTCTGCAGTGCAGTCATCTTCGTTCCTTCGTTGGTCCTGGCGTCCGGTGAGCGGCACGGCCCGGCCCTGATGTCAGGGCGGGTGGGCGCGGGGCCGTGCCGCTCGGTCCCCGGGTGGGTCAGCCGACCGTCTTCAGCGACTCGGACCACTTCTTGTTGAGCTCGGCGAAGTAGCTCTTCTGGTCGCCGGGGGCGGCGCCGCGCGCGATGTCGACCAGCTTCTGCCGGTAGTCGGGGGCGTCGAGGTTGATCTCCGCGCCCTTGTCGATCTTCTTGACCTTGGCCAGCTGTTCCTGGTTCTGGCCGATCATCTGCACGCCCTTCTCGGTGAAGGGCTTGAGGGCGCTGGGCAGTTCGGTGCCCTTGACGGAGGAGATGCCCTGCTCGTTCTGCGCGGCGCCGGACTTGTTGATGAACCAGTCGATCCAGGCGCGGGCCGCCTCCTGGTTCTTGGAGTGCTTGTTGATCGCGTACTTGTAGTCCGGCTGCAGGACGGTGCAGGGCTTGCCGGTGGTGGACGGGAACGGCATGTAGCCGATGTCGTCCGGGTTGGCGCCGGCCTTGGTGGCGGCGTCGCGCACCTGCGAGATGGACCAGGAGCCGAGGTACATCGAGCCGACCTTGCCGGTGGCCAGCAGGACCTTGGAGTTGTCCCAGTTGGTGGTGGTCGGGTCGGTCTCGGAGAGCTTCTCGTTGACCACCGAGTACAGCAGGCCGTCGATGGTGAAGATGTCGTTGCCGCTGGTCCAGGGCAGCGGCGTGGTGGCCATCGCGTCCTTGGCCTTGGGGTCGCAGCTGGGGGAGCTGACCGCGTCGGTCCACTGCCGCAGCGGCCAGCCGTCGTGGTAGTTGGTGTAGTACGGGGTGGCGGCGCCCTTGGCCTTGATGGCCTTCAGTGCGGTGACGAACTCCTCGGGGGTCTTCGGCCAGTCGGTGACGCCGGCCTCCGCCCAGACCTTCTTGTTGTAGACGAAGCCGGTCACGGTGCCGTAGTTGGCTATGCCGTAGACCTTGCTGCTGACCGTCGAGTAGTCGGTCCACTGGTACTGCTTGGACAGCTCGGCGGCATCGCCCAACGGCGAGAAGAAGTTGGGGAACTGAGCGATCGACAGGTCCGAGGGGATCGGCAGCACGTCACCGTAGTTCTCGGTGTTCATGCGGATCTTGACTTCGCCCTCGTAGTCCTTCATCCCCTCGAACTTCACCTTGACGTTCGGGTAGAGCTTGGTGAACTCGGCGGCGTACTTGTCCAAGGTGCCGTCGCCCAGCTGGTCCGTACGGTTCGTCAGGACCGTGATGGAGCCGGACACCTTGGCCGGGTCGGAGTTGACCGTCGGGACCGAGGTGGCGCCGCTCCCGCCATTGCTGCTACACGCCGTGAGCGCCACCATCGTCGCGGCCACAACGGCCACCCATCCTCTTCGCATCTCGCCCATCCTTCGCGCTGATCGTCTTCTGAACACGGGGGAAGCGACATCCAGCGGACCTGACCGGCCTCCCTGGCTGCTGGACGCTTAACGTAGACGTCACTTTGCTGCCATGTCCATAGAGCGGTCAACTTTGATATCCACCAGTTTTGTTACCGATCAAGGCTGTCTTTACTAAAACTTTGCCTAACTCAACAGTGGATCGGCCCTGTTATCCGACTGCGATCGAGGATGGCTGGACAACGTTGTCAGAGAGGGTCAGAATCACCGGAAACGCCCCGGCGGCACCCGGTCCATCACTGCGGAGCCCCTCAGCCCGACACCCGGAGTAATCACGATGAGTTACGACATGGCCGGTGCCGCGACCACGGTCGGATCAGCGCCGGGGGGCATCCCCGCAGGACCGTTGATCGCGGCGCTCGACATCGGCGGCACCAAGATCGCGGGCGGCCTGGTCGACACGGACGGCACCCTGCTGCACCAGCTCCAGGTGTCCACCCCCGCCGACGGCGACCGGCACGAGCTGATGGCCGCCGTCGACCACGTCCTCGACGACCTCGCCCGCCTCCCCGGCTGGCAGCACGTACGGGCGCTCGGCATCGGCAGCGCCGGCCCCGTCGACATCGCCGCCGGAACCGTCAGTCCGGTCAACCTCCCCGGCTGGCGCGGCTACCCGCTGCGCTCCGAGGCAGCCGAGCACCCCGCCGTCCGCGACCTGCCGGTCGTCCTCGGCGGCGACGCCGTGGCCATGACCGCCGCCGAACACTGGCGCGGCGCCGCCCGGCCCTTCCGCAACGCCCTGTGCCTGGTGGTCTCCACCGGCGTCGGCGCCGGCCTCGTCCTCGACGGCCGTCTCCACACCGGCACCACCGGCAACGCCGGACACCTCGGCCACATCAGCATCGACTACGGCGGCCGCCCCTGCCCCTGCGGATCCCGCGGCTGCCTCGAAGGACTCGCCTCCGGCACCGCCATCGCCCGCACCGCCGCCGAACTCGGCTGGCGCCCCGGCCCGGACGGCGACGCCACCGCGGGCGCCGTCGCCCTCGCGGCCCGGGCCGGCGACCCGCTCGCCCTGACCGCCTACGACCGCGCCGCCCGGGCCCTGGCGGCCGGCATCGCCGCCACCGCCACCCTCGTCGAACTCGACGCCGCGATCATCGGCGGCGGCGTCGCCAAGGCCGGCCCCGTCCTCTTCGACCCGCTCGCCCGCCACCTCGCCTCCTACGCCACCCTCTCCTTCACCCGCGGACTGCGCCTGGTGCCCGCGCACCTGGGCACCGACGCGGGCCTGGTCGGCGCCGCCGCCCTCGCCCGCCCCGCCCTCCCCGCCCACCGTTGACGGTGCATCACCGCGTCACCCGCGAAGGCCCGTCCCGCGGACCGAGAGGAGACGGAGGCACCGGGCCCGGACGGCCGCCGACCTCCCACCACCGATGAGCACCAGCAGACACGGCGTCAGGCCGACCATGAACGACGTCGCCGCGCGAGCGGGCGTCGGCCTCAAGACCGTCTCCAGGGTCGTCAACCGTGAGAGCGGCGTCACCCCAGCGACGGCCGAGCGGGTCCGTGCCGCGATCGCCGAACTGGGATTCCGCCGCAACGACAGCGCCCGCCTGCTGCGCACCGGTCGCACCGCGAGCATCGCGCTGCTCCTGGAGGACATCGGTGACCCGTTCTCCTCGCACCTGGCCCGCGCGGTCGAGGAGGTGGCCATCGAGCAGGGCTGCCTGCTGTTCACCGGATCCAGCGCGGAGGACGGAGAACGCGAGCGTGAGTTGGCCACGGCCTTCTGCGCGGGCCGGGTCGACGGCCTGCTCGTCGTGCCCGCCGGCACCGACCACTCCTACCTGGTGCCGGAGATCGCCTCGGGCACGCCGGTGGTGTTCCTGGACCGGCCCGCCGCGGCCATCGACGCCGACGCCGTCCTCAGCGACAACGCGGGCGGCGCCCGCCACGGCGTCACCCACCTGATCCGCCACGGACACCGCCGCATCGGGTTCGTCGGCGACCTGCCCGGCATCCACACCTGCGCGGAGCGGCTGCGCGGATACCGCCGGGCGATGGCCGAGGCGAACCTGCCGGTGGACGAACGCTGGATCGCCACCGGCCCGACCACCCCTGCCGAGGTCGCGCGATCCCTCGCCCGTCTGCTGGAGGGGCCCGAGCCCGTCACCGCGCTGCTGACCGCCAACAACCGGATCACCACGGCGGCCCTCGGAGTCCTCGCCCGTCACGATGCGAGGCCGGCCCTGCTGGGGTTCGACGACCTCGAACTCGCCGCGCTGCTCACTCCCGCTCTGAGCGTTGTCGCCCAGGACCCCGCGGCCCTCGGCAGGAGCGCCGCCGGTGTGCTGTTCGACCGGCTGCGCGGTGACACCGGCCCGAGCCGCCGCGTCCTGATCCCCACCCGCCTGATCGTGCGGGGATCGGCGGAGACGGCCCCGCCGCCCGAGGGCTGACCCGAGGCGGACGGGCGGCCTGCCGCTGCTGCGCGACCTGACAGGATGGGACCCGGAGCACGTGGAAACGTGCCGAAGGCCCGCCAGCCGTCAGAGGGGAACAGCATGCCGCACCGGGTGACGATCCGAGACGTCGCCGCTCGCGCCGGGGTCTCCGCCGGCGCCGTCTCGCTCGCCCTCAACGACCGGCCCGGCGTCTCGCAGGAGACCCGCCGCCGCATCACCGAGGCGGCCCGGGAGCTCGGCTGGTCCCCCAACCTCGCCGCTCGTTCACTGGCCCGTGGTCCGCAGGTGCACACCATCGGGATGGCGATCAGCCGCGAAGCAGTGGACGAGGGACTCGACGCCCTCCACATGGCCCTCATCGGCGGCATCGAGCACGTCCTGTCGGAGCGGCCCTGCTCCCTGCTGCTGCACCTGACCACCAGTCGGGAGATGGAGATCGCCCTCTACAAGCAGTGGTGGCAGTCCGGCCAGGTCAACGGGGCGGTGCTGACCGGGGTGACCGCGGACGACCCCCGGATCGAGCCCACCCACCACCTGGGCATGCCGGTTGTCGCCGTCACCCACCCCGACCACAGCGGCCCCTTCCCGGCGGTCTGGAGCGACGAGGCGGCGGCCGTCACGGAGGCGGTGCGCTACCTTGCCGTTCTCGGGCACCGGCGGATCGCCCACATCGCGGGCCCCGCCAAGCTCGGCAGCGCGCTGGTCCGTTCGCAGGCGTTCGAGGACGTCGCCGCCGAACTGTCCTTGGAGGACCGCCGCACCGTGGTCACCGACCTGTCGGCGCATCAGGGTGCCCGGGCCACCCGGGAGTTGCTCGCTGCCGCCGACCGGCCCACCGCGATCGTCTACGACAACGACCTCATGGCCGTGGCCGGTCTGGCGGTGGCCGCCGAGCTGGGACTGCGGGTCCCCGAGGACCTGTCACTGGTCGCCTGGGACGATTCGGAGATGTGCCGGATCACCCGGCCGCACCTGTCCGCCCTCAGCCACGACCCGTTCGCTTTCGGCTCGGAGGTCGCCCGGTGCCTGCTCGAACTCCTGGACACCGGACGGGCGGAGTCCCGCGTCTCCGGCATCCCCGAACTGGTCCCGCGCGGGACCACCGGCCCGCCGCCGCGCAGGCCGTGAACCCGTCCGGTCCCGCGGACGGGACCGATCAGGCCGGCGGTGCCGCCGTGCTCCCGCGGGGAGTCAGCTGCGGAGCGGCGTCCTCGTAGCCCTCGCTCTTCCCGCCCGCGATCAGCGCCAGCAGGGTCCGGGCGGCGTGTGCGCCGTAGGCGTGGATGTCCCGGGTCAGCGCGGTGAGCGGAGGCCGGACCACCTGGACCAGGGGGGAGTCGTCCCAGGCGACGATCGACAGGTCCCCCGGTACCTGGAGCCCCATCTCCTGAGCGACCGACAGGCCGGCGACCGCCGTCATGTCGTTGTCGTAGAGGATCGCGGTGGGCCGGTCGGGGGAGAGCAGCAGGCGCCGCGTCGCGCGTGCGCCCTCCAGGCCGGTGTAGTCGGTGTGGACGACCGGAACGGCCTCCAGCCCGAGTTTCCCGCACACGGCCGTGAAGGCCGCGTCGCGCAGCGAGGTGTGCACCAAGCCGGTGAGCCCGGCCACCCGGCCGACCCGCCGGTGCCCCAGCGCCGCCAGGTACTCCAGCGTCTCGCGGACCGCCGCGGAATCGTCCGACCACACCGGGGTCAGGCCGCCGGAGCCGGACGGGTGACCGATCACGACCGTCGGCAGGCCGATCTCCTCCAGGACCGGCACGCGGGCGTCGTCCTCCCGCAGGTCGACCAGGATCGCGCCGTCGATCTGCCGCTCGCCCCACCACCGCCGGTAAGCCTCCAGCCCCCGCTCGTGGTCGGCGACCACCTGCAGCGCCAGCGAGTAGGACGCCTCGGACAGGACGTTCTCGATCCCGCCGATGAGCTCCATGAAGAACGGCTCGGTCCCCAGCATCCGGGCCGGCCGCGCCAGCGCCAGGCCCACCGCGGAGGACTTCGCGCCGCTCAGCGCCCGGGCGGCACTGTTGCGCACGAACCCGATCTCCTCCGCGACCTCCGCGATCCGGGCCCGTGTCGCCTCCGAGACGCCCGGCTGGCCGTTGAGCGCATTGGAGACGGAGACCTTCGACACGCCGACGATCTTGGCGATGTCGGCGATCGTGGGCCGCCGCGCGGCCGGACTCTGCTGCGGGGACACCTGATCCACGAGGACCCTTCTGAACCGATGAGGCAGACCTTGCGCCCCCAAGCTACTACGGGCCCGGCCGTCCGCAGTAGCCAACCCCGGACATGGATCGGAACCGGTTAACTGGCTATTGACAGTGATGAGAGGGCGGTCATAGCGTTCCCGGCATTAATCGGTTAATCCAGCGGTTCGCGGAGCACGTTCGAGGCGACCGCCCCGGTGCGGCCCTGCCTCCGGGACCTCCGGCACCCGATCCGCGCACCGCCCGGCCCGCCAGTTGCCGGCCTGGGGCCCTTGGCGTCGCGCGCCGCGCACTCCCGCCCGCTGCTCCGGGCCCGCACCGATTCCCCCGACGACCAGCGCGAAGGACGAGCGAATGCGCACAGGATGGGTGGCCGTCGCCGTCGCGACGGCGATGCTGCTGACGGCCTGCGGGAGCGACGGCGACGGCTCTCCGCCCCCCGACGGCGGCGACACCCGCGTCTCCGGCGAGATCAAGGTCCTGACCAACCGCGTCGACCAACTCTCGGACGGGACGCTCAAGAAGTACGCGGACCGGTTCCGGAAGGCGTACCCGGACGTCAGGGTACGGTTCGAGGCCCTCACCGACTACGAGGGCGGGATCGGCGTCCGGCTGGACAGCGGCGACTACGGCGACGTGCTGCTGATCCCCAACAGCATGACCCTCAGTCAGTATCCGGCCCACTTCGCGTCCCTCGGCTCCGCGGACGAGCTGGCGCAGACCTTCGACTTCACCGAGTACGCCACGGTGGCACACCAGGTGTACGGCCTGGCGAACATCGGCATCGCCACCGGCTTCGTCTACAACAAGGCCGTCTGGGAGCAGGCCGGCGTCACCGAGTGGCCGCAGACCCCCGAGCAGTTCATCGACGCCCTCAAGGCCATCAAGGCGAAGACCCAGGCCATCCCCTACTACACCAATTACCACGACGGATGGCCGCTGCGGCAGTGGTCCGACCACATCGGCGGCCCGGGCTGCAACAACTCCGCCCGGGACGCCCTCGCCGCCACCCCGGACCCCTGGAGCCCGGGCAGGGACCTCCACGCCATCGACGGCCTGCTCTACAGCGCCGCCCGTGAGAAGTTGACCGAGCCCGATCCCACCGCCACCGACTGGGAGAACTCCAAGACCCTGATGGGCACCGGGAAGATCGGTGCGATGTTCCTCGGCTCCTGGGCGATCCCGCAGATGCAGAAGGCCGCCAAGGCCGCCGGCCACAACCCCGACGACATCGCCTACATGCCGTTCCCGGCTCTGTCCAAGTCCCACTTCTGCACCGTCGTCCAGCCTGACTACAAGTACGCGGTGAGCGCGCGCTCCAAGAACAAGGCCGCCGCGCGGGCCTGGATCGACTGGTACCTGACCAAGTCCGGCAGCGCCCAGGCGGAGCAGGCCATCTCCACCGTCAAGGGCACCCCGCTGCCGCCGGCCCTCAAGGCCTTCGACGAACGCGGGGTGCGCATCATGACGCAGACCCAGGACAAGGCCGCCCTGGTGAGCGAGATCGACAAGGACGCCCGGATCGGGCTGAGCTCTCCCGACTACCGCCGCAAGCTGGTCGACATCGCCCGCGGCGCGGCCCCAGGGGACCAGGCAGGCTACTTCGCCGACCTCAACAAGCGCTGGGCCCAGTCCCAGCGAAGGCTCGGGCGCTGACTCCCGCCTCCCGCGCCCGGCCCTTCATGAACCGGTAAAGATATGACCCTCGCGACCGGCCGGCTATCGGATGATCGATGGGTCAATCCGGGGTCAGGGCATGCTCTTACAAGGGATGTTCGCGTTTAGTTGAGCTCGCAAGCTTGGCCTAACCGGTTTATAGACAAGAGTGGTGCGGCGGGCTACGGTTGCTCCCGCCAGCCCCGGAACCACCCCGCAGCGAATGGAGCCGCACGATGAAGGACGTCACCCAGCTCGACCAGGGCTGGACCCTGCACCACGCGGGGAACCAGCTGCCCGCCGTCGTGCCCGGCTGCGTCCACACCGACCTGCTCGCCGCCGGCCTCATCCCGGACCCGTTCCTGGAGACCAACGAGACCAAGGTCGCCTGGGTCGGCCGCCAGGACTGGACCTACACCCTGGACCTGCCCGCCCACGGCACCCCGCACGAGCGCACCGACCTGGTTTTCGACGGCCTCGACACCGCCGCCACCATCACCTACGGCGGAACCGAACTCGGCAACACCCGCAACATGCACCGCAGTTACCGCTTCGACGCCACCGGCCTCACCGGTGAGCTGGCGGTCCACTTCACCAGCGCCTACCGCGAGGCCGAGCGCGTGCGCGCCCTGGTCGGCGACCGCCCCAACGTCTACCCCGAGCCCTTCCAGTACATCCGCAAGATGGCCAGCAGCTTCGGCTGGGACTGGGGCCCGACCCTGCCCACCGCCGGGATATGGCGGCCCGTCAGGATCGAGCGGTGGAGCACCGCCCGACTGGCCCGCGTCCGCCCCCACACCACCGTCACCGGCACCACCGGCACCGTCGAACTCCACCTCGACCTCGAACGCACCACCACCGGCGCGAGCCGCGATCTCACCGCCACCGCCACCATCGGCGAGCACACCGCCACCGTCACCGTCCCGGCCGGCCAGGACACCACCGTCCTCGTCCTGGAGGTCCCCGACGCCACCCTCTGGTGGCCGCGCGGCTACGGCGACCAAGCCCTCCATGACCTCGACGTCACGCTCGCCGACGCACAGGGCCCGCTCGACACCTGGCAGCGCCGCATCGGCTTCCGCACCGTCGAACTCGACACCTCCGCCGACGAACACGGCAGCGGCTTCACCCTGGTCGTCAACGGCGTGCGCCTCTTCGTCCGCGGCGTCAACTGGATCCCCGACGACACCCTGGTCACCCGGGTCACGCGCGAACGCTACAAGGACCGCCTCACCCGCGCCGCCGAGGCCAACATCGACCTCGTGCGGATCTGGGGCGGCGGCATCTACGAGAACGAAGCCTTCTACGACACCTGCGACGAACTCGGCCTGATGGTCTGGCAGGACTTCCTCTTCGCCTGCGCCGCCTACCCCGAGGAGCAGCCCCTGCGCGGCGAGATCGAGGCCGAGGCCCGCGAGAACGTCGCCCGCCTCATGCCCCACCCCTCCCTCGTGCTGTGGAACGGCAACAACGAGAACCTCTGGGGCTTCCGCGACTGGGGCTGGGAGGAGGACCTCGCCACCGACTCCTGGGGCGAGGGCTACTACCTCGGCATCCTGCCCCGCATCGTCGCCGAACTCGACCCCACCCGCCCCTACACGGCCGGCAGCCCCTGGTCCGGTAGTTGGGACCACCACCCCAACGACGTCGACCACGGCACCCACCACTCCTGGGAGGTGTGGAACCGTCAGGACTACGCCGAGTACCGCGCCACCGTCCCCCGCTTCGTCGCCGAGTTCGGCTGGCAGGCCCCGCCCGCCCACGCCACCCTGCGCCGCGCCCTGCCCACCGAGACCCTCGCCGCCGACTCGCCCGGCATGCTCCACCACCAGAAGGCCGAGGACGGCAACGGCAAGCTCGACCGCGGCGTCGCCCGCCACTTCGACCTCCCCGTCGACTTCGACCGCTGGCACTACCTCACCCAGGTCATCCAGGCCCGCGCCGTCTCCGCCGGCATCGAACACTGGCGCTCCCACTGGCCCCGCTGCGCGGGCACCGTCGTCTGGCAGCTCAACGACTGCTGGCCGGTCTCCTCCTGGGCCGCCATCGACGGCGACGGCCGGCTCAAGCCCCTCTGGTACGAACTGCGCCGGGTCTTCGCCGACCGGCTCGTCACCCTCCAGCCGAACACCGACGACGAGGCCACCCCCACCCTCGCCCTCGCCAACCAAGCGGCCCAGCTCTGGAACACCGTCGTCACCCTGCGCCGGGTCTCCGCCGACGGCACCACCACCACGACCACCGACATCCCGGTGACCGTCGAAGCCCGCTCGGTGCTGCGCCTGCCCGTACCGGGTGCGCTGACCCCGGCGACCGGCTCGACCAAGGAGTTCCTGGCCGCCGACGCCGACGGCCTGCGCGCGGTGCACTTCCCGGCGACCGACAAGGAATTCGACTACGGGCAGCCCGAGTTCGACGTCACCGTCGAGCCGGTCGACGGTGACGACAACGCCCTCGACGTCGTCGTCACCGCCCACACCCTCGTCCGCGACCTGCTCCTGCAAGCGGACCGGCTGGCACCCGACGCGGTCGCCGACCAGGGCCTGCTGACGCTGCTCGCGGGCGAGCAGGCCCGGATCCGGATCACCGGCGCACCCGGCACCGACGCTGACAGCGCCCGCACCGCCCTGTACTGCGTGCAGCCCACGTGACCACGTCCGGCTGACCCGCCGTCATGACCCGGACCACCGCCCGACCGAAGACGGCTCGTTGCCGCCCGGCGCCCACCGCCCCGCAGCTGCGAGCCGTCTCGCCCCCGGCCCCTCACCGCCGACCCGCAGGACGGGGACATGCCCCAGCTGACCGCCCTCCACGTCTACCCCGTCAAATCGACCTACCGCCACAGCCCGGACACTGCCGAGGTCCAGCCCTGGGGCCTCGCCGGAGACCGCCGTTGGATGCTCGCGGACCCGACCGGCCGGGCCGTGACCCAGCACGACAACCCCGTCCTCGCCCGGTACCGCACCGAGCCGCACCCCGACGGCTCACTGACCGTCACCGACCCCGTGGGCGCGCACATCCGAGTGCCTTCACCGCACGCCCACGCAGGCCGGGCAGCACGAGGCATCCTCTTCGGAACCATCTTCCCCGCCGTGGAGAACACCAAGGAGGTCCAAGCGTGGTTCCGCGAGCGCCTCGGCGACGTCCGCCTGCTGCACCTGGCCGCCCCCGCCACCAGCCGCATCATCCATCTCGATGAAGGACCACCTGACGCCAGCACCAGCATGGTCGACGGCTACCCGGTGCACCTGACCACCACCGCATCACTGGCCGCCCTCAACCACCATCTCGCCCAGGACCACCCGACGTCAGAGCCGCAGGCCGAGCCGCTGCCGATGAGCCGCTTCCGCCCCAACCTCGTCGTCACCGGCACCGAGCCGTGGGAGGAGGACACCTGGCACCGGATCAAGGTGGGCGACGTGGTCTTCCGCACCGCCGAACTCTGCGGGCGGTGCGTGGTGATCACCCTCGACCAGGAGACCGGCGAACGCCGAGGAGCCCGCCCGCTCCGCGCGCTCGCGCGCCACCACCGGTACGGCAACACGCTCGCCTTCGGACTGAGCATGATCCCGGAACGGCCCGAGGGCCTGCGCGGCGACCGCCTGGGCACCGTGCGGCTCGGCGACGAGATCACAGTCCTGGCGACACGACCACGAGCCCACGGCCCAACAGGACAGACCGAGCACGCGGCCCCGGACACCACGACCCGCTGAGGTCACGTTCGGCCCACAACCGATCAGCTCCCCGGACAGCGAACCAAAGCCCCGGGCGAGTGCCCGCGGCGCCCGGGGTGATCCCATCCCAGACCCCAAGAGGTCCTGCCCAACGTCCATCGGACTGCGGGGCCCGACCGCAGCCCGACGGAGCATCGGCCGCCCTAGGTCACCCTCCGTATCTGCCGTGCGGGCGCCTCGGCCGCCAGGCCATCAGCTGCAGGCCACCACAGGCGTTTGTACCAAGCCTGGCACCCGCACTTGGGCACAAGTCAAGGGATCACCGCAGGCCAGCGGCGGTTTTGGGGGAGTGGTGGTCGGGTTGTGGTCGTGCCCCTGGACCGCCGTGCACGGCCGGAGCAGGATGGTGGTGCCGCTCACCGCACCCGCCTGCCTGAAGGTGATCCTCATGCGTGCCCACCTCGCGGTGGGACGTGTCTACCGCCGCTGCGGCTGCCGCGACCAGCAGCGCCACCAGCTCGGCACCCACTGCCCCCGCCTCATTGCTGAACCCTCCCACGGGACCTGGACGTTCGCCCTCGAGCTCCCGCCCGCCGTCCCCGGCGGGCACAACCGCACGGTGCGCCGCGGCGGATTCCCCACCGAAGCAGACGCCCGCGACGCGCTGCGCCGCTACCAGGCCGGCCGGCGCCTCGGCGTCAACGCCGACCCGAACCAGACGGTGGCCGAGTACCTGACCACCTGGCTGGCGGCGAAGGAGCTCACCCTCAAGCCCACCACCTGGGTCCGCTACCGCGACTACGTCCACCACGACCTGATCCCCGCGCTCGGTGCGATCGCGCTGGACGACCTCGCCTACGAGCACCTCCTCGCCTACGCCCGCGCCCAACTCGCCGCCGGCCGGGGCCGTTCCACCGTCTGGCACATCCTCGCTACCCTCTCCTCCGCCCTCGGCGAGGCCAAGCGCACCCATCGCCTGCCCGCCAACGTCGCACGCCCCACGATCATCCCCAGGCCGCACTCGGAGGAGCGAACCATCTGGACGGTCGCCCAGGTCGTCACGTTCCTGCGCTACTGCCGCGCGGTCGACCCGAAGTTCGCGGACCTGATCGAGCTGATCGTCTGCACCGGCTTGCGCAAGGGCGAAGCCCTCGCCCTCCACTGGCACGACGTCCTCCTCCACCCCGCACTCATCTACGTCCGCTGGACCCTGTCCGCCATCGACAACAACCAGCTCTGCATGACCACCCCCAAGACCCAGGCCAGCCGGCAATGGGTCGCCCTCTCACCCAGAGCCCGACAGCTCCTGCTCCGCCTGCGCAAGGAAGCCGACCCCGCCGCCCTCGACGGCTTCGTCTTCCACCACGACGACGGCAGCCCCCTGCACCCCGAGTACGTCCTCAACCACTTCCACCAGATCGCCCGCGCCGCCGGCCTGCCCGACTGCACCGTCCACGACCTGCGCCACTTCGCCGTCACCACCGCCCTCGACGAAGGCGTCGAGATGACCATCGTCTCCAAGACCGCCCGGCACTCCACCTACTCCACCACCGCCAACATCTACGCCCACCTCACCCGCAAGGCCGCCCACCAAGCCGTCGACGCCATCGCGAACGCCCTCAAACGCGAAGAACGGCGCCGCAACCGGCGCCGGAGGGCGAAGGGACGGTCCGGTCGGAAACCGACGCAGCATCAGAGCGCGTACCAGCGAGCCGCGTGAATACCCATCAGTGATCGAGGGCCGCAGCAGTACCGCACACCGAGGGTGGTGACAATCAGCGACTGAGGGGGAGAGAAGCTCCGCGACGGGGCTGAGCGGGGCTGATCGGGCATGCCCATGCCCGCTCGCAACGCGGCGAAAGCACAAGGCAGCTGATGATCTCTCAGCTCGACCCCAAAGCCACACGCCGCGGCCCGCGCCGGTGAACGACCACTGGACGACCACCCATACGAAAAGGCCGCTCCCACCATTCGGTGGAAACGGCCTCCGACCTGCGTAAACGCTGGTCGGGACGACAGGATTTGAACCTGCGACCCCTTGACCCCCAGTCAAGTGCGCTACCAAGCTGCGCCACGTCCCGTGGTCCGAATGCTTCGGCCTTGCGGCTTCTGCTCTCCGACCTCGTCCCCGGTGTCCCGGCGACGTGGAAAACAATACAGCACGCGGAGGGGTGCTCGCTGCCAGGTTTCCGGGGACGGCGGTGGTGGTGCCGTGCAGGTCAGGGGGTGGGGTGGCGGGCGTCGTAGTGGAGGAAGGCGGGGCGGAGGGCGGCGAGGAGGAGGACGGCGGCGATGCAGGCGAGGCCGCCGATGAGGAGGGCGGTGGTGGTGGAGGTGAGGGAGGCGGTGGTGCCGGCGAAGAAGTCGCCGAGGCGGGGGCCGCCGGCGACGACGACGATGAAGACGCCTTGGAGTCGGCCGCGCATGTCGTCGGGGGCTCCGACCTGGAGGATGGTGTTGCGGAAGATCATGCTGACCGAGTCGGCGGCTCCGGCGGCGGCGAGGGCGAGCAGGCCGAGCCAGAGGTGGGTGGTGAGGCCGAAGGCGGCGATGGCGAGGCCCCAGGCGGCGACTCCGGCGATGATGGCGGTGCCGTGGCGGTGGACCCGGGAGACCCAGCCGGAGAACAGCGCGCCGGTGAGGGCGCCGGCCGCGGCGGCGGTGACCAGCAGGCCGACCGTACCGGGGCCGCCGTGGTAGACGCCGACGGCGATCGCGGGGAAGAGGGCACGGGGTGAGGCGAGGATCATCGCTATGAGGTCGGCGACGAAGCTGGTGCGGAGGTTGGGGCGGCTGCGCAGGAAGCGGAGGCCGTCGAGGACGGAGGCGCGCTTCTTCGCCGTGCCGGACGCGGTGGTGCCGTCGCCGGGGAGCATCGCGGGGAGTCGCCACATCGCGTAGAGGACGCCGCTGAAGGCGACGGTGTCGACGAGGTAGGCGGACTGGACGCCGAGGGTGCCGATCAGGAGGCCGCCGACCAGCGGGCCGACGGTGGTGCCGAGGTTCATGCTCATGCTGCCGAGGGCGTTGGCGGCCGGGAGCTGATGGGACGGCACCAGTCGGGGGATCATGGCCGAGCGGGCCGGGGAGCTGAGGGCGAAGAAGCCGGCCTGGACGGCGACCATCGCGTAGAGCAGGGGCACTGAGCGGAGGTCGAGCAGGGCCTGGACGGCGAGCACGGCCGAGGTGACGGCCAGTCCGGCGGAGCCGAAGAGGCCGAGCAGGCGGCGGTCGACGGTGTCGGCGATGGCCCCGCCGAAGAGGCCGAGCACGACCAGCGGGACGAGGGAGAAGAGGCCGACCAGGCCGGTGGCGAAGGTGGATTCGGTGAGCTGGAAGACCTGGACCGAGACCGCCACCGCGGTCATCTGCTGGCCGATGGCGGAGACCGCCTGGCCGGTCCACAGCCGCCGGTAGTCGGGGTGCTCGCGCAGCGGGCTGAGGTCGGCGAAGGCGGACCGCCGCAGCCGTTGCCACCGTCCCGGGGCGGCAGTCTCGGCGGTGACGGCAGCGCTCGGTCGGCCGGGCGCGGACGGTCCGTCAGGCGCCGACGGTTCGTCGGGCGGCGGGGGCACGGACTGCGAGGAGGTGGGATGCGTCGACACGCGCTTCATCCTCACCTACCCCGCAGCCCGTGGACGAACGGATTTCGCCGGTGTGACGAGGCCCGCAGGTAGCGCCCAGGCAGCACCCGGGCGGGCCCGCGAACCCGCCGCTACTTCGTCAGGACCTGCTTCTCGCCCGCCTCGACCACCAGCGGCAGCCGGTTCCCCGGCGGCGGGAACGGGCAGATGAAGTGGTCGGCGAAGGCGCACGGCGGCAGGTAGGCCCGGTTGAGGTCGAGCACGGTGCGGCCCTCCTCGTCGGGGGCGGGCAGGGTGATGAAGCGGAAGCGGTAGCTCTCCCGGCCGCTGCCGGCGTCCGCGATCACGCCGCTGAGCTGGTCGCCGGAGCGGCCGACGGTGAGGGTGTGCGGTTCGCCGGCCAGCTGGAAGGCGATCTGGCCGCTGGTGGCGAGCGGGCGCTCGCGGCCGTCCGCGTTCTCCACCAGGACGTCCTCGTCCTGGTCGAACGGGGTGAAGACGGCGGGCACGGCCCAGTCCGGCGAGTACGGGAACGCGGAGATCCCGGCGAAGCCGAGGCGGCCCTCCGACTCCGGGTCGAAGACCCGCAGCGCGAGCTCGCCCTCGCGCTCGATCGGGACGAGCAGCACCTCACCGAGCGTCAGCAGGTCGGCGCCGGGGGAGGTGTCGGGGGTGAGGCGGCGGACGCCGTCCACCGGCCCGCCCCCGGCGCCCTCGACGGACAGTCCGTCAGCGGCGGTCGCCTCGACGTGCACCGCCCCGTCCGCGGCCCACCAGCGGCCGGGCAGGCCGGGCACCTCGGCGGGCTCGGGCTCCAGCCAGTGGGTGCCGGTGAGGGCGAGCGCGCCGTGCGGGGCGCTGACGCTCGCGGCGCGGCGCTCCGTCCAGTGCTCCCACTCCTGGGCGGCGGTGTCGGTCATGTCGGCTTCCTCCCTCGGATCGCCGGGCCCGGCCCGGGATACGGGCGGGCGCCGGGGACGTGGCCCGGGTCCGGGAGTGGCCGGAGCGCCGGGGTACGGCTCTCGTGCTCGTGTTCGTGCTCGTGCTCGAGCCCAAGCAAGCTCAGGCCCGTGCTCAAGGTCGAACGCGAACCGTACCCCGGGTCTTCCGGCCGTGCGTGATCGACATGGTTCCGCAACGGCGCGTGACGGCCGGCAACACTGCCGAACCGTCGTGCAACACTCCCGCCCCGTCAGGCCTTGCGGCTCGCGAGCGGACGGAACAGGCCCTCCTGCATCACCGACACCACCAGCTGCCCGCTCCGGTCGTAGATCTGACCCCGCGCCAGCCCGCGCGCGCCGTGCGCGATCGGGGACTCCTGCTGGTACAGCAGCCACTCGTCGGCGCGGAACGGCCGGTGGAACCACATCGCGTGGTCCAGCGAGGCCATGTCGAAGTTCCGCACGCCCCAGAGCGGCTCGACCGGGGCCCGGACGGCGTCCAGCAGGGTCATGTCGCTGGCGTAGGTGAGCGCGCAGACGTGGATCAGCGGGTCGTCGGGCAGCGCGCCGTTGGTCTTCAGCCAGACCCCGCTGCGCGGCTCGACCCCGACCAGCTCCTCCTTGCTCCAGCGCAGCCGGTCCACGTACCGGATGTCGAAGGGCTGGCGGCGGCTGATGAAGGGGGGCAGCTCACCCAGCTTCTGGCCCACCTCGTCCAGCGCGCTCGGCACCTCCTCCGGCCCGGGCACGACCGGCATCGCCTCCTGGTGCTCGATCCCGCCCTCCTCGGGGACGTGGAAGTCGGCGGTCAGGGCGAAGATGCTGCGGCCCTGCTGGATGCCGAGCACCCGGCGGGTGGTGAACGAGCGGCCGTCGCGGATCCGGTCCACCTGGTAGACGATCGGCACGCCGGGCACACCGGGGCGCAGGAAGTAGGCGTGCAGCGAGTGCACGGGGCGGTCGCCGTCCACCGTGCGCCCCGCCGCCACCAGGGCCTGGCCCGCCACCTGGCCGCCGAAGGTCCGCTGCAGGGCCTCCTCCGGGCTGCGTCCCCGGAATATGTTGAGCTCGATCTGCTCCAGGTCGAGCAGGTCCACCAGCTGGTCGACGGGGGTGCCCATGGGTCACCAGTCCTCTCTCGCCCGGCCCGCCTCGTCCGCGCACCGCGGCACGCGTACCGGGCCGGAACTCCGTACGTTCTACCGAGAAGTCTGCACACCCACCCGCCATTCCCGCCCACCCGGTGTCAGCTCCCGTGGGCAGTGGGGCAGTGGGGCAGTGGGGCAGTGGGGCAGCGGGGCAGCCGGGCGCCGGGGCGCCGGGGCGCCGGGGCGGCCGTCCGGTGCCTGGCCCCGGCCCGGCGAGTGCACAGCACCGCCCGTCCGGGTGGCGACGGCCCGGCGACGTACCTGGAGCGTTGGCGGGACGGGCGCCGGCAGTGGACCCTCCTCCTGGCGGGTCGTCCGCTCACGCCGGAGCAGGTGGCGGCGGTCGCGGACGGCCTCAGGGGGTGACGGAGGGTCAGGGCTCCAGCCGGTACTCCTCGCGGTCGGCGGTGTAGGTGAAGAGTTCGGCGTACCGGCCCCAGTCGGTGGCGGTGGCGAGCTGCCGGTCGGTCTGCTCGCGGGTGTAGTGGTGGGCGAGGAGGTCGCGGAAGAAGCCGGCCCGGAGGGTGCCGTCGGGGGACTGGCGGAGGCTGGCGCTGATCAGGCGGATCAGCGGGACGGTGATCGCGGCGGTGGCGAACAGGGCCTTGGAGGTCTGGACGGTGGCGGCGGCGAAGGCGCTGCCGTGCTCGGTGAGGCGGAGCGAGTCGCCGTCGACGGCGGCGAAGCCGAGCAGGTCGAGGGCGTCGACCAGCGGGAGCAGGTCGTCCGCCTCCAGGCCGAGGTCGTCGGCGAGGTCGGCGAGGTCGCAGCGCCCGCCCGCGTGGGCGACCAGTTCGGCGAGCCCGGAGAGGCCGTCGACGCCCGCCGACGGGAGCGGGGTGTTGGCGGTGGTGCGCGGAGCGGGCTCGGCGAGGGCGAGGGCGGGGGAGGGGACGGCGGCGTCGCGGCCGGTGAGGGTCCGGTAGACCTGGTCGACCAGGGACTGGAAGGCGGCGGAGCCGCGGTCGCGGGAGCGGCCGGGGCCGAGTTCGGCGCCGGGCTCGAAGACGGCGCGGACGGTGCCGTACGGCCGGGAGCCGAGCACGACCACCCGGTCGGCCATCAGGACGGCCTCCTCGATGTTGTGGGTGACCAGGACCATCGCCCGGGTGGGGAAGGTGCCGGACTCCCAGAGCTCCATCAGCTCGCCGCGCAGGTTCTCGGCGGTCAGCACGTCCAGGGCGGAGAACGGCTCGTCCATCATCAGCACGTCCGGCTCGACCACCAACGCCCGTGCGAAGCCGACCCGTTGGCGCATGCCGCCGGAGAGCTCCTTGGGGTAGGCGGCCTCGAAGCCGTCCAGGCCGACCAGGTCGATGGCCCGGCGGGCGGCCTCGGCCCGCTCGCCCGCCGCCGACCCCCTCGCCTCCAGGCCGAGTTCGACGTTCTGCTGCACCGTCAGCCAGGGCAGCAGGGCGAAGGTCTGGAACACCATCGCCGTCCCGGGGTTGGCCCCGTTCAGCGGGGTGCCCCGGTAGTGGACGCTGCCGGAGCTGGGGGCGATCAGCCCGGCCAGGCAGCGCAGCAGGGTGGACTTGCCCGAGCCGGAGCGGCCGAGCAGGGCGACGACCTCGCCGGCCCGGATCTCCAGGTCGATGCCGCCGAGCACGGGCAGATCGCCGTCGGAGCCGGCGTAGGTCTTGGTCAACTCGACTGCTTCGAGCAGGAGTTCACTATCGGTGGCCGGAGCCGGGGCAGTGGTGGGACGGCGCGGACGCAGCAGGTTGAGGTTCATCGGAAGCTCCAAGCGGAAAGCGGGGTTCAGAGGGCGTAGCGGACCCGGGCGAGCCGGTGCAGCGGCTGCCAGACCACGCGGTTGAGCACGATCACGTACAGGCTCATCACGGCGACCCCGGCCAGCAGGCGCGGGAAGTCCCCGGCCGAGGTGGCCTGCGCGATGTACGCGCCGAGGCCGGTCGCGGTGAGGGTGGTGGCGCCGAAGGTGACCACCTCGGAGACGATCGAGGCGTTCCAGGCGCCGCCCGAGGCGGTGATGCCGCCGGTGACGTAGGAGGGGAAGACGGCCGGGAGGATCAGCCGCCGCCAGCGCCGGACGCCGCGGACGCCCAGGTCGTCCATCGCCTCGCGCAGGTCGGCGGGGATGGCCATCGCCCCGGCGATGGTGTTGAAGAGGATGTACCACTGGGCGCCGAGCGCCATCAGCAGCACGCCGCCGACGTCCAGCGACAGGCCGGTCCTGAGGAAGAACCAGACCGCCAGCGGGAAGAGGAAGTTGGCGGGGAAGGAGGCGAGCACCTGGACCACCGGCTGGGCGATCCGGGTCAGCCTCGGCGAGCCGCCGATCCACACGCCGACCGGCACCCAGACCACCGTCGCGGCCGCCACCAGCACCACCACCCGGGCCAGGGTGGCCAGTCCGAGCAGCAGCGGCTCGCCGAGCACGCTCAGCCCGGTGCTCCGGTGCAGGTAGGAGCCGAGGTCGTAGAGGCCCCAGGCGATCAGACTGCCGGTGACCACGCCGAAGGCCAGGTCCCCGGCCCGGCGGCGCGTCGGGGCGACCCGCAGCGGCCGGTCGTCGACGCCGAACACCCGCCCGGCCCGGGAGCAGAACTGCCCCACCGGTCGAAGCCAACGACCCAGCAGTGCAGGCCAGTTGGAGCGGCGCAGCAGCTCCAGGACGGCCGAGCGCTGCGGCTCGCGGCTGCCCGACTGCTCGTTCTTGAAGCGCTCGGCCCAGGCGGTGAGCGGGCGCCAGAAGAGGAAGTTCACCCCGGTCACCATCACGGCCATCGCGAGCACCGCCCAGCCGACCTTGCCCAGGTCGCCCTCGGCGATCGCGGCCCCGGCGTAGGAGCCGACGCCCGGCAGGGCGTAGTCCTGGCCGCCGATGGCGATCATCTCGGAGGCGACCAGGAAGAACCAGCCGCCGCCGAAGCTCATCATGCCGTTCCAGACCAGGTCGATCGTCCCGGAGGGCAGCTCGACCTTCCAGAACCGCATCCACCGCGTGAAGCCGAACGACCGTGACAGCTCGTCGAGTTCGCGCGGCAGCGAGGTCAGCGAGCGGTGGAACGCGAAGGTCATGTTCCAGGCCTGCGAGGTGAAGACGGCGAACACGGCCGCGCACTCCGGCCCGAGCATCGAGCCGGGGAAGAGTGCCAGGAAGCCGGTCACCGCCACGGTCAGGAAGCCGAGCACCGGCACCGACTGGAGGATGTCCAGGGCCGGGACCAGCACCTTGCCGAGCCGTCGGCTGCGCGCGGCGGCGTAGGCGAAGACGAAGGTGAAGACCACGGCGGCGGCCAGTGCGGCGAACATCCGCAGCAGGCTGCGCGCCGCGTAGTACGGCAGCCGGGCCGGATCGGTGTCGATGCCGAGCTTCTCGCCCGGCGTGAAGGAGACGGTGGTGCCGTGTCCCACGCGCAGTGCGGCGTAGAACAGCAGCAGCACGCCGGCCGCGACGGTGACGTCGGTCAGCGAGAAGCGGCGGCGGGTGGACGGAGCGGGGGTACGGAAGAACGACATGGCGGAACGACCTCCGCCCGCACCGGGGCGCGCGCCGACGGGGCGCGGGCGCGGAGGTGCGGGGTGCTACGGGAAACGATCAGTGAGCGACGGGGAGGAAGCCGGGACTGGGCGGTTCGTTGCGCATGGCTTGCCTCCCCTCGGGATCGTCCGCCGACGGGATCGCTCGTCGACACGGGTGGGTGTGCACGGCAGGGCGTGAGGCCCGTGCCGGTCCGTCCCGTCGAGTCTGCCCCGGGCCCACCCCGATGGGCAAATGCCTTGTCCACCCGGGCGTGGCGCGCAGCGCGCCGCAGCGCCCCGGGGCCGGCCGCTCAGTGCCGCGAGGACCCCAGCGCCCGCGAGACCCGCAGCGCGGCGGCCGCCACCGCGGGCCCGAGGACCCGCACCCGGGCCGCCGTCACCCGCGAGGTCAGCCCGGAGACCGAGAGCGCCCCGGCGACGGTGTCGGTGTGGTCGAAGACGGGCGCGGCCACGCACCGCACCTCGGGCTCGTTCTCCCGGTCGTCCACGGCGTAGCCGCGGGCCCGGATCCGCGCCAACTCGGCCCGCAGCGAGGCCGGTTCGGTGAGGGTGCGGGTGGTGCTCGGCGGCAGTCCGGCGGCCACCACCGCCGTGAAGGCCTCCTCCGGCAGCCAGGCCAGCATGGCCTTGCCGACGGCGGTGCGGTACATCGGCGCGCGGCTGCCGATCCGGGAGGCCATCCGGACGGCGGTCTCGTTCTCCACCTTGTCGATGTAGACCACGTGCGGCGGGTCCGGGACGCACAGGTGGACGGTGCCGCCGACCTCGTGCATCAGCCGGTGCGCCTGTTCGGCGGCGACGGTGCGCAGGTCGAGCCCGGAGAGGTAGGACTGGCCCAGCATCAGGGCGCCGGGGCCGAGCCGGAAGTGCCCCGACTCCCGTTCCCGGCTGAGGAGTTGGGAGTCGAGCAGCGGTTCGGCCAGTCGTAGCACGGTGCTCTTGGACAGGCCCAGCGCCTCCGCGACCGCCGTGAGCGAGAGCCCGGTGGAGCCGCCGGCGTGGTCCCGGACGTGCTCCAGCACCGCGAGCGCCCGGCGCAGCGAGGCGGACTGGTTCCGCTGCGTGACCTCCACCGGCCCTCCTCAGGCACATCAAGAAATCCCCATGAACGACCCATGAACGGACCGTCGGATTCAACGGACCGTACGCCAAGCACCGACGGCGTACCAGCTACGCGGCACACAGTTTTGCACTGCACAACATTCGCCGGGGCGTCTTGCCGCCACGCCGGGCGGCTTCCTACCGTCACCGCTCACCTGCCCTACCACCGCTCTACCACCTCCCGAGGGGGTTCCGTGAAGCTGTCCCGTCTCGTCCTGTTCGCCGCTGCCGGTGCCGTGTTGGCCGCCTGCGCGCCGGGCACCGCCTCCAGCACCAAGTCGGCCGACCAGCAGACCGGCACCCTGAAGGTCTGGCTCTACGACGAGGCCAACCGGGCCCCGAAGGAGAAGGTGATCGCGGCCGCCGTGGCGGACTTCAAGGCCGCCCACCCCGGCTCCGACGTCGAGGTGTCGTACATCCCGACCGACGCCGGCCCGCGCGCCGAGAAGATGAAGGGCGCCTTCAACGACCCGGCCAGCGCGCCGGACGTGGTGGAGTTCGGCAACACCGACCTGTTCGGCTACGTCGCGGCCGGCGGCCTGGCGGACCTGACCTCCGAGCTGGCGGGCTGGTCCGAGGGCGGCGACCTCCCGGCCGACCTGCGGGACACCGCCGTGGTGGACGGCAAGACCTACGGCCTGCCCTGGTGGCTGGGCGTGCGGGCGCTCTACTACCGCACCGACGTCTTCACCGAGCTCGGCCTGAAGCCCCCCACCAGCTACGCCGAACTCGCCGACGCCGCAACGAAGGTGAGGGCCGCCAAGCCCGACCTGCTGGGCATCGCGGTCGGCGGCAAGTACACCTTCGGCGCCCTGCCCTTCCTCTGGGCGAACGGCGGCGACCTGGCGGCCAAGCCCGGTGCCAAGTACGCGGCGGCGGTGGACTCCCAGGGCTCCCGGGCCGGGGTGAAGGCCTACACCGACCTGTTCACCGACGCGATCTGTCCGGCCCAGCGCTGTGCCGACCTGACCGGCGGCAAGACGGTGGAGGCCTTCGCCTCCGGCACCGCGGGCATGGCGATCCTGCCCAACTCCTCGCGCAGCGCGGTGGAGGCGGGCGCGGCCAAGGGCAAGTACGCGGTGGTGCCGCTGCCCGGCGCGACGGCCGGCTCGGTCGCCCCGGCGTTCTCCGGCGGCAACGACCTGGGCGTCCTCAAGTCGACCCAGCACCGCACCCTGGCGGCGGACTTCCTCAAGACCCTGGGCGGCAAGAAGCACCAGCTGGCGCTCTTCGACGCGATGGGCACGCTGCCGACGCTGACCAGCGCCCGCGCCGAGGTGGTGGCCAAGGAGCCGTGGCTCAAGCCCTTCACCGACACCATCGCGGCGGGCACCAAGTTCGTGCCCAAGGACCAGGCCTGGGCGAAGATCGACGCCCAGGCGGTGGTGCCGACCATGCTGCAGAAGGTGATCACCGGCAAGGCGGACGTGAACACCGCCACCGCCGAGGCCGCCAGCGCGATGAACGCCGCCTTCGATGGCAAGTGACACGCTGACCGCAGCCACGCCCGCGAAGGCGCCGATCACCGTCAGGCGCAAGCGGGTTCTGACCCCGATCGGGCTGCTGCTGCCCGCCGCGCTGGTGCTGCTGCCGCTGTTCGGCTACCCGCTCTACCAGCTCGGCCTGCTCTCGGTGCTGGACTTCGGCCAGCCGCAGGCCAGCGGCGGGGTGCCGGCCGCCTTCGTCGGTCTGGCCAACTACACCGAGCTGCTGGGCAAGTCGCAGTTCTGGGAGGTGCTGGTGCAGACCCTGGTCTTCGCGGGCGGCTGCGTGGTCGCCACCCTCGCGGTGGGCGGCGCGCTGGCGGTGCTGCTGACCAGGGTCGGCCGGCGCTCCAAGCTGTTCCTGATGTTCGCGGCGCTCGGCGCCTGGGCCGCCCCGGCGATGACCGGCTCCACCGTCTGGCTCTTCCTGCTGGACACCAACTCCGGTCTGGTGAACGACATCCTGGGCATGGCCGGGCACAACTGGATGTACGACAAGTGGCCCGCCTTCGCGGTGGTCGGCGCCGTCGTGGTCTGGCACTCCTTCCCGTTCGTGATGATCACCCTCTACGCGGGCATCCAGGCCATCCCGGACTCGGTGCTGGAGGCGGCCCGGCTCGACGGTGCCTCCACCTTCACCACCGCCCGGCTGGTGATGCTGCCGATGCTCCGGCCGCTGCTGGTGATCGTGGTGATCCAGTCGGTGATCTGGGACTTCAAGGTCTTCACCCAGATCTACGTGATGACCAGCGGCGGCGGCATCGCCGGCCAGAACCTGGTGCTCAACGTCTACGCCTACCAGGAGGCCTTCGCGGCCTCCGACTACAGCCTGGGCGCGGCGATCGGCGTGCTGATGACGCTGATCCTGCTGGCGATCACGGCGCTCTACATCCGCGCCCTGCGGCGCTCCGGGGAGGAACTGTGACCGCGCGGACCACGCAGAAGGGATCCCGGAGGATCGCCAACTCCCTTGCGGTGCTGGCCGGTCTGGTCACGGCCTTCCCGCTCTACTGGATGGTGCTCTCCGCCTTCAAACCGGACGGCGAGCTCACCTCCGCCCACCCCCGGCCGTGGACCTGGGCGCCGACCCTGGACAACTTCCGGGACGCGCTCGGGGTGAGCGGCTTCGGCCGGTACTTCCTGAACAGCCTGCTGGTGGCCGTGGTCGTGGTGGTGCTCTCGGCCGGGGTTGCCTTCCTGGCGGCGGTGGCGCTGTCCAGGTTCAAGTTCCGCTTCCGCACCACCGTGCTGGTGATGTTCCTGGTGGCGCAGATGGTGCCGATCGAGGCGCTGACCATCCCGCTGTTCTTCCTGATCCGCGACCTCGGCACGGTGGCACCGGGCTTGGGCCTGTCCACGCTCGGCTCGCTGATGCTGGTGAACCTTGCCTTCTCGCTGCCGTTCGCGGTCTGGATGCTCCGGGGCTTCGTGGCGGCGGTGCCGGAGTCGCTGGAGGAGGCGGCCCGGCTGGACGGGGCGAGCCGCTTCACCATCCTGTGGCGGATCCTCTTCCCGTTGGTGGCACCGGGGTTGGCGGCCACCTCGGTGTTCTCCTTCATCATGGCCTGGAACGACTTCGTGTTCGCCCGGACCCTGATCCTGGACACCGACCACCAGACCCTCCCGGCCGCGCTGATGGTCTTCTTCAAGCCGGACGAGAACGACTGGGGCGGCATCATGGCGGCCTCCACCCTGATGACCCTGCCGGTGCTGGCCTTCTTCGTCCTGGTCCAGCGTCACCTGGTCTCGGGGCTGGGAGGCGCGGTCAAGGACTGAGCACCCGTCACCTGAACACCCATGACCTGAGCACCCGTCACCCCACCCCGCGCGGCCGGTACTGGATCGAGATCCGAGGTCCGACCGGCCGGGCGGCCTTGGGCACGGCGTGGTCCCAGGTCCGCTGGCAGGAGCCGCCCATCACCAGCAGGTCCCCGTGGCCCAGCAGGTGACGCAGCGTCGGCCCGCCACCCCCGGCGGGCCGCAGCAGCAGGGCGCGCGGTTCGCCGACCGAGACGATCGCCACCATCGTGTCGTCGGTCCGGCCGCGCCCGAACCGGTCGCCGTGCCAGGCCACGCTGTCCTCGCCGTCCCGGTAGAGGCAGAGCCCGGCGGAGACGAACTCCTCGCCGAGCTCCTCCCGGTAGTGCGCGTTCAGCGCGTCCCGCATCTGCGCCAGCACCGGATCGGGCAGCTCGGCCCCGGCCCCGTACGAGGCCAGCAGCCGCGGCACCGCGACCACCCGCTCGTACATCTCGCGCCGCTCGGCCCGCCAGGGCACCCCGTCCAGCAGTCGTTCGAACACCACGTCCGCCCCGCTCAGCCATCCCGGCAGGAGGTCCACCCAGGCGCCGTGCGCCAGCTCGGTCCGCCGGATGCCGTTGAACGGGCCGGGCGCCGGGGCGTCGGCGCCGAGCAGTGATCCCTGGAAGTGCATGGCCCCAGCGTACGCCCATGTTCGAAAAAGTGTTCTATTAGTTTCGGCTCCGCCTGCTGCCCGCCGCCAGCACGGCCCCGGCGGCCAGCAGCGGCACCGCGACCACGGCGGCCAGCAGCAGCGGCCCGGGCAGTCCGGTCCCCGGCAGGTCCCCGGCGGGCGGGGCGGGCCGGGCGGCCGGGGGAGCGGGCGGCGCGGGAACGGGCGGGGCCGAGGCGGGCGGGGTCGGTCCGCCGGCCGGCCCGGAGGGGCCGCTCGGCGGCGGCGTGGGCAGCGCGAAGTCGTTGCCGACCAGCACCCGGGTGGCCCGGCCGTCCGTCAGCTCGAACGGTGTCCCCAGGACCAGCGGCCGGTCGGGCTCCCCGTCCACCCGGAGCCTCGCCCAGGTGGTCACCGCGGCGGCGTCGGCGGCCCCGGTCCGAGGTTCGGCCACCGTGCAGCGGGTGGCGGCGGCGAAGGTGTGCCGGGGCAGGTCGCCCTGGTCCGCGCCGGGGGCCACCGTCAGTTCGTCGGTGGTCCCGTCCTCGCAGCTGACGGTCAGTCGGACGGCGGCCGGCCGGAGCGAGGTGTCCCCGCTGGTGGTCTTGGTCACGTCCAGCGTGGGGTACGGCACGAAGCGGTTGGTGAAGCGGCAGGTCGGGGTCGGCGCGGCCGTGGTCAGGTGCACCTCGACCGTCCCGGCCGTCAGGTCCGGCCGGTCCCCGGCGCCGCCGCAGTCGGCCGAGACCAGCTGCCAGCGCCCGGTCGCGGTCGGTGCGGGCAGCAGTTCCTGGACGGTGTAGGAGTACGCCGGGCCGACCCTGAGCCCGCTCGCCGCCGGACCGCTGTCGCTGCCCGAGGGGTGGGCGGTGGCGGGGGTGCCGGTGGCCGTGGTGGTGGCCGTGGCGGTCGTGGTCACGTCCCGCGCCACGGCCGGACGGCCCGTCAGGTGCGGGGTGACGGCGAAGGCGAAGGTCCCGGTGCCGCCCTCGGTGACCTTCTCGACGTTGATCGCCCCGCCGGGGACGAAGCGGTTGGTCAGCAGGCAGGTGGTGCCGCCGGGCGCCGCCAGGTCGTGCTCGGCGGTCCAGGTCCCGTTCGGCGCGTCGGGGCTCGGCGGCAGCAGGGTCACCGGGGCGGGCACGCCGTCGCAGGTGGCGTCGGGCGTCTGCCAGGTGCCGGTTCCGTCGGCTGCGGGGACGCGCTCGCGCACCGTGTACCGGCCGGCGGTGGCGCCCGCGGCCGAGGCCACGTCCACCGGCGAGGCCTCCGCCACGGTGGTGACCGGGCCGATCGCGATCGGCGCCGAGCCGGGCGGGGTGTCCAGGCGGACGTCGAAGGTGCCGGTGCCGCCGATCGACTGCTTCTGCAGCAGGGCCCGCCCGGCCGTCCGGCGGTTGGTGAAGGTGCAGGTCACGGTGTCCCCGGCGGTCAGCCGGACGGAGACCCTGCCCGCCGAGTCGGCGGTCACCGCGCTGCTGCCCGTGCCGCCCCGGGAGTCGACGACCTCGCAGCTGGGCTGAGCCGGCGGCTCCCAGCCGGGGGTGCTCGCCTCCTGGAAGCTCCACGGCGCGTCCCCGTCCCGGGTCTCGCCCCGGACGAAGCTGATCGAACCGGGCTTGCCGGTGTCGGCGGTGAGCGGGAAGTCGTTGGTGCCGTCGCCGTTGGTGTCGGCGTAGGAGACGTTCCCGTCGAAACGGAAGGAGCCCGGGCCGTTGGAGCCGTCGGCCAGCTGCTTGACCACGGTGATGGTCCCGGCGCCGGGCGGCGGGGTGATCGCGTAGTAGTAGCAGAAGACGTGCCGGGCCCCGGCCGGGAAGGTCAGGTACTCGACGTTGTCGCCGTTCACCGAGTCCTGGGCGCAGCGCAGCGCGGCGAAGCCGTACCGGTCCTGCAGCCCGTTGAGCGGGGCGGACGGTGTGCCGCCCTGGACGATCAGCCGGTTCTGCGCGGCCGCCGTGGCCTCGGCCTGGTCGAGCTGGACGGTGACGGCGCCGCTCAGGGTCCGGCCGGTCGGGCGGCCCTGGTCGTCCAGCTCCGGGGTGTCGGTCCCGGTGGTGAGGCCGTCGCGGATCAGGCCGGTGACGGTGCTGAGCTGGAGGCTGGCCGAGGTCTTGCCGGTGAAGCCGGTGCCGGTGGAGAAGGCCCAGCCCGGCAGTGGGCGGCAGGGCGGCAGCGGGGTGCCGGCCGCCTCCTTGGCGGCCGAAACCGCCTCCGTACGGGCGTAGTTGGAGTCGGGGCCGAGGTCGCGCAGCGACTCCTGCACGTTGTTGCGGGCCTTGTTGGCCATCACCTCGTCGTAGCGGTCGCAGGACCGCGCCGCGAAGGTGACCGAGAGCGGGGCGGGTGCGCCCGCCCGCACCGCCCCGCTCCCGGTCGCCGCACCCGTGCCCGCCCCCGGAGCCACGGCCCACAGGGCGAGGAACCCTGCGGCCGCCGTCCGGACAACCGTCTGACCAGTCACCCGCACGAAGGCCTCCCGAGGACGTACCGGCGTGAGCCAATCACGTCCGTGGTGGTGGCAGCCGCACGACGCGCCGTATGCGGATAAAAGCGGACGAAATGGACCTGAGTCGACCGCCCCTGACGGGCCGTCGGGGTGCGCACTAGGGTGACGGGATGACCCAGAAGAGCGTGGAGTTGCGGCCGGTGCGGGAGAGCGACCTGCCGGTGCTGGAGCGGTTCTCGACCGAGCCCGAGACGGTCGGCGAGTACCAGTGGCTGGGCTGGGAGAACCCGGGCCGCTGGCGCCGCCAGTGGGAGGAGAACGGCATGCTCGGCGAGAAGCACGGCCTGCTGATGATCCAGGGCGACGGTGACCCGGCCGGGTTCGTCTCCTGGCGCGAGGTCATCTGCTGGCGGGGATCCTTCTGCTGGAACACCGGGATCTCGCTGGTGCCCGAGGCGCGAGGCCGCGGCTACGGCGCACCGGCCATGCGGCAGCTGGTCCGGCACCTCTTCTCGCACACCCAGATGGTCCGGGTGGAGGCCGCCACCGAGGTGGCCAACGTCCCGGCCCAGCGCGTCCTCGAACGCGCCGGCTTCGTCCGCGAGGGCGTCCTGCGCAGCGTCGCCTTCCGCAGCGGCCAGTGGTGGGACGGCGTCGGCTACAGCGTGCTCCGCACCGACGAGACCTGGCAGTCCGACACCTACTGACGAACCCTCACCCCGCCTGCCCGCCCCCTTGCCGTTCCTGCGCCTTTCCCCGCGTGCCCGCCTAGAGCGGCTCAGCTGCTCAGCGGCTCAGGGGCTCAGCGGCTCAGTCGAGCGGCGAGTGCCGTCCGGAGCGCGGTCAGCCGGGCGATCTCGGCGTCCAGCGCGGCGAGCCGGCGGTCCACCACGGCGGCCGCGGGGGAGGTCGGTCCCTCGACCCGCCCGCAGCGCGGCGGCGGCTGCTCGGTGAGCAGGTGCAGCCGCCCCACGCACGCGCGCACGTCCTCGACCGTCAGCCCCAGTGCCAGTAGCTCCCGTACCGCCCGGATGCGGTCCAACTCCGCCTGCCCGTACTCCCGTTGGCCTGAGGAGCTGCGCCGCGGCGCGACCAGCCCGCGCTCCTCGTAGAACCGCAGTGCCCGCGGCGTCGCCCCGGTGGCCGCCGCCGCGTCGCCGATCCTCAACCGGTCCGCCATCCCCGCCGCCGCCCCTCCGGTCAGACCCCCACCAGGACGGCCCCCAGGTGGTGACCGTCGATCAACTCCCGCAACGCTCCCGGCGCCCGTTCGATGCCCGGCAGGACCACATGCGGGAAGGCGATCTCCCCGGACCGCAGCCAGCCGCCGAACCGCTCCGTCCACTCGCCCGCCACGTCGGGGTGGTCCGCCCCCCGGTAGCCCCGCACCGAGACGCCCTGCACCACCAGCCGGAAGCTGTCCAGCGTCACCGGCGCGCTGCCGCCCGCCCGGTCCGCCGCCAACTGCCCGGAGACGGCGCCGATCAGGGCGAACCGGGCCCCGGGCCGCGCCAGCCGTACCGCGCCGGCCAGCTGCTCACCGCCGACGGTGTCCACCAGCACGTCGATCCCTTCCGGTGCCGCCTCGGCCAGCCGGTCCGCGAACGGCCGCCCGCCGGCGCGCAACACGACCGCGTCGTAACCGAGTTCGGCCGTGAGCCGCCCGGCCTTCGCCGCCGAGGAGGTGGTGCCGACCACCCGCCCCGCGCCGAGCAGCCGGGCGATCTGCCCGGCCAGGGAGCCGACGCCCCCGGCCGCGCCCGTCACCAGCACGGTGTCCCCGGGCCGGACCTCGGCCAGCCGGGTCAGGGCGCCGTACGCCGCCTCGCCGGAGGAGAGCTGCGCCACCGCCTCGGGCAGCGCCGGGTCGAGCGGTGCGCAGTCGACGGCGTCCAGCACGGCGTGCTCCCGCCATCCGGCCAGGTGCGAGACCAGGTCCCCGGGGCGCAGTGGTCCACCTGCGGGGGCGGCCAGCACCTCCGCCACGGCGGGCCCGAACAGCCCGTCGCCGGGCCGCAGTTGCGGGAGCGGAACGCCCTCCGTCTCGCCGCCGATCAGCGTGCGCAGGCCGGGGAAGACCAGGAAGTACCGGTTGCGGACCAGGACCTGCCCCGGCCCGACGGCCGGAAGCGGTGCGTCCACGACCGCGAAGTGCCGTGCCTCGGGCAGCCCTTCGGGGGCGGGCCAGCAGACGGACCTCACGGGTGGCGGTGGGCAGGGCTACGCGGCTCATCGGTGCGCTCCAGGAGTTCGGGAGCGGCGACGGTAGACCCTGACGTGCGGGTCAGGGGCAAGCCCGCCCGGTCACTCCGCCGCGTTGTACCGGGACAGGTAGCCGGCCAGCCGGCCGAGGTCCTCGTCCTCCCAGTCGGTGAAGCGGGCCCGGAAGGCGCGCTGCCGCCGCTCGGTGGCGTCCCCGACGGCCCGCTCGCCGTCGCCGGTGAGCCGCAGCAGCTGACCCCGGTGGTCCTCCGGATCGGCCTCGCGGACGATGAAGCCGAGCTTCTCCAGCGAGCCGACCTGGCGACTGACGGTCGACTTGTCGAGCATGAAGTACGCGGCCAGGTCGGCGCCCCGGACAGGACCACGCTCGGCCATCAGGTCGAGCATGCTGAAGGCCACCAGGCTGAGCTGCGGATGCAGCTCGGCGGCCCGGCTGCGCGCCCGGCGCGCGAAGGCCGTCAGTTCGCGCTGGATGGTGTGGACGGCCTCGTCCCGGGCCCGGCCCGCCGGCTCCTCGCTCATGGTTGCAGAGTACATCCGTTTGCCTCGGCCCCGGCTCCGTCGAGGGCACCCGCTCCCTGCTCCGCCTCCACGGCGAGGCGGGCTGCACCGTCCACCTCCGCACCCACGCGGCCCGCCCGCGCCCGCGCCCGCCAAATCACGCCCGCCGAGGAGGAGATGGCGGAGGCCGTAGCTGTCTGACATGCGGACGGCCAGGGTGGGTGGTGATCGCCGACACTAGGCTGCCGGGCATGTCGCAGCCCGTCAGACTCGTCATCCACATCACCACCCGCCCCGGCCACGGCCCCGAGCAGGTCGCCGCCTTCGAGCGCCTGGCCCCCGTGGTCCGCGCCGAGGAGGGCTGCCTGCAGTACGACCTGCACGCCGTCGAGGGCGACCCGGACCGCTTCGTGCTGCTGGAGCTCTGGGCCTCCGAGGAAGCGCTCGCCGCCCACGACATCACCCCGCACATGGTCGAGGCCGACGCCGCCAGCCCCGCGTTCCGGGCCGGCCCGGCCGGGGTGGTCCGCCTGGCCGCCGCCCCGCTGGCCTGAACCCCCCTCCCTAGGAGGCGAGTTCGGGCGCCCGGTCCGCGTACGGGTTCCGCGGCGCCGGTACCGCCGTCACGCTCAGCACGTCCAGGTGCGGCACGGGCGAGCGGGCGTCCACCGCCCCGGCCCGCCACCGGCCGGTGACCTGCACCCAGCTGTCGGCCGCCGGCGCCACGCCCGCCCCGTGCACCGCGACCCGGAGCGGACGGGCGTCCGCCGCACAGCAGTTGACGGTCAGCCGGTTGAGGTGCCAGTCCACCCCGCCGCCGCCCCGGCTGACGAAGCCGGTCAGCACCACCTGCCGGCCCTCCAGGCCGGCGCTGTCGTGCTGGCTGCGCCCGATGAACTCGCGCATCGACATCGGTGTCAACGGCCCGCTCGGCAGCGCCCGGTAGTCGGCCTGCTCGACGGCGGCCCGCAGCCCCGTCCCGGGAGGCGGTGTACGAGCCGAGCGCGGGCGGTGCGAAGAACAGCAGCGCCAGCGCCGGTGCCCCGAGCAGGAACGCCACCCTGGGCCCGGCCCCGTGCCCGTGCCCGTCCTCGCCCTCCTCCTCGTGCGCCGGGTGGGCCGCGTGCGGCTCCACGCGGTACGAACCGTCCTCCGCCCGGCGGTGGTTGAGCACCGGCTGCCGCAGCCAGGCCCGCCCCTCCCGGACCAGCCCGGCGGCCCCGAGCAGCACCAGTACGGCCCCGGTGACGATCACCATCGGCCGCAGCCCCTCCTTGACGTGACCGCAGGTACACCTCGCTGCCGACGGTGATCCGCAGCAGGGCCCCGCCGAGCAGCAGCCCAGCAGTGGCCGGGTGGGTCATCCTCTTCACAGCAGCACGGCTCCGATCAGGACGCTCACCAGGACGGCCACCACGAAGGTGGTGCCGGTGAAGCGGACGGCGAAGGCCCCGGCCGAAGGAGCCGGACTGCAGGGCGATCAGCTTGAGGTCCACCATCGGGCCGACCACCATGAAGGCCAGCCGGGCGGTCGGCGAGAAGCCGGTCAGCGAGGCGGCCACGAAGGCGTCCGCCTCCGAGCAGACCGAGAGCAGGACGGCGAGCAGCGCCCAGGGAGCACCACACCGAGCCCAGGGCGAGTCGGTGAACAGTGCCAACACCCCAGGCGGCACGGCCACGTTGAAGGTCGCGGCGGCATCGCGCCGACCACCAGGAAGCCCCCCGCGTGCAGGAAGTCGTGCTGCATGCCGCGCCGGAACTCCTCCCAGCGCGAGCCCCCGTGCCCGTGCCCACCCGGCTGCTTGGGCCAGCCGCAGCCACTCCTCCCGGCCGAACCGGACCCAGGAGCCAGCCCATCGCCACCGCCGTGGCCAGCGAGGCGGCCAGCCGGGCCGCCACCATCCCGGGCTGCCCGGGGAAGGCGATCGCGGTGGAGACCAGCACCACCGGGTTGACGGCCGGTGCGGCCAGCAGGAAGGTCAGCGCGGCCGCCGGGGTTGACGCCCCGTCGGATCAGGCTGCCGGCGACCGGCACCGAGGCGCACTCGCAGCCGGGCAGCACCACCCCCGCCACTCCGGCCACCGGCACCGCCAGGGCCGGCCGCTTCGGCAGGCGCCCGTGCGGCGAACAGGTGAGGGCGGAACGAAGGCCCGATCGCCTGGCCGAGACGCCACGGTGCCCAGCAGCAGGAAGGGCATGCCTGCCACCACGATCGAGACCAGCAGTGTCCGCCAGGCCTGCACCACCTCGGCCTCGGCGAGCCCGAGCACCCCGGTGGCGGCCAGCACCACGCCGGCCAGGCCGAGCAGCGGCAGCGCGGGGCCGCGGCGCCGCTCCTCCGTCAGTGGTTCGGCCGGGACCCGTGGTCGGCGGGCCGTCTGCTGTCCGGTCGTCAATGTCCGCCCTGACGTGGAGGCTGCTCGTGGCAGCGCGAGGACCGCCCGGTCGTGGTCCGACCGGTCGGTGGCCGCTCACACTAGGGGATGACAACCATCTTCATCTAGACCCGGACTCCTGCCAGCTTTCCGGGCCGTCCGGCGCCCTGGTGGAGCGGGATCTCGAAGTGCACGGTGGCCAGGCCGGGGCCGTGCTCGCCGGTGGTCCGGGCGTCGCAGACCTCCACCGCGAGGCTGCGCCAGAACGCCTCGGCGCCGGGGACGTCCACGTTGGTGTGCAGGTAGAGGTGCTGGTATCCGCCGTCGGCGATCGCGAACTCCGTTGCCAGATTGACCAGTTGCCGGGCGAGTCCGTGCCGGCGGTGTTCGCTCCTGACGTACACCCGCAGCAGCTGGGCGGTGAGCCCGGACGGGTAGCGCTCGGCCAGCCAGATCGGGTGCGGCGGGTGGGCCGGGCCGCGCGAGTGCAGTGCGGTGGTGCCGACCACCTCGCCGTCGGCGGCGGTGGCGACGAAGAGCGCGTGCCGGGGGTGGTCGAGGTAGGTCGGGCCGAGCTCGACCACGTCCTGGTGCCAGGCGGGGACGTAGCCGTAGCCGAACTCGCGGTAGAAGGTGTCCAGGATCAGCGCGCGGGCGCCGGGCAGGTCCTCGGGGCGGGCGGGCCGTACCTCGTACGGGTGTTGACGGGTCATCGGTCAGCTCCTCGGTGGGCTCGGTGGGTGTCCGGAGTCACAGCTTACATGGAAATGGTTTCCATGTAGCTGTATTGAAAATGAAAACGTGTGTCGAGTACCTTGCTGCCTCACACCGTCCTTGCCGGGTGGAGAAGAGGGAGTCCCGTGGCACATCTGTTGGTGATCGAGAGCTGGGTCGGATCGATGAGCAGGCTGCTGCCCAGGGCCATCGGGGAGGGCGGCCACCGGTTCACCTTCCTGACCAGGGACCTGCACCACTACCTGCGGGCCGCCCCGGGCGACACCGCCCACCCGCTGCTCGCCGCCGCCAACGTGCTGACCGCCGACACCAACGACCCGGCCGCCCTGCTGCCGTACGTCGAACGGCTGCACGGCGTGCTCGGCTTCGACGGGGTGGTCTCCTCCTGCGACTACTACCTGCCCACCGTGGCCCTGGTGGCCGAACGCCTCGGCCTGCCGGGCCCCTCGGCAGCGGCCGTCGAGGCGGCCTGCCGCAAGGACCTGACCCGCGGCCGGCTGGCGGCGGCCGGGGTCCCGGGGCCCTGGTACGCGCTCTGCCGGGACCGGGCCGAGGCGGTCGCGGCCGCCGCCGGGGCCGGGTACCCCCTGGTGGTCAAGCCGGTCGACCTGTGTGCCGGGATGCTGGTCCGCAAGGTCGCGAACGAGGCGGAACTGCTGGCAGCCTACCGGGAGTTGGACGAGTTCCCGGTGAACGCGCGCGGGCAGCGGCGGGAGCCGGCGGTACTGCTGGAGGAGCTGCTCACCGGGCCCGAGGTCAGCGTCGAGACGGTCTCCCGCAGCGGCCGGACGGAGGTGGTCGGCGTCACCAGCAAGACCGTCGGCGGAGCACCCGCCTTCATCGAGACCGGGCACCAGTTCCCGGCGCCGCTGGGCCGTGCCGACGCCGCTGCCGCCGCCTCGACGGCGGTCGCGGCCCTGGCCGCGCTCGGGCTCGACCAGGTGGTGGCCCACACCGAGGTCAAACTCACCCCGCACGGCCCCCGGGTGGTCGAGGTCAACCCCCGGCCGGCCGGGAACCGGATCACCGAGCTGGTCCGCCGTGTGACCGGCATCGACCTGGCGGCAGCGGCGGTGGACGTCGCCCTCGGCCACGAGCCCGACCTGACGGTCCGTCCGACCGGGGTCGCCAGTGCCGCCGTCACCTTCCTGCTCCCTGACCGGGACGGCCTGCTGACCGGGGTGGACGGGGCGGACCAGGTCTCCCGCGAGCCCGCCGTCGTCGAACTCACCCTGGCCGACCCCGGCCGCCAGGTCCGCCGCGCGGTCAGCAACAACGAGTACCTCGGCCACCTGATGACCACCGACACCGAGGGCCCCGACGCCCTCGACACCGCCGAACGCCTCCTCTCCCGCCTGACCCCGTGTTACGCCGAAGAGGCGGCCCGCGCATGACCCCAAACCCGAACCCCACCCTCCTCCGCGAGGCCCCGGTCGGGCCCCGACCGGCGCACCCGGCTCCCGCGCCCGCCGCAGGCACGCCCCTTCCCGCCGTACCCCAGCCCGCCGCAGGTGCAGTGCTTCCCGCGGTGCCCCAGCTCGCCGCAGGCGCCGCCCTCCGCCCTGAGCCCCAGTCCGCCGCAGGCGCAGTCCTTACCGCCCTGCCCCAGCCCGCCGCAGGCGTCGCCTTGTGTCCTGAGCCCCAGCTCACCGCAGGCGCAGTCGTTACCGCCCTGCCCCAGCCCGCCGCAGGCGTCTCTCTCCGCCCCGAACCCCAACCCGCCGCAGGCGGTGCCGTGGGGCGGCTGGTGGAGCGCGTGCTGGCCGGGGCGTTCGGCCTCGACCCGGCCGCCGAGCGGGTCGCGGTGGCCTTCGCCACCAGTCAGGCGGTGCGGCACGACGGCCGCACCGGCGGGTACCGGAACGAGGTGCTGAGCCTGCGGGTCGGCAAGGCCGTCGGGTCCTGTGCCGTCGAGCCCGGGGAACTCCCCGCACTGGAGGAGTGCGTCGGTGCGACCGTGGCGGAGCTGCTGACCCACCCCCTGCCGGCCGTCCGGATCGCCGCACTCGACGCGTTCCTGGCCCTGGCCCGCCCCCACACCCCCGCCAATGGTGCGCTCGACGTCCCGATCCCGGGCGGCAGTTCGATCGAACGCTCCCGCGCCCGGGCCGCGGCCGTGGTGAGCCTGGTCCCCGCCGAGGCCCGCCGGGTCCTGGTGGTCGGCGTGGTCAACTCCCTCCTGGAGCGCCTGCGTGACCGCGGCACCGCCTACGTCCCCTGCGACCTCAAGGGTGGCCGCACGGAGTGGGGCGAGGAGGTCCACCAGGACGCCGCCTCGGCCCTCGCCGACTGCGACGCGATGCTGGTCTCCGGCATGACCCTGGGCAACGGCAGCTTCGAGGCCTTCGCCGCCCACGCCCGCCGCACGGCGACCCCCCTGGTGATGTTCGCCCAGACCGGCAGCGCCGTCCTGCCGCAGCTGCTGCACGAGGGCGTCACGGCGGTCAGCGCCGAGCCGTACCCGTTCTTCTGGCTGGACGGCAATCCGGGCACCATCCACCTCTACGGAGGCCCCCGTTGAGCACCGTCACCGCCGAGGCGGCGGTCACCGCCCGCCCCGAACTGCTCGCGCTCCTCGGCCACACCCCGCTGGCCCGGATCACCGCCCCGCTGCCGTACGAACAGCCGGGCTTCCACGCCAAGTTGGAGCACCTCGCGGCCGGCGGGATGAAGGCCCGCTCCGCCGTCGCGATGCTCCGCGGCGCCCACGCCCGGGGCGAACTCCGCTGCGGGGCACCGGTGGTGGAGTCCACCTCGGGGACGCTCGGCCTCGGCCTGGCCTTCGCCGGGCAGGCACTCGGCCATCCGGTGATCCTGGTCGGCGACACCGAGTTGGAGCCGTCCATGCGGAGCCTGCTCCGCTCGCACGGGGCGAGGCTCGAACTCGTCGACCGGCCCGCCGAGCAGGGCGGCTGGCAGGCGGCCCGGCTGGCCCGGCTGCGCGAGGTGCTGGACGCCAACCCCGACGCGTACTGGCCGGACCAGTACAACAACCCGGACAACGCCGCCGGCTACCTCTCGATGGCCCGCGAGCTGACCGACCAACTCGACCACCTGGACGTGCTGGTGTGCAGCGTCGGCACCGGCGGCCACAGCGCGGGGCTGGTGGAGCCGCTGCGCCGCCGCTGGCCCCGGCTGCGGGTGCTGGGGGTGGACTCGGTCGGCTCGGCCATCTTCGGCCAGCCGGCCCGGCCCCGGCTGATGCGCGGGCTCGGCAGCAGCATCCACCCGCGCAACGTCGCCTACCGGCACTTCGACGAGGTGCACTGGGTCGGCCCGGCGGAGGCGGTGGACGCCTGCCGCCGGCTGGCCCGCCACAGCTTCGTCAGCGGCGGTTGGTCGACGGGGGCGGTGGCCCTGGTGGCGGCCTGGGCGGCCCGGGTCCAGCCCGGTGCGGTGGTCGCCACGGTCTTCCCGGACGGCCCGCACCGCTACCTGGGCACCGTCTACGACGACGACTGGTGCCGGGCCCGCGGCCTGCCGGCGCCCGTCACCCGCCCGGTGGAGATCCCGCACCCGGGCGCCGTCGAGGTCGCCGGCTGGGCGCGTTGCCGCACCGTCATCGACCCCCTCGCCCCCGCCGCCGACCACCACCCGATCGTCCCTGCCCCCGGCCCCACCCGCGCCACCACCCGCCCCACCGGCCCCCAGGAGGACCGCAAGTGAAGCTCGACATACGGGTGGTGCAGCTCACCCTGACCGAACCGCTCCGCATCTCCCGCTCGGTGATGGCCGCCCGCGACGCGGTCGAACTCGCCCTGCGACACGGCGGGTTGAGCGGCTACGGCGAGGTGGTGGCCAGCGAGTACCTGAAGCTGCCGACCGACCGCATCCGCCGCGAGGTGCAGGACCTCGACCTGGCCCGCTACCCGGACCCGGAGACCGCCCTCGTCGAACTCCAGCGCGGGGACGCCCCGTTCAAGGAGCTCGCCCCCGGCGTGCTGGCGGGGGTGGAGTCCGCCCTGCTCGACCTGGTCGGCAAGCGGGCCGGTGCCCCCGTCCACCAACTCCTGGGAACGCTCCGCCCGCCGATCGCCGCCACCGCCCGCACCATCGGCATCACCGACCCCGTCCGGGCCGCCGCCGAGGCGGCCAGGCTGGCGGTGGCCGGGTTCCGGGTGGTCAAGGTGAAGGCGGGCTCGCCCGATCCGGCCGAGGACCTGGCCCGGGTGGCGGCGGTGCGGATCGGCGCCCCCGAGGCCGAGCTGCTGCTCGACCCCAACGGGGCCTGGACGGTGCGCACTTCGCTCGACCTGATCCCGCGCTTCGCCGAGCTCGGCGTCACCGCTGTCGAGCAGCCCACCGCGCCCGGCCACCCGGAGTGGCTGGCCGAGGTGGCGGCAGCCTCCCCGCTGCCGGTGATCGCGGACGAGGACGCGGCGACCGAGGAGGAGGCCGAGCGGCTGGCCGGCCGGGTGCAGGGGGTCAACGTCAAGCTGGCCAAGTGCGGCGGGGTCTCGGCCGCGCTGCGGATCTGCGCCGCCCTGCACGGCAGCGGCACCGAGGTCATGCTCGGCTGCCTGACGGCCAGTTCGCTCGGCATCGCCCCCGCCGTGCACCTGGTGGACCGGGCCCGCTGGGTCGACCTGGACGGCCACCTGCTGCTGCGGCACGACCCCTGGCGCGGCATCGGCGGCACCGACGGCGTGGTCCGGGCCGCCGACCGGGCCGGTCTCGGCGTCCACCCGGCGGAGCCCGTCCACCTCGCCGAGCCGGCCGCCACCCGGTGAGAACCCTTCGCGCGCTGCGCTCGTTCCCGCTCCCGGTCCGGCTGCTGCTGGTCAACCAACTGGGCGTCAACACCGGCTTCTACCTGCTGATCCCGTACCTGGCCACCCACCTCGGCGGGGACCTCGGGATGTCGGCGGTGGCCGTCGGCGTGGTGCTCGGGGTGCGCAACCTCAGCCAGCAGGGTCTGTTCATCCTGGGTGGTTCCGCGGCAGACCGGCTCGGCGCCCGGGGCGTGATCATCGCGGGCTGCGGCCTGCGCACCCTCGGGTTCGGCCTGTTCGCCCTCGGCGACGGGCTGCCGGTGCTGCTGGCCGCCTCGCTGCTCAGCGGCCTGGCCGGCGCGCTGTTCAACCCGGCCGTGCGGGCCTACCTGGCCCAGGAGGCGGGGGAGCGCAGAGCCGAGGCCTTCGCGCTGTTCAGCGTCTTCGCCAACACCGGCGCCCTGCTCGGCCCGGTGCTCGGCACCGTCCTGCTCCTGGTGGACTTCCGGGTCGCGGCGCTCACCGCCGCCGGGATCTTCGCCCTGCTGACGGTGGCCCAGGCCCTGGTGCTGCCCGTCCACCGGGTGGAGCCGACCGGCACCCGGGTGCTGGGCGACTGGCGGGAGGTGCTCACCGACCGGCCCTTCCTCGCCTTCTCACTGGCGCTGGTCGGCCTCTACGCCCTGGAGAGCCAGCTCTACCTGCTGCTGCCGCAGGCGGCCAGGGAGACCACCGGTTGGGAGGGCGCGGTCGGCCTGCTCTTCCTGGTCAGCACCGTGGTCAACCTCGCCCTCCAGCTCCGGATCACCGCCCGGCTGCAGCAACTCGGCGGCCGGGGGGCGGTGGATAGCGGTCGGGATGCTGGTGGCGGGGCTCGGCTTCCTGCCCCCGCTGCTGATACCGGGGCCGGTGCCGGTGCTGCTGGCCGTCGTGCTGCTGCGGATCGGCGTGATGATCTCCCAGCCCTTCGTGCTGGAGCTGATACCCGCCTTCGGCCGCGAACGGCTCACCGGCACCTACTACGGCGTCTTCTACCTGGTCTCCGGCCTGGCCGCCGCCCTCGGCAACGCGGCCGTCGGCTGGGCCATGGACGCCGCCCGCTGGGCGCCGTGGCTGCTCTGCGGCGCCCTCGGCCTGGCCTGCGCCGCCGCCGTCGCCCGCCGACGCGACTCGCTCCCCGACCCCAACTCCCCGCTCGGAGCGCCCACATGACCACCTCCACCGGTACGGACCCCACCACCGGCCCCGCCACCAGCGGCAACCTGCTGACCGACACCCCCGCGCTGTACGAGCTGCGCTTCCCCGACCCCGACCACCTGGCCGCCCGCTGGGCCGAGTCCGTGCTCCGCGCCCACGGCGCCGGCCCCCGGGTCCTGGACCTCGGCTGCGGCACCGGCCGCGACGCCGCCTGGCTGCACCGCACGGCGGGCCGCGAGGTGGTCGGCCTCGACAGCTCGCCGGCCATGGTCGAGCACGCCCGCACCCACCACCCCGGCCCCGAGTACCTGCTC